>NC_008786.1:3000000-3300000 GCF_000015565.1 Verminephrobacter eiseniae EF01-2
TACAACGGCCAAATCTCGCGCTGGTGATGGGCCGCCTGCCGGGCACGGCCCTCTGAGCCTGGCGCGCTGCGCGCACCACGACCGGGCCGCTCAGTGCTGCCGCGCACTGCCGGGCACCTGGGGCGGCATCCGAAAGAAACCCGGCCCGACGCTGCCCCGGCCGATTTCTTCGTCCGTGGCGGCGCGCACCGCCTGCACCGTCAATTGCAGGCGCAGCGCAATGCCCGCCAGCGGGTGGTTGCCGTCGAGCACCACATGCTCCGGGTAGATTCCGGCCACGGTGTAGCAAGCGCTGCGCGGCACATCCGGGCTGCAGGCTGCCGGCAAGGCCAGGCCATCGATCCTCATGCCTTCCTCGATGTCGGCGGGAAAGAGCGAGCGCGGCTCCAGCCACAGCAATTGCTCGTCGAAGTCGCCAAAGGCTTCCTCGGGTTCGAGGTGCAGCGCCAGCGTGGCACCAGCGCCGTGGGCTTGCAAAGCCTCTTCGATACGGGGCAACAGATCGTCGCCGCCGACCAGGAACTCCACGGGTTCATCGAGCACATCGAGTTCTTCGCCCAGGCTGTCCTTGAGTGTCCAGGTCAGTGCGACCACGCATCGTCGGGTGATTTCCATAGGACAATTGTCGCATCGACCCACCGGCCTTGGCGCTGTTTCACCACTGCTTCACGCCCACCCCATCCATGGACATCCGGCAACCCCTTGCGCTGCTCGGCGGCCTCAGCCCCGTGCAATTCATGCGCCGCCATTGGCAAAAAAAGCCCCTGCTGGTGCGCCAGGCCATCCCCGGGTTCGCGCCGCCGGTGTCGCGTGCCGATGTGTTCGCGCTGGCGGCCCGGGAGGGCGTGGAATCCCGGCTGGTGCAGTTGCGCCAAGGGGTCTGGAGCCTGCGCCATGGGCCGCTGCCGCGCCGCGCATTGCCGGCGTTGCAGCAGCCCGGCTGGACCTTGCTGGTGCAGGGCGTGGACCTGCACGACGACGCGGTGCATGCGCTGATGCAGCAGTTTCGCTTTGTGCCCGAGGCGCGGCTCGATGACCTGATGATCAGCTACGCCAGCAACGGCGGCGGCGTGGGGCCGCATTTCGACAGCTACGACGTGTTCTTGCTGCAGGCCCATGGCCAGCGCCGCTGGCGCATAGGCCGGCAAAAGGATTTGACGCTGCGCGCGGACATCCCGTTGAAAGTGCTGGCGCAGTTCGCGCCTGAACAGGAGTTCGTGCTCGATCCGGGGGACATGCTGTACCTGCCGCCGCGCTACGCCCACGACGGCATCGCCCAGGGGGAGTGCATGACCTGGTCGATCGGTTTTCGCGCGCCTGCACGCGCAGAACTGGCACGGGAGTTGTTGCTGCGCATCGCAGAGGATGCGGGCGATGAGGGCGATGCGGACGATGCGGGTGATCGGGGCCGTCCCCGGCGCTACCGCGACGCGGGCCAGCGGGCGACTGCGCAGCCGGCCGCGATGGCCCCCCGCCTGCAAGATTTCGCCCGCGCCGCATTGGCGCGCGCGCTGGCCCGGCCGTTGGCGCTGGAGCGCGCGCTGGGCGAGTATTTGACGGAGCCCAAGCCCTGCGTATGGTTCGAGCCCGGTGCCGACGCCGGTGCCGACGGTGCGCCGTGCCATGGGCTGCGTCTGGATCGGCGCAGCCGCATGTTGTACGACGCGCAGCATGTCTTCATCAACGGCGAGAGCTACCGCGCCGCAGGGCGCGACGCCAAGCTGATGCGGCGCCTGGCCGATCGGCGCCAGCTCGGCGCGCGCGATCTGGAGCGCGCCAGCGCTGCCGCGCGGCAATGGCTTTGCTCCTGGTGCGCTGCGGGCTGGGCCCATGGCCTGGCGGCTGACGACCCGGCGTTGCGTTGATGGAAAGCCCGCGCCATGCAGCCCGATGCCCCGAACGCCGCCGCCGACCCGTGGTGGGCCATCTGCCTGTGCCCGGACTGGTGCGGCGCCTGCCGCGACTACCGATCGTCGTTTGACGCCCTGGCGCGCGCGCATCCCGGCGTGCGCTTCGAATGGGTGGACATCGAGGACGAGGCCGACATCGCCGGCGATCTGGAATTCGAGACCTTCCCCACGCTGCTGATCGGCCATCGCCGCCGCGCCCTTTTCCTGGGCCCGCTGCTGCCGCGGGCGCCGGTGCTGGAGCGGCTGTTGGGCAGTTTGCAGGCCGCGCACCAAGGCGCCGACCAAGGCGGGCATGGCCCGACGCAGGCGGGCGCGCAGGCGCAAGAACTGTTCGATCGCGTGCGCGCGGCGCGGCGCGGCTGAGGTTACAAAACCGTACACCGGCTTTGCGTGGCCATGCTAGATTCAAGCCGCCTGAATGTTCGCCAGAACCGCCCGCACAGATAGATGGTAGCGCCCCGGTCAGAGGGGCTTTTTTTGGGGAGGAAGCCGATGCGCCCGATTCGCCTGCTCTGCCGTGCCGTGCTGCTGCTCGTGGTGTTGTCAGTGGGTTCCATGGCCAGTTCCCAGATCGTGCTGGGCCAGATCGGTCCTTTCACCGGGCCGCTGGCTGCCGATGCGGCCGGGCTGAACCAGGGCATCAAGGCCTATCTGGCCCAGGCCAACAAGGCCGGGGGCATCAGGGGGCAAAAGCTCACGCTGTTCGAGGCCGATGACCGTTTCAGCGGCGAAGGCTTTGCCGAGCAGTTCCCGAAGGCGATGGAGAAAAAGCCCCTGGCGCTGATCTCGCCGATGGGTTCGGCCGCCATCAAGCGCATGCTCGACGACAAATTGCTCGATACCGCACCGGTGGTGGTGGTCAACGGCGTGCCCGGTGCCGAAAGCCTGCGCACGCCGGGGCATCCGAAGTTCTTTCACGTCCGGGCCGGCGACAAGCAGGAGATCGAAGAAATCGTCAGCCATGCGCAGATGCTGGGCATGAGCAAATTGGCGACGCTCTACCAAGACCTGCCCACCGGCACCTCGGGCATGGCCGTGGTGCAAGAGGCCGTGAAGACAGTGCCCGGCGGCAAGATCGAACTCAATGGTGTCAAGTCCGGCCCCGATGCTGCGGCGCTGGCGGCTGCCGCCCGGCAGATCGCCGCGCTGGGCGCGCAGGGCGTGCTGGTCATCGGCCCGCCGCCGTTCATCGTCGCCGGCATTGCGGCTTTGCGCAAGGCGGATGTAACGCAGCCGCTCTTTGTGCTCTCTTACGTGTCCGCCGCGCAGATCGTCAAGGTGGTGGGGGTTGCGGGTGCGCGCGGCGTCGGCATTGTGCAGGCCTTTCCCGACCCCAACGACAAGATGCTGCCGGTGCAGCGGGAGTTTCAGGCGGCGATGAAAGAAGCCTTTCCGCAGATGCAGGAATACACGGAGTTTCAGCTCGAAGGCTATCTGTCGGCGCGCACGGTGGGCGAGGCCCTCAAGCACCCGAAGAACACCGGCCTGAGCGCAGCCAACCTGGCGGCCACGCTGTCGACAATGGGCGAAATCGACATCGGCGGCTTTCACCTGGATTTTTCCAAGGGCAATGCGGGCAGCCGGTATGTGAACATCGGCGTGATCGGCCGCGACGGGCAGGTGTACTACTGATGCGGCTGCGCCCTCTAGTGTCGCGTCACCGATCATCTGTCGGTCTGCGCTGGCCATCGAAGCGCATCGCGGCGTTGCATCGCTTGCCAATACAGCTCGGTATGGGCTGCGCGATGCGCCTTGCGCTGCGCTCCGATGGCTGCGCGCAGCCTACGACATCTGATCCGTGACGCGACACTAGCGCCAGCGCGGGGCGTTTTTGCGCCGGATCACAGAATCAGCGCTGCGACCACTTTGCGCCCCTCGTGGGCCAGCAGGTTGTAGGTGCGGCAGGCGGCGGGGGTGTCCATGGTCTCCAGGCCCATGCGGCGCGCCATCAGCGGTGCCAGCCAGGCCGGCGCCGGAAAGCGGTTGCGGGGGCCGCTGCCAAAGATGATCAGTTCCGCGTCCAGGCCGGCCAGTTGCGCGAAATGCCCGGCGCCCAGGTCTTCAAAGCGCGCGCAGGGCCATGCCTGGCGCAGGCCGCTGGCGCCGATCAGGACGCTGTGGCTGATCTTGTCCGCGCCGATGCGGATCCAGCCCGGGCCGTAGCCGCTGATGATTTGCGCGTCGCTGTGGTCGGGCTGGAATTTCATGGCTGTCGGCAGCGCGGCGGGGCGCCGGAACCGCTGCTGATCTGTGGTCAAATTATAGGCATCGCCCGGGTGCCCGAAACCTGCCCCTGACTGCTGCCCCATCGCCCACCACTGCCAGCGCATGAAAGTCGTCCACAAATCCGCCAAGCTCGCCAACGTTTGCTACGACATTCGCGGTCCGATCATGGACGCGGCCAAGCAGATGGAGGAAGACGGGCACAAGATCATCAAGCTGAACATCGGCAACCTGGCCGTGTTCGGCTTCGATGCCCCCGAGGAAATCCAGCTCGACATGATCCGCAACCTGCCCCATTCCTCGGGCTATTCGGACAGCAAGGGCATTTTCGCGGCGCGCAAGGCGGTGATGCACGAGACGCAAAAGCAGGGCCTGGCGGGGGTCACGCTCGACGACATCTACCTGGGCAATGGCGCCAGCGAACTCATCGTGATGGCCACCAATGCGCTGCTCGACGCCGGCGACGAACTGCTGCTGCCCGCGCCCGATTACCCGCTGTGGACGGCCGCCGCCAGCCTCTCGGGCGGCACGCCGGTGCATTACCTGTGCGACGAGGCCCGGGGCTGGATGCCGGACCTCGACGACATCCGCGCCAAAATCAGCCCCCGCACCAAGGGCATCGTGGTCATCAACCCGAACAACCCCACCGGAGCGCTGTACCCGGAGTCGCTGCTCGAAGACCTGGTGCAGATCGCGCGCACCCATGGCCTGGTGATCTTCGCCGACGAGGTCTACGACAAGGTGCTGTACGACGGCGCCAGGCACCGGGCCATCGGTTCATTGAGCCAGGATGTGCTGACGCTGACGTTCAACTCGCTGTCCAAGAGCTACCGCTCCTGCGGCTACCGCGCCGGCTGGCTGGTGGTCTCGGGCGACAAGAAGCCGGCGCGCGACTACATCGAGGGTCTGAACATGCTCTCGAACATGCGGCTGTGCTCGAACGTGCCCGGCCAATGGGCGATACAGACGGCCCTGGGGGGCTTTCAGAGCATCAACGAGTTGGTCGGCGAAGGCGGGCGCCTGCGCCGGCAGCGCGACCTGGCGTATGAGCTGATCACGGCGATTCCGGGCGTGAGCTGCGTCAAGCCGAGCGCGGCGCTGTACATGTTCGCGCGCCTCGACCCGGCCCTGTACCCGATCGCCGACGATCAGCAGTTCTTCCTGGAACTGCTGCAAGAGACCAAGGTGATGCTGGTCCAGGGCACGGGCTTCAACTGGCCGACGCCGGACCATTTCCGCATCGTGTTCCTGCCGCATGAGGATGACCTGCGCGAGGCCATCGGCCGCGTGGCGCGGTTCCTCGCGCAGTACCGCAAGCAGTGGGAGCGAATGTAGCGCCCGCATGTGGCGCTCGAGGATGCGGCGCGCATCTCCCGGCGCAGGCTCCGGCGGCCGGCCCGCGAGGGGCCAGGCCCCCTTTTTCAAAAACCGATAAGTCAGTCAACGCATGAAACCCATTCAAGCAGGTCTGCTCGGCCTGGGCACCGTCGGTGGCGGTGTGTTCGACGTGCTGCGGCGCAACCAGGACGAAATCAGCCGCCGCGCCGGCCGGGGCATTCAGATCACCATGGTCGCGGCCCGGGATGTGGCGCGCGCGCAAAGCCTGGTCGGCCCCGATGTGCAGGTGCTCGGCGATGCCAGCGCGATCATCGCCAACCCGGACATCGCCATCGTCATCGAACTGATCGGCGGCTGCGGCATTGCCAAGACGCTGGTGCTTGAGGCCATTGCGGCCGGCAAGCATGTGGTCACGGCGAACAAGGCGCTGCTGGCCGTGCATGGCAGCGAGATCTTCGCGGCCGCATCGGCCCGGGGCGTGATGGTGGCTTTCGAGGCCGCCGTGGCCGGGGGCATCCCCATCATCAAGGCGTTGCGCGAGGGGCTGACCGCCAACCGCATACAGTGGCTCGCCGGCATCATCAATGGCACGACCAACTTCATCCTGTCCGAGATGCGCAGCCAGGGCCGCGATTTCGATGTGGTGCTCGAGGAGGCGCAGCGCCTGGGCTACGCCGAGGCCGACCCCGGCTTCGACATCCAGGGCGTGGATGCGGCCCACAAGCTCACGCTGATGAGCGCGATCGCGTTCGGCATTCCGGTGCAGTTCGACAAGGCCCATGTGGAAGGCATCACGGCGCTGGCGACGGCCGACATCCGCTACGCCGAGCAACTGGGCTACCGCATCAAGCTGCTGGGCATCACCAAGCGCGTCGACAAGGGGGTGGAACTGCGCGTGCACCCCTGCCTGGTGCCGGCCAAGCGCCTGATCGCGAATGTCGAAGGCGCGATGAACGCCGTGGTGGTGCAAGGCGACGCCGTCGGCACCACGCTGTACTACGGCAAAGGCGCGGGCGCCGAGCCGACCGCCAGCGCCGTGATTGCCGACCTGGTGGACATCGCCCGCCTGCACACCGCCGACCCCGAGCACCGCGTGCCGCACCTGGCCTTCCAGCCCCATACCCTGGCCGACGCGATGGACGCGCTGCCGGTGCTGCCGATGAGCGAAGTGGTCACCAGCTACTACCTGCGCTTGCGCGTGGCCGACCAGGCCGGCGTGCTGGCCCAGGTCACCGGCCTGCTGGCCGAGGCCGGGGTGAGCATCGATGCCGTGCTGCAGCGCGAAGCCGACGAGGTAGGCGGCGCAGGCTCGGCCCAGACCGATCTGATCATCCTCACGCACGACACGCGCGAAGGTACGATGGACGCCGTCATGGCCCGGATGCAGGCCCTGACGACAGTGCTGGCGCCGATCACACGCCTGCGCAAGGAAGCACTGAACTGAATGCGAATACCGACCGGCTTGCACCATGAAATACATCAGCACCCGTGGCCAGGCAGGGCGCAGACCGTTTTGCGACATCCTGCTCGAGGGCCTGGCCCCCGACGGCGGCCTGTACCTGCCCGAGCATTACCCGCAGATCGATGACGCAGCCCTGACGCGCTTGCGCCAGGTCTGGCACGAGCAGGGCTACGCCGAACTGGCATACCAGTTGCTGTCGCTGTACATCGACGACATTCCCGCCGCCGACCTGCGGGCGCTGTGCGCCAAGACCTACATCGCCGAAGTCTTCGGCAGCCGCTCCATCGTGCCGCTGCGCCCGCTCGAAGCCGGCCTGTGGCTGCAAGCACTGTCCAACGGCCCGACGCTGGCCTTCAAGGACCTGGCCATGCAGTTGCTGGGCCATTTGTTCGAGTACGAACTGGCGCGCCGTGGCGAGCAACTGAACATCCTGGGCGCCACCAGCGGCGACACCGGCAGTGCGGCCGAATACGCGCTGCGCGGCAAGACCGGCGTGCGCGTATTCATGACCAGCCCGGATGGCCGCATGAGCGCCTTCCAGCAGGCGCAGATGTTCAGCCTGCAAGACGCCAACATCCACAACCTGGCCATCGACGGCGTGTTCGACGACTGCCAGGACATCGTCAAGGCCGTCAGCCGCGACCAGACCTTCAAGCGCAGGCACCGGATCGGCACCATCAACTCCATCAACTGGGCGCGCCTGCTGGCGCAGGTGGTGTACTACTTTGCCGGCTACCTGCAAGCCAGCGCAAGCAACGCGCAGCAGGTCAGCTTCACGGTGCCCAGCGGCAACTTCGGCAATGTCTGCGCCGGCCATGTGGCGCGCATGATGGGCCTGCCCATCGACCGGCTGGTGGTGGCCACCAACGAGAACGATGTGCTCGACGAATTCTTTCGCACCGGCGTCTACCGCGTGCGCAGCAGCGCCGATACGCGCGCCACCTCCAGCCCCTCGATGGACATCAGCAAAGCCAGCAACTTCGAGCGCTTCGTGTTCGACCTGCTCGGCCGCGACGGCGCGCGCGTCGAGACGCTGTTCGGCCAGACCCTGGCCACCCGGGGCCGGATCGACCTGAGCGGCGACCCGCGCTTTGCCGAAGCCGCAACGCGCTACGGTTTTGCCAGCGGCAAGAGCACCCATGCCGACCGGCTGGCGACCATCCGCGACAACCACCAGCGCCATCGCGTCACGCTGGACCCCCACACCGCCGACGGGGTGAAGGTGGCGCGCGAGCACTTGGCGCAGAGGGCGCGCGAGCGCCCGGCGCAAGACCCGCCCGCAGCGCCGATGATCGTGCTGGAGACGGCGCTGCCGATCAAGTTCGCCGCGACCATCATCGAAGCCCTGGGCCAGGCGCCCGAGAGACCCGCGCAGTTCGCCGGCATCGAAAACCTGCCCCGGCGCGTGCAGCGGCTGCCTGCCGATGCGCAACAGGTCAAAGCCTATATCGAGCGCCACTGCACGGCGGATGCGGATGCGGGCGCCAAACCGCAGGCGCCGGGCGCCAGCAGCGCCGGGCGCGATGACTGCCATGCCCCCATGGGGAGCGATGGATGAAAGTCGCAGGTTTTGCCGGCTTTTCCGGCAGTGGCAAAACCACGCTGATCGAGCAACTGATCCCGGCGCTGCGGCGGCAGGGACTGCGCGTGTCGGTGGTCAAGCATGCGCACCACCGTTTCGACATCGACCACCCGGGCAAAGACACTTACCGCCACCGCGAGGCCGGCGCCTTCGAGGTGGTGGCGGCGTCCGACCGGCGGCTGGCGCTGATGCGCGAATTCGAGCAAGCCACCACGCTCAGCGTGCACCAGTTGCTGGCCGAACTCTGCCAGGACGTGGACTGGGTGCTGGTCGAGGGCTTCAAGGGCAGCGATCTGCCCAAGATCGAAGTCTGGCGCCCCCCGCATCCAGGCGAGACCGGCGCGCCCGGGCGCCAACCCGAACCCGTGCGCTACCCCGGGGACGACTGCGTGGTCGCCGTGGCCACCAACGCAGCGCACCGCCTGCCCGTGCCGACGACGCTGCCCGTGCTCGACCTCGACGCCCCGGACCAGGTCGCCGGCTGGCTGATCCGGCAAGGACAGCGCTTCGGGTACGAGCGGCCACTGCATGGAGGAAGGCTGCGATGCGCCCCGCAATGAAACCCCTGAAACCCCTGGACGAAGCACTGGCCGAGCTACTGGCCCAGGCCCGGCCCCTGCCGGCCACCGACCAGGTGAGCACGCTCGACGCCGATGGCCGCGTGCTGGCGCAAGACTGCATCTCGGCGCTGCAAGTGCCGGCGCAGGACAATAGCGCGATGGACGGCTACGCCGTGCGCTGCGCCGATGTAACGGCACCGGGCAGCGTCTTGCCGGTAGCGCAGCGCATCACCGCAGGCAGCGCCTGCGCAGCGCTGCCACCAGGCAGCGCCGCGCGCATCTTCACCGGCGCCCCGATGCCTGCGGGAGCCGACGCCATCGTGTTGCAGGAAGACTGTCAGGCCCTGGCCGTCGAGCGCCAGACGCCATCCGGCAGCGCTCAGATGCCCTCCGGCAGCGGCCAGACATCGCCCGATCACGGCCTGGGCCAGGTGCAGATCAACGCCCGGCCCCAGCCCGGCCAATGGCTGCGCCATGCGGGCGAAGACATTCGCCGTGGCGCCGTGGTGCTGACGGCCGGCACGCGCCTGACGCCGGCTACGCTGGGCCTGGCCGCCAGCATCGGCCTGGACCGGCTGCAAGTGGCGCGCCGCCCACGGGTGGCGCTGTTTTCCACCGGCGACGAACTGGTCATGCCCGGCACCGTGCCGCCCGGGCAGATGCGCCCCGGCGCCATCTACAACAGCAACCGATTCTTCCTGCGCGCGATGCTGCTGCGCCTGGCATGCGAGGTGAGCGACCTGGGCATCGTCCCCGACCAGCGCGAGGCCACCGAACAAGCCCTGCAGGCCGCCAGCGCTGCGCATGACCTGATCCTGACCAGTGGCGGCGTCTCGGTGGGCGAAGAAGACCATGTCAAACCCGCCGTTCAGGCGCTGGGGCGGCTGGACCTGTGGCAGATCGCGATCAAGCCCGGCAAACCCTTCGCCTACGGCCGGGTCGGGCCGGCGCACTTCATCGGGCTGCCCGGCAACCCGGTGTCGAGCTTTCTGACCTTTGCGTTGCTGGTGCGGCCCTTTGTGCTGCGCTTGCAGGGCATGACCGACGTGGCCCCGAAACCCATCGCCGCCAGCGCCCGTTTCGCCTGGCCCAAGGCCGATCAGCGCCGCGAATTCCTGCGCGTGCGCCAGCACCCGATGGGCGGGTTGGAACTGTTTGGCAACCAAAGCTCCGGCGTGCTCAGTTCCGCCGCCTGGGGCGACGGCGTGGTCGACAACCCGGCCGGCCAGACCATTGCACCGGGCGACAGCGTGCAGTTCATTGCGTTTTCGCAACTGCTGTGATGAAGGTCACGCTGCGTTACTTCGCCGCCATCCGCGAGGCCATGGGCCAGGGCAGCGAGTCCGTAGAGACGACGGCGGCCACGCTGGGCGCGCTGCGCGACGAGCTGATCGCCCGTGGCGGCGCCCCGGCCGCCAGCCTGGCCCGCCACCGGGCCGTGCGCATGGCGCTGAACCAGTGTCTGAGCGAGGAAACAGCCCCCCTGATCGACGGGGCCGAGGTCGCGTTCTTTCCACCCGTGACCGGCGGGTGATGGGCGCGGGCGGGCGCAGTCGGGTGCAGGCGGGCGCGGACTGGGCGCGGGCACGCAAAGGGGGCGCCACAGGCGCGGAGGCCGCCTCTGCAGAAAGTTGCCGGGCCAGGCGTACCAGCGCTGCGCCGCCACGATACGGGCGACGCAGCCGGCCACCGCCGGCGCGGTGGACGTGGTCCAACGCACTGCGGGGTGGCACGGTCTTTACTCCTCGATCAAGACGCCTGTCGGGGCACCGGCGGGCCAAAAAAACCCGTCACGCGGCGGATGCGTCCGTCGCGGGCGGATTCAGCCAGCGCTTCAAGGAGCGAGCTTCCATTGGCTGTTGTCGAGCCTGACGATCACGCGGGCGCGTTCGTCCACGCCGTAGAGGCTGCCGGGCTTGAAGTTGTAGACGCCGTGTGTGCCCACCACTTCCTTCGTGCTGACGATGGCGTCGCGCAGCGCCACGCGGAACTCGGGCGTGCCCGGTTGCGCCTTTTTCATTGCGCGCGATGCGGCGTCGGCGAACACCAGCCAGGCGTCGAACGAGTAGGCCGAGAAGGCATCGCTCGTCGGCGCCTGGTGCACCTTCCGGAATGCCGCGCGGAAGCTGGCCGCGATCTTCCTGGTCGGGTGGTCGGGCGGCAACTGCTCGGCCACGATCACCGGGCCGGTCGGCATCAGCGCGTTCTGGCCGGCTGTGCCGACCACGCGCACGAAGTCGGGGTTGATCAGGCCGTGCTGGCCGTACACACCCCCTTTGAAGCCGCGCTCTTGCAGCGCCAGGAACGGCAGCGCGCCCGGCGTGCCGGAGCCGCCGGTCATGACCGCGTCGGGCCGCAGCGCGACGAGCTTGAGCACCTGTCCGGTCACCGACGGGTCGGCGCGCGCATAGCGCTCGTTGCCCACCACCTCGATGCCGGCGCCGGACGCCGCCTTCATCAGCGTGTCGTACACCAGGTCGCCCCAGGCGTCGGAAAAGCCGATGTAGCCCACCGTCCGCACCTTGTTGCGCTTCATGCGTTCGACGACCGCGTCGATCATCAACTGCACCGGCTGCGCCACGGTGACCACCCACGGGTTCTCGTTCGGGTCGAGCAAGATGGGCGTCAGGCCGATCATGGGCGTCTTCGCCTCCTTGCCCACCTGCGCCATGGCGATGGCCGCCGGCACACCGGAGGTGCCCATCAGCAAGTCGACCTTTTCTTCCTCGATCAGTTTGCGCGCGTTGCGCCCGGCGCTGCTCGGGTCCGAGCCGTCGTCCAGCACGATGAGCTGGACCTTGCGGCCATCCACCGCGGGTTGGTAGGCCAGCGCGGCCTGCATGCCCTTGGCGTAGGGCACGCCGACCGAGGAGTTCGGCCCCGACAGCGACACGCTCAGACCGACCTTCAGGTCGCCCGCCTGCGCGCTCGCAACGCACCAGGCGGCCAGCGCCGCAGCGAGTGCGCCGCGTGTCCAGGTCTGCATCAGGCGCTGCTTCATGTCGTGGCTCCGGTGGGGTGGTGGGGTGGTGGGCAGGTGGTTCAAATGAACAACTGGATCGCCGGCAATGCGCGCCCGGCGCCGAGCAGATCGATGCGCTTGGCGCGGATCGACCAACCGGCGGGCGTGCGCACCAGGTGGTGGCGCGCCGTGCCGCTCAGCAGGGTCTGCTCCTGGCCGCGCGCCTCGACGTAGAGGAACGGCGTGCGCAGCCATGCCTGGCCGTCTGCTTCGCGTTCGATGCGCGCCGCAGACAGCACGTGCTGGCTGTGGCTGGCCGGGTGCTGCGAATGCGCGCGCGGGTTCTGCAGGCGCTGCACGCGCAATTGCAGCAGCAGCCGGTCTTCATAGGCCAGCGAGTTGTGCGAATACGGGTCGGCCTGCGCCGCGCCGAGCAGCGGCACCCAGTAGTGGCCGTCGGCGGTGAACAGGGCGAGCCATTCGTCGAACCGGCGCTCGTCGAGCAGCGCCGCCTCGTGGGCGACGAAATCGCGCGGATCGTTCATGGCCCGGCCGCCATGCCTGCCACCATCGACTGGGCCCAGGCGCGGAACTGGTTGCGCATCAGCAGTTCGTTCGTGCCGTTGGTGGTCACGCTGGCCTGCTGCGTCTCGGTGGCGTCGTGGTTGCGGTGCAGGCTGACCCACTCGTTGCCGTCGGCGCGCAGGCCCTGCTGGAGCAATTGCAGCAGCAGCCGGTCTTCATAGGCCAGCGAGTTGTGCGAATACGGGTCGGCCTGCGCCGCGCCGAGCAGCGGCACCCAGTAGTGGCCGTCGGCGGTGAACAGGGCGAGCCATTCGTCGAACCGGCGCTTGTCGAGCAGCGCCGCCTCGTGGGCGACGAAATCGCGCGGATCGTTCATGGCCCGGCCTCCATGCCTGCCACCATCGACTGGGCCCAGGCGCGGAACTGGTTGCGCATCAGCAGTTCGTTCGTGCCGTTGGTGGTCACGCTGGCCTGCTGCGTCTCGGCGGCGTCGTGGTTGCGGTGCAGGCTGACCCACTCGTTGCCGTCGGCGCGCAGGCCCTGCTGGATGCTCTCGAACAGGTGCACATCGTCGTGCGCGAGCACCGACATCGGCGAGAACACGAGGCGGTTGTAGCTCATCGCGCGCTCGAACAGCAGCGCCGGCGCGCCAGCCGCGCGCAGGCTCCAGGCCTCGATCAGCGTGCGGTTGGCCGCCAGCGGCCGGATCACGCGGATGGCCTGCGGCGAGCCTTTGACGGACAGGCTCGGATAGAAGACCGCGTTTTGCGGCGCGCGTTGCAATATCTCGGCGGCGCGCGCCGGGCCGTGCGCGGTGCGCAGCGCGGCTTCGTATTCGGGCAACGGCGCGTAGTTGGAGTGGATGCTGAAGTTCACGCCCAACTCGCTGTGGCCGTTGGCGAACACGCGCGCGCCCATGGCGTCGAAGAATTCGTGGCCCGAGCCGAACGGCAATATCTGCTCCAGCGCCATCGGCTTGGGGGCGCCGGGGTCGTGGCTGTCCCGCAGCGCCCGGGCCGCATGGATGGCCGACTCGTGCGTCGACATCGGGTGCACCGTGTCGTTGATGTTCTCCAGGTAGATCTTCCAGTTGCAGTGGATGATGTTGCGCAGCACGCCGCCGCCGACGCTGAGCCGGCCTTCGGGTGAGCGCTCGACCATGTCGTCGATGGCGCCCAGCACCGGGCCGAAGTAGTCCTCGAACGAGGGGCCGGTATCGGACAGCCGCACGAAGACGAAGTCGCGGTACAGCTTCAGATGCTTGACCACCGACAGCCCCTGCCCCGATGCGCAGGCTTTGAGCTGCGTGCCTTCGTAGCCGTTTTTCAGCGGCAGCCCGAGCGGCGCGCCGTCGAGCTGGTAGGTCCATGCGTGGTAGGGGCAGCGCAAGAAGCGGCCGGTGTTTCCGCTCTCGTCCGTGAGCAACTGCGCGCCTTTGTGGGCGCAGCGGTTGTACAGCGCGCGCACTGCGCCGTCGGGCTGGCGCACCATCAGCAGCGGCCGCCCGGCGATGTCTTGCGCGACAAAGTCGCCAGGCTCGGGCACCTGGCTCGCGTGGCCCAGGAAGAGCCAGGTGTTGGCGAACAGGTGCTGTCGTTCGAGCGCGAAAAGCTCCTCGCTCAGGTACAGGTCGCGGTGCACCCGGTCGCCCTGCACCAGCGCTGCGACGCGATCGGGACGGTCGCGATAGACGGTCATGGCGCTGTGCCCGGTGGCTTGGGCGGTGGGGCTACGGCACCAGTTTCCATTGGCCTTTGTCGAGCTGGACGACGACGCGCGAGCGCTCGTCCGAGCCATAGCGGTCGGTCGGCTTGAAGTTGTAGACGCTGTGCGCGCCGACCAACTCCCTGGTGCCCACGATGGCATCGCGCAGCGCCAGCCGGAACTGCGCCGTGCCAGGCTCGGCCTTGCTGGCGAGCGCGCGCTGCGCGGCATCGAGGTAGATCGTCCAGGCATCGAAGCTGTAGGCCCAGAAGGTGTCGGTGGGCGCAGCGCCTTCGGACTTTTGGTAGGCGGCGCGAAACTCCAGCGCGACCTTCTTCATCGGGTGGGTGTCAGGCAGTTGCTCGGCCACCACCACCGGCCCCGTGGGCACCTGCACGCCTTGGACCGACGGGCCGCCGACACGGATGAAGTCGGGGTTGATCAGCGAGTGCATGCCGTAGATCTTGCCCTTGTAGCCGCGCTCGGCCAGCGCCAGGTATGGCAGCGCGCCGGGCGTGCCCGAGGCGCCGGTGATCACCGCGTCGGGGCGCAGCGCGACGATCTTGAGCACCTGTCCGGCCACCGACGAAGCGCTGCGCGCATAGCGCTCGTTGGCCACCACTTCGATGCCGGCCGCAGGCGCCGACTTGGTGAGCGCGTCGTACACCAGGTCGCCCCAGGAGTCGGAAAAGCCGATGTAGGCCAGCGTCTTCACGCCGGCCTGCTTCATCTTCTCGACCATCGCGCTCATCATCAATGGCGCGGGCTGCGGCAATGTCACCATCCACGCGCCCTCCGCGCCGGGCAGGTCGGCGTTGGCGATGGCGATCAGCGGCGTCTTCGTCTCGCGCGCCACGCTGGCAATGGCCAGCGTGGCCGGCGCGCCGGCCGAGCCGATGATGACGTCGACCTTGTCTTCCTCGATCAGCTTGCGCGCATTGCGCGCGGCCGTGGACGGGTCGGAGGCATCGTCGAGCGCGATCAACTGCACCTTGTGGCCCCCCACCTGCGAGCGGTAGGCCAGCGCGGCCTTCATGCCCTTGTCGTATGCAATGCCGAGCGACGACACCGGCCCCGACAGCGAGGTGATGAAGCCGACTTTCAGATCGGCGGCCTGTGCGCCCGCAGCGCCCAGGAGCGCAGCGAGGGCGAGTGTGTGAATGTGGCGCAGGACTTTCATGGTGATGCCTCCAGTGGTGGTGGATGAAGGGGGGGGAAGCAAAACGAACGCCGCTCAGAGCACCAGGCTGGCGATGCTGGTGCCGCCGCAGACATAGAGCACCTGGCCGGTGACGAAGCCGCTGCCCGGTTCGGTGAAGAAGCGCACGGCGCGTGCCACGTCGGCCACTTCGCCCAGGCGCTTGACGGGCACCGAGGCCGCGAGCGCGCGTTCCTTGTCGCTGCCGGCCTGGACCAGGTCGTAGAACATGTCGGTGCGGATCGGCCCCGGCGCCACCACGTTCACCGTGATGCCGTCGGCCGCGAGCTCCAGCGCCCAGGTGCGCGCCAGGCCCAGCATGCCGGCCTTGGTGGCGCTGTAGCTGGTGCGCGTGGCCAGGCCCAGCACGGCGCGCGATGACATCAGCACGACGCGGCCGAAGCGCTGCGCGCGCATGGCCGGCAAGGCCCCTTGGACGAGCGTGATGGCGCAACCCAGGTGCAGGTCGATCAGGGCGTCGAGGTCGTCGAGCTTGACGTCGGACAGCGGCGCGGCGCGGATGGCGCCGGCGTTGTGGACGATGGTGGTCGGCGCGAAGCGCTCGACGCATTCGCGCACGGCCTGCGCTGTCGCGCTGGCATCGCTCAGATCGACTTCGATGCTGTGCAGCCTCGGGTGGTCGATTCCGGCCTTGCGGCGCGCGAGCGCGAGCACCTCGTAGCCTTGCGCGAGCAGGTCGGCGCAGATCTGCTTGCCGATGCCGGCGCTGGCGCCGGTGACGAGCGCGACCCCGGGTGCGGCGCGCACTGGAGTGCCTTCGCCTTCGGCTACGGTATGAGCGCCTTCGGGCGGCCGGGCGGCGAAGGATGGGGCACCTTCGCCTCCGGCTGCGGTATGAGCGCCTTCGGGCGGCCGGGCGCCGCTCATGCCGACGCTCCGACCAGGGCGAGCACGCGCAGCGGGCTGCCGCTGCCTTTTTCGATCTTCAGCGGCGGGCAGATCAGCACCCCCCCCGCTGGCGGCAGCAGATCGAGGTTGCTCAGGCACTGCAGGCCATAGCGCCCCGCGCCATGCATGTAGTAGTGGCATGGGTACGGCGGGCGCAGGTGCTGGCCCTGCCCGGCATCGGTGCCGATGGCTTCGGAGCCGAAGCCCAGCACGTCGCGCTGCTCGACCAGGAAGCGCACGGCCTCGGTGCCCGGGCCTGGCGTGTGCTGGCCCGTCTGGTCGAAGTTCTGGTACGCCTGGGGGTCGCGGCGTTTGGACCAGTCGCTGCGCATCAGCACCCACGCACCCTTCGGGATGCGGCCGTGCGCGGCTTCGTAGCGCTCGATGTCGGCCACGCTCAGCAGGTAGTCGTCGTCGCGTTGCACCTCGGCCGAGCAGTCGATCACGCAGGCGGGCGCGATGAAGTGCTGCACGGCAATGGTGTCGACCGAGTTGTTCGGCAGATCGCGGCCCGAGATCCAGTGGATCGGCGCGTCGAAGTGCGTGCCGGTGTGCTCGCCGCAGGAGAAGTTGTTCCAGTACCAGCCCGGGCCGCGCTCGTCGTACCTGGACACCTCCTCGATGCGAAAGGGCCAGCACTGCCCCATCTCGGGCGGCAGCGCGATCTGCGGGAACCCGGGCGTGAGCGTCTGCGTCAGGTCGATCACGCGGATCTGGCCGCTGGCCAGCGCGCCCACCAGGCCGCTCAGGAGCCGGGCGGCGGACATCGGTTCGGTGCTTGTCGTCATCGTGGTGTTCCTGTCTCAGCCGCCGGCGGCGAGTTCGCGCTCGAGCACCTTGGGGTTGTCGCGCCAGCGCTCGAGCCACTCTTGCGCCACGTCGCCGGGGTAGACATCTTCCACGCCATCGCGCAGTGCCTTGACGATGGCATGGGCCAGCGCGCCGGGGGCGAGCTTGGGCGGCGGCAGGTGCTGGTTCCATTCGTCGTCGATAGGCCCCGGGAAGATGTTGATCACGCGGATGCCGGCCGGCCGCATCTCCGCGCGCAGGCACTGCGCGAGCGAGTGCGCTGCGGCCTTCGAGGCGCTGAAGGTGCCGTGCGGCGGAAAGTTGCTGAGCGCGTAGATCGACAGCAGGTTGACCCACGCGGTCGCGCCCGCCACGCCGTCGGCCGAGCGGCCCTTGAGCGCCGGGCCGAACTCCTGCGCCAGGCGCAGCAGGCCGAAGTAGTTGATCTCCATCTCGGCCTTGGCCACATCGGTGCCGCGCCGCGCGCCGATGCCAAAGGTGCGATGCAGTTCGGCGTTGTTGATCACGATGTCGACCTTGCCGCCGATGGCCCCGGCAAGCTCGGCCACCTGGCGGCCGTCGGTCAGGTCCAGCGGCACGAGTGTGACCTGCGGCAGCGCCGCGATCTCGTCGAGCCCGGTGCCGGTTTTTTTCCAAGGCTCGGCATGGCCGACCCAGATGATGTCGGCGCCGGCCTGCGCCAGTGCGCGCACGATGGCCTGGCCGGTGCCGGTCTTGCCGTCGGTCACCAGCGCTTTGCGGAATTGGGGGTCGCTGGTCATTTCACGCAGCATCTCGTCGTCGGCCATGGGGGCACTTTCTGCATTCGGAAAACCAATCAGGACGGCCTGCCCCGCGCGGTCGAGCCGGGCGCCGACGCGCACGCGCTGCGGCGCGTCGCCGACCTCACCGTGCAGGTGGACCATGAGCGTCGGCCCGGCATCGAGCTGCACCAGGCCCAGCCGCCAGGGCAGCCGCTCGCGAAAGAACAGCTCGTTGCTGTGGTGCAGCGTGGTGCTGCCGAGCAGTGTGCCGGCGCCGCTTTGCGGGCGCCAGCGCAGGGCGGCCGACAGGCACTGGTGGCAGACCTCGCGCGGCGGGTACTGCACCGTGCCGCAGTCGTCGCAGGTCTGCAACCGGAAATGACCTTCGGCGGCGGCGGCCGTCAGGCCGAGCGCCACGCGGCTGCGCGCGCCGGGCGGCAGGTTCATCTGCCGGGTGCGCAGCAGCGGGTTCTTGCGCGGCGGGCGCAGCAGCGGCGTCGTCATGCGGGTCGGCCCAGGATGACGGCGCCCGTGCACAGGCAGCGGTCGTAGGCCACCATGCCGAAGCCGGCGACCAGGCCCAGTTGCGCGCCCGGCACCGAGCGCTGGCCGGCCTGGCCGGTCAGTTGCCGGATCGCCTCGACCATGCCGAGAAAGCCGCCGGCCGCGCCCGCCTGCCCGGCAGAGAGTTGCCCGCCGCTGGTGTTGTTCGGAAAACTGCCGTCGAAGGTCATGGTGTGCGACCGCACGAAGGCCGGGCCTTCGCCCTTGTCGCACAAGCCCAGGTCCTCGAACTGCATCATCACGATGACGGGGTAGTCGTCGTAGGTCTGCACGAAGTCGAGCGCGGCGGGCTGCACGCCGGCCTGCGCGTACAGGTCGTCGCGGTCTTGGCGCCAGCCGCCTTGCAGCATCACCGGGTCTTCGGCATAGGCGTTGTGGCGCTCGATGGCGCCATGGATCAGCACATGCGCCAGGCCCAGGTCGCGCGCGCGCTCCTGGCGCATCACGAGGAAGGCGTCGGCGCCTGCGCATGGCATCACGCAGTCGAACAGGTGGAGCGGATCGGAGACCGGCCGCGCGGCCATGTACTCCTGGAGCGTCAGGCCCTTCTTGAACAGCGCGTTGGCATTGCCGAGCGCGTTGCTGCGCTGGGCCACGCAGATGCGGCCGAAGTCTTCGCGCCTGGCGCCGTAGCTGCGCATGTAGTGGGCGGTGATGAACGCGAAGACCGAGTTCGGCCCGCCGCAGCCGTAGGGGTAGCTGGCATCGCGCGCGAAGTTGCTGAAGCTGCCGAGCGTCTGGCGAAAGGAGTCGACATGGTTGGTGTCGGCGCCCACGCAGGCGACGATGTCGGCATCGCCGGCCTGCACCGCGCGTGCGGCACGGCGCAGGCACATCACGCCCGAGGCGCCGCCCGTGGGCACATGGTCGAGCCAGCGCGGGGACAGGCCCAGGTGCCCGGTGACGCCGACGGCCGTGTCCGGCGCCAGCGAGAAACTGCTCAGGCACAGGCCGTCGATCTGCTCCTTGGCCACGCCGCTGGCGTCGACCAGCGCCTTGATGGCCTGGCCGATGAACCAGTGCGCCGAGCGCGTGGAGTAGCGCACGTAAGGCACGGTCACGGGCACGGCCAGCGCGACGCCGGCGTAGGAGAGGCGGCGCCGGGTCATGCCGGCGCCGCCGGGCGTTTTTTCAACGCTCGGGTGTCGATGCAATGCTGCTGGCCCGGCAGCGCTTGCGCCAGTTCGCGCAGTTGGCCGCGCTGGATCTTCTGCGAAGGCGTCAGCGGCAGCGCGTCCACGAACGCGACATAGCCGGGCGCCTTGTAGTAGGCCAGTTGCGCGAGCGCATGTTCGACGATGCTGGCGGCGATTTGCGCGCGCTGGCCTGCGTCGGCGTGCGCGCGCACCACGATGCAGGCCAGCACCTCGTCGCCGCGCACCGGGTCGGGCGTGGCGGCCACGGCCGACGCCTGCACGGCGGGGTGCTGGTTGAGCACGCTCTCTACCTCGACGGCCGAGATGTTTTCGCCGCTGCGGCGAATCACGTTCTTCTTGCGGTCGATGAAGAAGAAGTTGCCCCCGGCGTCACGGCGCACCAGGTCGCCGGTGTGGAACCAGCCATCGGCCCAGGCCGCGCGCGTGGCTTCATCGTCCTTCAGGTAGCCGCAAAAGAAGTGGCGCCTGGGGTCGTTGCCGGCCGAACGCACCAGCAACTCGCCCGGCGCATCGACGCCGGCGTCGCTGCCGTCCTCGGCGACGAGGCGGGTCTCGACGAAGTCTTCCTGGCGTCCGAAGCAGTTCGTGCCGACGAGGCGCGGCTCGCGGTTGGCGATGATGCAGGCAGCGGCGCCGGTCTCGGTCATGGCCCAGGCCTCGATCAGCGGCAGGCCGAAGCGCTCTTCGAAAGGCCCGTGGTTCTTGCGCTCCACGCCGGCGCCAAAGCCCCAGCGCAGCGCATGTTCCCGATCGGCAGCCGACGGCGGCGCCGACAGGAGCATGGCCGGCATCACGCCGAGGTAATGCGCGATGGTCGCGCCGCTGGCGCGCGCGCTGGCCAGCCAGGTTTGCGGATGGAAGCGGTCGAGCTGCACCAGGCAGCCGCCCGCGACCAGCACCACCATGGTGGAGAAGGCCAGCGCGTTCATATGGGTCAGCGGCAGCGGTGTGATGACACGCTCGGCATCGGGGCGGATGCGGCACAGGCCGTCCAGCCCGGCATACCACTGGCCGGTGCGCAGGAAGTAGGCGTTGCTCAGGATGCAGCCCTTGGGCCGGCCCGTGGTGCCCGAGGTGTAGAGCAGGCCGCATTCGGTGTCGGCGCCCACAGGCTCATGGGTGCGTGGCGCGGGCGTCTGCGCCGGCGGCACGGCAGCGTCGGGCCCCATCGTCGCGAGCGCCACGCGCGCCTGCCCGGCTGCCGCGCGCAGGTCGGCGGCGCGCCCCGGCAGCGTCACGGCCAGGCCGATTTCGCTGTGGCCGATCAGATAGGCCAGTTCGGCCGAACGCAGATCGGCGTTGATCGGCACCACGCTCACGCCCAGCGCATTCAGGGCCAGCCAGTGCAGGATGAAGGCGGGCCTGTTTTCCAGCAGCAAGCCGACGCGGTGGCCGTGGCCGTAGCCGGCCTGTGCATAGGCTGCGCGCAGGTGCCCGATCTGCGCGGCAGCGTCGCCCCAGCGCATGGCTCCTGCG
Source organism: Verminephrobacter eiseniae EF01-2 (assembly GCF_000015565.1). Taxonomy (NCBI): domain Bacteria; kingdom Pseudomonadati; phylum Pseudomonadota; class Betaproteobacteria; order Burkholderiales; family Comamonadaceae; genus Verminephrobacter; species Verminephrobacter eiseniae. The sequence goes on from NC_008786.1 coordinate 3,021,124, forward strand.
GCGATGCCGTAGGCTGCCGCCGTCACCGGCTCGGTGAACAGGAACTCGGCCCGTGGCGTGCGCGCTGCGCTGGCCTGGAAAACGTCGTGGACGCTGGCGTGCGGCATCGTGTCTTTGGTCTTCAGATGAACAGCTGCACGGCCGGCAGGGCCGCGTCGCAGTTGAGCAGGTTCACGCGCTTGAGCGTCATGCGCAGCGCGCCGCCCTGCACCGTCAGGTAATGCAGGAAACTGCCCACGTAGAACTGCAACTCGTCGCCCTGCGACTCGGTGTAGTGGAATTCGGTGCGCAGCACGAAGCGATTGGCCTGGGCGTCGAACTGCTCGACCACCGGCACCTGCAGCAGATGGTGGCAGCGGCTCGGCGGCTGCTGCGAGAAGGCGCGCGGGCTTTTCAGGCGCTCGATGCGCAGGTCGCGCAGCAGTTTGTCCTCGTACATGTGCGAGGTGTGGTTCAGGCCGTCTTCCTGGTCGGGCGCCAAAGGCACCCAGTAGAAAGCGTCGTCGGTGAAGAGCGCGTTCCATTCTTCGTAGCGGCGCGTGTCGAGCAGGCGGGCCTCGTGCACGACGAAGTCGATCAGGTCTTGCCGGGTGACTGTGCTGGCTGTGCTGGCGGCCATCACATCGTCTCCGTCATGCGCAGCACCCAACTGCGGTACTGGTTGCGCATCGGCAACTCGTTCGTGCCGCCGGTCGTGACCTCGCCGCCCGTCCATTCGCCAGGCTCGTAATTGCGGTGCAGGCTGACCCATTCGTTGCCGCTCGCGTGCAGCCCGGCCTGCATGCCGCGATAGGCTTGCAGGTCATCGTGCCCGACCACGGAGAACGGCGAGTTGATGAGCCGGCTGTACATGCTGGTTCGCTGCAACAACTCGGGCGGCGCGCCTTTCAGGCGCAGGGTCCAGCTTTCGATCAGCGTCTTGTCGACCGCGATCGGTTTGACGACGCGGATCGCCTGGATCGCGCCCTTGATCGTCAGGTTCGGGTAGTACACGGTGTTGTGCCGGGCCATGCCGAGGATCTGCGCCGTCTTCTGCGCGCCGTAGCGCGCCTGCATCGCGTCGTCGTAGGCGGCAATCGCCTTGTATTTGCTGTGGATGCTGAAGTGCACGCCGGTGAAGCTGTGGCCGTTGTCGTAGGTGCGGATGCCCATGTCCTCGAAGAACTTGTAGTCCGACATGAAGGGAACGAACTGCTCGATCGCCATCGGCTTGGGCTCGTCTTCAGGCTTGTCGGCCCACATGCGTTTGGCGGTGCCCGCCGAGGATTCATGCGCGACCATCGGGTGCATGGTGTCGTTCAGGTTCTCGACGAACATCTTCCAGTTGCACTGGTGCATGAAGCGCAGGCAGCCGCCGGCGATTTCCAGTTCACCTTCGGGCGAACGGTCGACCATGTTGTCGATGGAGCTCAGCGAAGCGCCGAAATACTCGTCGAAGCCGGGGCCTGCGTCGCTGATCTTCACGAAGATGAAGCCGCGGTGGCTGCGCACATGCCCTACGCTGGCCAGGCCCTTGCCCGATGCGCACTCGTGCAGCCGGGTGTGCTCGTAGCCCGTCTTCAGCGGAATCGCCAGCGGCGCGCCGTCGGTCTTGAAGGTCCAGGCGTGGTACGGGCAGCGAAAGAACTTGCCGGTGTTGCCGCAAGGCCCGTTCACGAGCCGCGACCCCTTGTGGGCGCAGCGGTTCATCAGCACGCGCACGCTGCCGTCGGTATGGCGCACCACGATCAGCGGCTGGCCCGCGATTTCGTTGCTGATCCAGTCGCCCGCTTTCGGCAACTGGCTTTCGTGGCCAACGTAGTTCCAGGTGTTGGCGAAGAAATGCTGCTGCTCCAGCTCGAACAGTTCCTGGCTGATGTACAGGTCGCGGTGCACGCGGTCGCTTTGCACCAGCGCGCGAATCGCATCGGGGTTGTCTCGGTACGAGGTCATGGCTCGCGTGGCTCCTTGGTTCAGATGTCGAGCACCAGGCGTGCGCCCTTGGCGCGGGAGATGCAAATCTGCATGACGCTGCCCTGCGCCTTCTCGCGGGCGCTGAGCACATGGTCGCGGTGGTCGATCCCGCCTTCGAGCACCGGCACCGCGCACACGCCGCATGCGCCGCGCTTGCAGTCGAACATGGGGTCGCAGCCGTTCTCGATCAGGCAGTCGAGTATGCTTTGGCCGGCCGGCACGGTAAAGCGCTGGCCCGACCGGGCCAGTTCCACCTCGAAGGGCTGGTCGCCTTCTGCTGCGGCGGGCGCGGCAAAAATCTCCCAGTGCACACGGCCAGGCTCCCACCCGCGCGCCCGGGTGCGCCCGAGCATCGCGTCGAGCATGGCCCCGGGGCCGCAGACGTAGAGGTGGTCGCCGACGGGCACGCCGTCGAGCAGCGCGTCGATGTCGAGCGGCGCGCCGGCCTCGGCGTCGGCGTGCACGCGCAGGTCATCGCCGAGCAGGTTTTGCAACTCGGGCAGGAAGGCCATCAGGTCGCGGCTGCGGCCGGCGTAGTGCATGCGCACGGCAGCGCCTTCGGCGCGGCGGCGGGCGGCCATGGTGGCAAGCGGCGTGACGCCGATGCCGCCGGCCACCAGCACCGAGCCGCCCGGGCCGGTGTGCAGCGGAAACTCGTTTTTCGGCGCCTCGATGGCGATGGTGTCGCCTTCCTTCAACCGCTGGTGCATGAAGCGCGAGCCGCCACGGCCCCCGGGCTCGTTGCGCACGGCGATCAGGTATTGGTCCGGCGCGCTGGTGGCGTTGTGCGTGGTCGCAAAGTCGATCAGCGAGTAGTGGCGCCAGTCGGTCTTGCCGTCGGGCAGCGACACCTGCACGCGGATATGCGCACCGGCGGCGAAGCCGGGCAATGCGCCGCCGTCCTCGGCGCACAGGCGCAACATGCGGATCAGCGGGTTGAGTTGGCGCGCTTGGGCGACGCGCAGCAAAAGCGTGGCGGCGGTCATCGTGCGTCCGTTGTCTCTTTGGGCCGCTGCGCGCAGCGCAAGCGCGGCGCACAGCGGCAGGCCCTCTGCGCCGGCCTGGCTTGGCGTTGCTGGCCAAGCGAAGGCCCGGTGCGGCCGGATGTCCGACGGCAGGAATACGACGGGGCGACCTGGCCGCCGATGCGACGCGGCGCCATCGCGCGCGCGATGGCGTGCCAGGCGGTGGCTGGTGCGGCAATGGCGCCCGGTTCGGCGTCCTTCAGGGTGGCGCTGGTGAATGTGCCGGCGCGCACGGCGGGCGCGGGCGCTGCGGCGTCGCGGCGCCAACGGTGCCAACGGTGCCAAAGGCGTGCTTCGTGGTCGGCGTCAGACAGCCTCGCCGCCGCGCAGACGCCGTGACCACCCCCGAAAATCGCAATTTTCATGTCGCAGGTCAAAAAGCAGTTGTCGATGAACTAGCGGCCACACAACGGCCCCGGAGAGGCAATGCAGCCAACGCTGCCATTACATTACTTTTCATCTATTGAGGTGTCAATCAAATTCGACGCCAGCGGCCTGCTCGGAAACCCGTAATGAAAAAGCCCGCGTTCGTGGCAAGCGCGGGCTTTCAGCGGGCAGGCGGCTGCCTGAGCGCTCGGCAGGGGGCTGCGATCTGCGTTTGGCCGCGCGTGCACATGAGGGCGCAGCCCGCGCAGTGCCCTGCGCGTGGCGCCGGCCGCGAGCGGGCCGCAAGCGACGCAGGTGTGGCCGGTGATCCAGCCGATGCCGGCCGTGCACCAGAACCCGTATTCAGGCCAGATCTGATCAGATCTGATGAGCCAATGCGTGCACGGATCGACGTGTCGTCGCCGGGAACCTTCTCGGCCTTCAGCACGCAGCGCCCGACAGCATCGCGAAGCGCCAGACCTCCCGAAAGACGCGCCAGGAAGCTCGCGCAGCGCGTCCAATCGACGATCGACCCTATTCGAATCTGCAATTATTTTTGATTCTGCTCATTTGAGCGAATACGCAAATTTCGCGCCCTAAGGAAATTCCCTCGAAGAATTGATTTCCTCACTCGAAGTTCCTTTGGGTGTTTCATAATTTTCTGCAGATGAGTGCCAGGTGTTCATCTGAACAGAATCAAACGCAGTCCATTGGAGACATCATGAGAAATCGAATTGCCCCCGCTTTGCGCGCTCTTTTCGGCGCGGCCGTCGTTGCAGCCGGTGTCGCCGTGCTGACCCCCGTGGCCCATGCGGCGGGTCTGAAAATCGGCTTCAGCCAGGTGACCTTGCAGTCCCCGTTCTACGTGCAGCTCAAGGAGGGCGCAGAGGCGGCCGCCAAGGCCGGCGGCGACGAACTGATCTTTCTGGATGCCAATGGCGACGTCAACAAGCAGAACAACGACATCCAGGACCTGCTGACCCGCAAGGTCGACGTGCTGATCATCAATCCGGTCAATCCCGACGCCGTCAAGCCGGCCATTGCCGCGGCGCAAAAGAACGGCGTGCCGGTCATCACCGTCGACCGCAGCATCAACGGTGGCGGCGTGACGGCGCACCTGGGCCGCGACAACGTGAAGATGGGCAAGGCCGTGGGCGATGCCGTGCTGGCCGAGCTCAAGAAGAAGGGCACGACCCGGGGCAAGGTCATCGAGATCCAGGGCGACGCCGGTGGCACCGTGATGGCGGCGCGGCGCGACGGTTTCCACGACGCGCTCAAGGGTTCGGGCTTCAAGATCGTGGCCGGTCCCTATGCCGAGTACACGCGCGCCAACGCAGTGACCGCCATGCAGGACCTGCTGCAGGCCCACCCCGATGTGAAGGTGGTCTACGCGCACAACGACGACATGGCCATGGGCGCACTCAAGGTGCTCGCCGAGGCCGGCAAGAAAGACGTGTTCGTGGCCGGCGTGGACGGCCTCTCCGAAGCCCTGGCCAGCATGGCCGGCGGCGACCAGTACGTGGCCACCGCGCTGAACGACCCGCGCTACCTGGGCGACATGACGGTGCAGACCGCGCGCGCGATCAAGGCCGGCAAGAAGGTGCCCGCCTTCGTGGACGCCGGCACCAAGGCCGTGACCAAAGCCAACGTGGGCGAGTTCAAGCGCACCGGTCTGTTTGCCGAGTACCGGCCTGCGGTCTTCAAGTAAAGCCGGCCTGTTTTCTCCCTGTTTTTCTCCCTCCTTGCCGGGCAGGCAGGGGGCCTGCCTTCATCCATCGTCCGCACATTCCATGAACTCCAGCCATCCCACCACCATGCGCGCTGCCGTGATGCACAAGCCGGGCGACATTCGTCTGGAAGACAAACCCAAGCCGCAAGTGCGGGCCGGCCACGCGCTGGTCAAGGTGGCGGTGTGCGGCGTGTGCGGCTCCGACATTCCGCGCATGCTCCAGAAGGGGGCCCACGTCATGCCGCTGATCTGCGGCCATGAATTCGCCGGCTACGTCGAGGCGCTCGGCGAAGGCGTGCAGGGCCATGCCATCGGTGACCTCGTCACCGTGCCGCCGCTGCTACCGTGCGGCACCTGCGACCAGTGCGCGCGCGGCTTCCCGTCGCGCTGCACCGACTACGACTACTTCGGCAGCCGCCGCGATGGTGCCTATGCCGAGTACGTGAACGTGCCCGCCGCGAACCTGCTCACGTGCCCCGAGGGCATGGACCCCGCCGCTGCCGCCATGACCGACCCGGCCGCCGTGGCACTGCACGCCATCTGGAAGGCGCGCTTCACGCTCGGCCACGTCGGCGCCGTGGTCGGGTGCGGCCCCATCGGCCTGTTCGCCATCCAGTGGATGAAGCTGCTGGGCGGCAAGGACATCATCGGCGTGGACATCGACCCCCGGAAGCTGGCGCTGGCCCGCGAGGCCGGCGCCACGCACACGCGCCTGGGCAGCGAGCCGATGGACGACCTGCCCGGGTGCCACCTCATCATCGAAGCTGCGGGCCACCCCACGGCCATCAACCAGGCCATCCGGATGGCGGCACCCGGTGGCAGCGTGGTGTGCATCGGCATTCCCGCCGGCGACATCGTGCTGGAGAGCGTCACCTTCAGCCACCTGCTGCGCCAGGAGGTCACCCTGGCCGGCGCCTGGAACTCCTTCGGCACGCCCTTCCCCGGCGAGGAGTGGGTGGTGTCGCTGGCCAAACTGGCCAGCGGCGAGCTGAAGTGGAAGTTCATGGTCACGCACGACCTGCCGCTGGAAGACCTGGGGGCCATGTTCGAGAACTTCGCGCAGAAAAAACAGAGCGCTGCCAAGGTTCTTTTCCGGCCCGCCTGACCCGGGGCGCAGCGCAGCGCGGCGTGGCGTGGCGAGTGGCCGCGCGGCAAACACACAAAAATGAAGCGCACACCCGGGGCCTTCATGCGCGGGGCAAAGGAGACACACAGTGGCAGTCGTGATGGGATTGGACTTTGGCACCGGCAGCGTGCGCGCGGGTTTGTACGACACGTCGTCCGGCGCGCTGATCGGCGTGGAAGAGGCGCGCTACGGCACCAGCCACCCTCGGTGGGGGTGGGCCGAGCAGGCCCCGCTCGACTGGTGGGAGGCCCTGGGCCAGGCCAGCCAGGCCGTGATGGCCCGCCACGGCCATCCGCGCGTGTCGGCGCTGTGCGCCTGCACCACCTCGTCCACCGTGGTGGTCACCGACGAGGCGGGCATGCCGCTGCGCCCGGCGCTGTTGTGGATGGACTGCCGTGCCAGCCACGAGGTGACGCTGGCGCCGACCCCGCCGCACCCGGTCATGGCCTTCAGCGGTGGCGCCAATGCGGTGGAGTGGCTGGTGCCCAAGGCGGCCTGGCTGGCGCGCAACGAGCCGCAGGTCTATGCCCGGGCCCATCGCATCTGCGAGGCGCAGGACTTCATCAACTTCAGGCTCACGGGCACATGGGCGGCCTCGCGCCTGAATGCCTGCTGCAAGTGGAACTACGACACGCTCGAGAAGAAGTTCTACCCCGACCTGTTCGCCGCGCTGGGCGCGCCGGGCCTGCTGGACAAACTGCCCACGCGCGTGGTGCCGGTGGGGGAGGCGGTGGGATCGATGTCCACGCAGGCGAAGGCGCACCTGGGCCTGCAAGGCGAGGTGCTCGTGGCGCAAGGCGGCATCGACGCGCACATGGCCATGCTGGGGGCGGGCACCATCGAGCCGGGCAAGCTGCTGTTCATCGGCGGCACGTCCATCGTCCACCTGATCCACACCAAGCGGCGCATCGACGCGCCCGGCATGTGGGGACCCTACCCGGATGCCCTGATCGACAACTCCTGGCTGATCGAAGGCGGCCAGGTCTCGGCGGGCTCGGTGATGGACTGGCTGGCCGGCAAGATCTTCGGCCTCGATGCGGCCGGCCACCGTCAGCTGATGGCCGATGCCGCACGCGAGGTGCCGGGCGCGAGCGGCCTGCTCGTGCTGGACTACTGGATGGGCAACCGCACGCCCTACCGCTCGCCCGACCTGCGCGGCGCCATGATGGGCCTGACCCTCTCGCACGATCGCGCGCAGATCTACCGCGCCGCCGTGGATGCCGTGGCGCTGGGCTCGGCCAACGTGGTGCGCGTGCTGAACTCGTTCGGGGTGCCCGTCACGCGCGTGGTGGCGGCCGGTGGCATCCAGAAGAATCCCCTGTGGCTGCAGGCCACGGTGGACGCTTGCGGTCTGCCCTTCGACGTGACCGATCAGGAGAACCTGACCCTGATGGGGGCGGCCGTCGCGGCGCTGAATGCGCTGGGCGAATCCGCCGATCTGGTCGCCGGCGCGAAAAGCCACGTGGCACCGTACCGGCGCCTGTACCCCGACCCCGCCATGCACGAACGTTATGCCGCGATGCTGCTGCGCTACCGCGCCGCCACCGAGGCCGTGCAGCCGCTGTCCCACGAGCTCGTGCGGAGCGTCGCATGAGCCGCAAGCCAGGCAAGCCAGGCAAGGCGGCCACGGTGAATGCCGACGAACAACTGTCCGTGCGCATCGGCTCGCAAGAGCGGCGCGAGCAGATCATGGTGCAGATCGCCAAGCGCTACTACCACCTGGAGCACACCCAGGCCGACATTGCCGACGAGATGGGCCTCACGCGCTGGCAGGTGGGGCGGCTGCTGCGCGAGGCGCGCGAGTCCGGCATCGTGCGCGTGGACATCATTCCGCGCTCGACGCGGCGCGTCGAGCTGGAAAGCGCGCTGCAGCAGCGCTACGGCCTGCGCGAGGCGCTGGTGCTGCCCGACACCGGCGCAGACGAAGTGACGCTGAACAGCGTCGCGCAGGAGGCCGGCCGCTACCTGGCCAGCCTGCAGCCGAGGCCGCAACTGGTGGGCGTGTCGTGGGGGCGCACCATGAGCGCCATGGCGCGCTGGCTGCCGGTCGGCTGGAACGAGGGCGTGCACGTGGTGCTGCTCAACGGTGCGGCCAACCTCCGCGACAACGACGGCCCGTCGCACAACGTGGCGGAGCGCTTCGCGCAGGCCGCCAAGGGCACGGCCACGTTGCTGCCGGTGCCGGCCATCGTGGGCAGTTCGAAGACCCGCCAGGTGCTCGAAGAAGACCCCGTCATCGGCGCCGTCATGCGCCTGGGGCGCGAGACCACCGTGGCTTGCGTGGGCATCGGGTCGCTGTCCGAACGCTCGGTGCTGGTGCAGTCCGGGTACATGGACGCCGACTCGCTGCAGGCCCTGCTCAAGGCCGGCGCGGTGGGCGACATCCTGGGCCGCTTCATCGACGAAGAGGGCCACATCGTCAGCCCCGATTTCGACGCCCGCGCCATCGGGTTGTCGCCTGCGCTGCTGCGCGACAAGGCGCATGCCATCGGCGTGAGCGCTGGCAAGGCCAAGCACCGTGCCGTGAAGGCCTGCCTGCTGGCCCGCTACATCAATGTGCTGGTGACCGACGAGGCCACGGCCAACTACCTGCTGGAGCGGCCATGAATCCAGTGAGCGTGGATGTCCCGGGCGCCCCGCCGCCGCTGTTGGACGTGCGCGGCGTGAGCAAGGTCTTTCCGCCCCGGGTCAAGGCCCTGCACGACGCGTCCCTGCGCATCCGCCGCGGCGAGGTGCACTGCCTGCTCGGGGCGAACGGCGCGGGCAAGAGCACGCTGATGAAGATCATTGCCGGCGCCCACCCGCCCAATGCCGGCGAGATCCGCATCGACGGCAACGTCGTCCAGTTCCGGAGTCCGCAGGATGCGCGGCGCGCCGGCATTGCCATGATCTACCAGGAACTGGACCTGGTGCCGCAGCTCACGGTAGAGGAGAACCTGCTGCTGGGCCACGTGCCGGCGGGCTTGGGCTTCATCCGCGGCAAGGCGCGGCGCGAGATGGCGCTGCAGGCGCTGGCGCGCGTGGGCGCCGGCTTCGGTCCGCAGGCCCGCGTCGAGAGCCTGTCGGTGGCCAACCAGCAGCTCACTGCCATCGCCCGCGCGCTCACCACGCAGGCGCGCCTCATCGTCATGGACGAGCCCTCGGCCGCCCTGAACGAGCGCGAGATCGCCCAGGTGTTCGACGTGATCCGCGAGCTGGTGCGCAGCGATGTGTCGGTGCTGTATGTCAGCCACCGGCTGCACGAGATCCGCGCCATCTGCGAGCGCATCACCGTGCTGCGCGGCGGCCGCACCGTGGCGACGCACGACGTGGCCGATGTCGACGAGCGCACGCTCATCTCGGCCGTGATCGGCGAGCACCGCGCACTGCTCGAGCGCGTCGAGCGCACACCGCCGCGGGGAGAGGTGGCGCTGCACGTGCACCAGCTCGACGGGCCGAGCGGCATAGCCATCCGCGACTTCCATGTGCGCCAGGGCGAAATCGTCGGCCTGACCGGCTTGAACGGCGCCGGGCGCAGCACCTTCCTGCGCACGCTGTTCGGCGACGGAAAGTTTCGCGGACGGGTCACACTGCATGGCAAGCCCTATGCGCCGCGCTCGCCGCGCGCGGCCATGGCCCATGGCGTGGGGCTGGTGCCCGAGAGCCGCAAGACCCAGGGCCTGGTGCTGGACGCCCCCGTCTACATCAACGCCTCGCTGCCGTCGTTGCGGCGCCAGACGCTGGTGCGGCGCGGCGCGCTGAAGGTCCGCGCCGCCTCGGTCCTGAAGGCGCTGAGCACGCGGCTCTCGAACATCGAGCAACCGGTGCGCCAGCTCTCCGGCGGCAACCAGCAGAAGGTGGTGTTCGCCAAATGGCTGATCGACGGCAGCAAGCTCCTGCTGCTCGACGAGCCCAGCCGCGGGCTCGATGTGGGCGCCAAGGCCGACCTCTATGCCCTGGCCCGGCAACTGGCCGACGACGGTGCGGCCGTCGTCATTGCCAGCAGCGAACTCGATGAGCTGTACGCCCATTGCGACCAGATCTGGGTCATGCACGAGGGCCGCAACGTGGCCTGCTTCGATCCGCGAACCACCCGCAGCGAGCAGGTGCTGCAAACCACCATCCTGGGTCATCCACCATGAACACGAACCCCTCGCAGGCGCAGGCGGCCGAGGCCTTCGCTTCGTCCGCCTGCGCCCGTGCGCCCGTGCCGGCACGTTTGTCCGTGCGGGCGCTCGTGCTGCGCTACAACTTCCTGGCCATCTTCCTGTTGGTGGTGCTGGTCGCGACGCAGTTGTCCGACAACTTCCTGACCTGGCGCAACATCGCCAACCTGTTCCAGCAGGCCTCCATCGTCGGCATCGTGGCGGTGGGCATGACCTTCGTGATCCTCACCGCCAACATCGACCTGTCGGTGGGCAGCCTGGTGGCCTTCGGCGGCATGCTGGTGGCGGTCCTGCTCGTGCAGGGCGTGTCCATTCCGCTGGCCATCGCCGTCACGCTGCTGAGCGGTGTGCTGATCGGCGCAGGCATGGGCGCGCTGTCGATCTACGCCGAGGTGCCGAGCTTCATCATCACGCTGGCCGGGCTGGTGAGCTTTCGCGGCCTCACGTACCTGATCTCCGACGGCACGCCGCTCGGCGGCCTGCCCGAAGCCTTCGGCACCTTCGGCTCGCTGATGATCAACCTGGTGCCGGGCGCGGACCTGCCGTTCCCCGCGATGGGCCTGGCCTTCATCGGCATCTCGCTGCTGGCGGGGCTGGTGCTGCGCAAGACCGTGTTCGGCGAGTACGTGCTGGCCTCGGGCGGCAACGCCGAGGCGGCGCGCCTGTCCGGCGTGCCGGTCAAGCCGGTGATCACCGCCGTGTTCGCCATCTCGGGCCTGCTGGCCGCGCTGGGCGGCGTGCTGCTCACCACTCGGCTGAACATCGGCCAGCCCACCGCCGCGCAGGGCCTGGAACTGGACGCGATCGCGGCGGTCGTGCTGGGCGGCACCAGCCTGTTCGGTGGGCGCGGCAGCGTGCTGGGCACGGCGGTGGCGGTAATGCTGCTGCAGGTGCTGCGCAACATCTTCAACCTGTTGGGCCTGGGCTCCTTCTATCAGATGACCATCACCGGCGTGATCATCGTTCTTGCCATCCTTCTGAACCGGCTCATTGACCACCACTCCGGTCGCAGCCACTGAGCTTTTTCTTCACACGCTCCCCAACCCATGACTGCCACCGACCTCCGCAACCCGGGCATCGCACTCGATGCCTCCCTGTTCGAGCATGCGCGAGTGAACACACCGGCCGCGCAGCGCCGCGCCGAATCCCTGAAGGCCCGCCGTTCGGTGAAGAAGCAATGGCAGGCCGCCTGGCTGGTCAAGGCCATCACCTGCATCGACCTCACCACGCTGGCGGGCGACGACACGCCGCAGCGCGTGGCCCGCCTGTGCGCGAAGGCGCGCAGCCCGCTGCGCCAGGACCTCGTGGCCGGCCTGGGCCTGGAGGCGGCACCGCCCCGCGTGGGTGCCGTCTGCGTGTATCCGAGCATGGTGCCCGCCGCGGTGCGCGCGCTCGAAGGCTCGGGCATTCCGGTGGCCTCGGTGGCCGCCGGGTTTCCCTCGGGCCTCACGCCGCTGCGCGAACGCCTGGCCGAGATCGACTACGCGGTGCAGGAAGGGGCGGGCGAGATCGACATCGTCATCACCCGCGCCCACGTGCTGAGCCAGAACTGGCAGGCGCTGTACGAAGAAATCCAGGCCATGCGCGCGCGCTGCGGCGCGGCACACATGAAGGCCATCCTGGCCACGGGCGACCTGAAGACCCTGCGCAATGTCTACCAGGCCAGCATGGTGGCCATGATGGCCGGCGCCGACGTCATCAAGACTTCCACCGGCAAGGAAGAGGTGAATGCCACGCTGCCGGTGGGCCTCGTGATGTGCCGCGCCATCCGCGACTACCGCAGCGCCACCGGCCACGACATCGGTTTCAAGCCCGCCGGCGGCATCCGCACCGCCAAGGATGCGCTGAACTGGCTCGCACTGATGAACGAAGAGCTGGGCCGCGCATGGCTGGAGCCCGGCATGTTCCGCATCGGCGCCAGCGCACTGCTCGGCGACATCGAGCGCCAGCTCGAGCACTTCGTCACCGGTCGCTATTCGGCCCTGCATCACCACGCCATGGCCTGAGCCTGGCGCCCGCACCACCTTCACGGCACCGACCGCGCAACCTCTTTTTCATCATGACCACTGTGGCCGACATTCTCCGCACCATGGACTACGGTCCCTGCCTCGAAGCGGCTGCTCCCGTGCACAGCTGGCTGGACGCGCATGCGCACAGCTTCAGGCACTTCATCCACGGCGAGTTCGTGGCGCCGGCGCAGAACGAATACTTCGAGGTCTTCAACCCCGCCACCGAAGAGCGTCTGGCCCGCGTGGCCCACGGCTCGGACGCCGACATCGACCAAGCCGTGGCCGCCGCACGCCAGGCGCTGCCCGCCTGGTCGGGGTTGTCCGGCCACCAGCGCGCGCGCTACCTCTATGCCATCGCGCGGCATCTGCAAAAGCATGCGCGCTTCTTCGCCGTGCTGGAGACCATGGACAACGGCAAGACCATCCGCGAGTCGCGTGACATCGACATCCCGCTGGTGGTGCGCCACTTCTATCACCACGCGGGCTGGGCACAACTGCTGGACAGCGAGTTTCCCGCGCACCAAGCCGTGGGCGTGTGCGGGCAGATCGTGCCCTGGAACTTTCCCTTGCTGATGCTGGCCTGGAAGGTGGCGCCGGCGCTGGCGGCGGGCAACACCGTGGTGCTCAAGCCAGCCGAGTTCACGCCGCTCACCGCGCTGGCTTTTGCCGAGCTGTGCGTGGAAGTGGGCCTGCCCGCCGGCGTGCTCAACATCGTCACCGGCGACGGCCACACCGGCGCCAGCCTCGTGAACCACGCCGGCGTGGACAAGATCGCCTTCACCGGCTCTACCGCGGTGGGCCGCCTGATTCGCCGGGCCACGGCGGGCACCGACAAGAAGCTGTCGCTGGAGCTGGGCGGCAAGTCGCCGTTCATCGTCTTCGACGACGCCGACCTCGACGCCGCTGTCGAAGGCGTGGTCGACTCCATCTGGTTCAACCAGGGCCAGGTCTGCTGCGCCGGCTCGCGCATCCTCGTGCAGGAAAGCGTGGCCGCGCGCTTCGGCGACAAGCTGCGCGCGCGCATGCGCAAGCTGCGCATCGGCAACCCGCTGGACAAGTCGAACGACGTGGGCGCGATCGTCGACCGCGTGCAGTTGCAGCGCATCCGCCAGATGGTGGAATCGGGGCGCGCCGATGGCCTGAGCTGCTGGCAGACCGCGCTGGATGCGCCTTCGAGCGGCCATTTCTTTGCGCCCACGTTCTTCGAAGACGTGCCCGCAGCGCATGCCCTGGCGCAGGAGGAAATCTTCGGGCCCGTGGTCATTTCGATGGGCTTTCGCACGCTCGACGAAGCCGTGGCCCTGGCCAACCACAGCCGCTACGGGCTGGCTGCATCGTTGTGGTCGGAGAACATCGATGTCTGCCTCACGGTGGCTGCGCAGTTGGCGGCCGGGGTGGTGTGGGTCAACGGCGCCAACATGTTCGACGCGGCCGCCGGCTTCGGTGGCTACCGCGAAAGCGGCTTCGGCCGCGAAGGCGGGCGCGAAGGCATGCACGAGTACCTGGTGCCCAAGTGGCTTCATGCGCCCGGCGCGCAGCAGGCGCAGGACGCACCCGTGCAGGTGGCTGCGCACCTGGCACCGACGGAGGCGGGCGCGGCGCGTTCCATCGACCGCAGCGCCAAGTTCTACATCGGCGGCAAGCAGGTTCGTCCGGACTCAGGCTACAGCTTCGGCGTGCGTTCCGGCAGCGGCGCGCTGTTGGGTCATGCCGGCTTCGGCAACCGCAAGGACATCCGCAATGCGGTGGAAACCGCACGCAAGGCCGGCAACTGGTCGCAAGCCAGCGGCCATGCACGCGCGCAGGTGCTGTACTACTTCGCGGAAAACCTCGGCGCGCGTGCGCAGACCTTCATTGCCCATCTGCAGGCCATCGACGGCATCAGCGAGGCCGCCGCCAGCCAGCAGTTTGAACAGGTGCTGGCGCGCGTGTTCCACTACGCCGCCATGGCCGACAAGCACGATGGCAGCGTTCATTCGACGCTGACCGCCCACGTCACGTTGGCCATGAACGAGCCTTTCGGCGTGGTCGGCGTGCGCAGCCCAGCGCACACGCCCTTGCTGGCGGCGCTGTCCCTGGCCCTGCCGCTGCTGGCCACGGGCAATCGCGTGGTGCTGGTGCCGCCGCCGGATGCGTCCCTGATGTTCGCCGACCTGTACCAGGTGCTCGACACCAGCGACATGCCTGCCGGCGTGCTCAACATCGTGTGGGGCGACAGCGACGAGCTGGCCGAAGTGCTGGCCCTGCACGACGACGTCGACGCCCTGTGGTACTTCGGGCCTGCGGCCGGCGCCGCCAGGGTGCAGGCGGCTTCGGCGGGCAACCTGAAGTCGACCTGGGTCCAGCGCCGTCAACTGGACTGGACATCGCGCGAGCAAGGGCAGGGCGGCGAGTTCATGCGCCATGCCACGCAGGTCAAGAACGTCTGGATTCCCTATGGCGAATAACCCGGGCAACGCGAATGCTTCGAAGGAGCCGGTCGGGCCTTAAGTTGCCCCGTGCTCACATCACGGCGATGTGTTGGTGAATGCGAGTGAGCAGCGCCTCGAAATCGGGCTGCCCCTGGTAGTAGAGCGCAGCGGTCTTGCGGTACTCCTGAGCGAATCGCAGGCGTTGGCCAGTATCACCCAGGACGAACGCCTGGTTCTGCGCAATGACCTGTTCATCCCCGGTGCGAAACCTTTGCGCTTTGTGCTCTTGATAGGCGGGAGTGTGCAGGAAGTCCTGCACCTCTTGCAGCCCCTGATGAGCGCAGCCAGCTCGTCGTAGTAAGCACGCCGCGACTCAACGTGCGCTGGCTTGTCTTGGTTGCGGCCCGTCTTCACGTCCATGCCATGGGGCGGCTCAATTCGGATATCGATGTCTTCCGAGAAGCGGTGGATGATGCCGAACCCCTTAGATAAGGACGTGCCGCCCTTCAGCTCGAACTGGAAGCCCTGGGCCTGCAAGCCCCACAGGCAATGCATGATCCAGTAGTCCTTCTCGACCAGCATGGGATCGAGCCCTCGCTCATCCGCGACGACAGCGAGCAATTGATCGAAGTCCCGCCGATCGTGCAAAAAATCAGCCACCCGACCACTCTCTCAGGCGCTTGCGCGTGGACAGATTGCCGAAACGATCAGCGGCACGTTGCAATTGGGCTGGCTCGAACGAGGGCAGCTTGCTGCGTGCCTGGCGCAACACCGCATCGCGATCCTCTGCCAACTCATCGAGGTTGTTCAGCAGGTCCACGTAGAGGAACTCCGGGGTCAGCTTCTTGGGGAAGCGCGGCTTCACCCGGAAATCGAACTGCCGGTTACCCAGCTTGAAGACGCCATGGCGCTTGTGGTTATAGACCACGGTGCGGTTATAGAGCTGGGTCGTGCCCAGGCCCACGGAGTTGTAGGCCGAGGGAAAGAAGACCAGGAAGTCCTTGTCTCGCAGAAACCCGCCCACAACCTGCTCGTCGGCAGGCGGCAGCGGGCCAAAGCTGGACTGCTTGGGTGCGTAGTACAGACCCTGAGCGAGCTTCTTGAGCTTTCCGGTAGCGACCAGTTCACGCAGATGCCTATCCACAGCGGTGGACAGACGTGCGAGATCTTCGCGCCGGTAGACGCGCCCGGCCTGCAACCCATCGGCGAGATGCGCGGCAGCACCTCGCAACGAGGTGGCAGACGATGAGACCAAGGCTGACATGACTGGAATTTTATTGACGTTTCATGCATTTTAGTAGCCAAAGTGAACCTGTGTCAGGGTACTTTGGCCAAGCAGCACTCCTATATGCTTGGCAACATCGATGTCAAACAATCCATCACCAGATATCCCACCGCATCCAGACGAGATCAATGGGCTGGTCCACCACTTCATCGAACGGTACGACCTCTGGCAGGCAGACGGTTGCGCAGCGGCGCGTGAATATCTGCTGACCTGCTATGCCCGGATCGACGGGCACTACGAGCAACTCAGGGCCTGGGCCGAGCACATGGAACAGGCGCGCCAGCTCGCAGCATCGTTCATGCAATCGTCCGCCTATCACGACCTGGTGCTTAGAGCATTTTTGATTTAAGTAGAAACATATCCAGAAGATGAAAAGTAGTTGGACAATTCCTGTGGTGTAAAACAATCAAGCAGGTGCCCGATGGTATTCCAAAGTCCATCGACAGTACGCTGTTCAGCTTGCCTGAGCAGGGCTTTCAGTTTGGAAAAGAATTTTTCGATAGGGTTCAAATCTGGTGAGTAAGGCGGAAGATAACGCAATGTTGCACCAACCCCCTCAATGGCCTCACGCACACCAGAGACTTTATGGCTGGACAAATTATCAGCGATCACGATATCACCAGGGTGCAGCGTAGGACACAGAAATTGCTGTATATAGGCCAGGAATGCTTCGCCATCCATAGGGCCATCCAAGACCATTGGGGCGGTCACGGCGTTTACCCGCAAGCCGGCAATGAAGGTGGTGATTTTCCGGTGACCATGTGGAACACTGGCTATGCAACGCTGTCCCTTCGGCGAACGGCCTCGTGTGCGGGTCATGTTGGTGGATGTGCCCGTCTCATCAAGGAACACAAGCTTTGTTGCGTCAAGTGCTGGCTGGCTTTCCTTCCATGCAACCCGATCCGCTTGCACATCCTTACGCTCTTGCTCGCTGGCGTGCAGAGTTTTTTTTAAAGCTCAAACCCCATTTATTCAGTTGGTGCCATAGGGCTGGGGCTTTGATCGTTATCCCATGCTCGGCCAGCCGTTCGCACATCTCGCGCAGTGTCAAATCCGCTCTGTCTTTAATCCATTCCCGCAACATAGGCTCCACTGGAGCAAGGCAAGATTTCCGATGCCCGCCAATCTGGAAACTATGTCGAATACCTTCTTCAAGACGCGTCTTGACTTGGTACACCCATACTCGACTGACTTCAAAACGCTTGGCAATATCGGTAGGACGATCTCCTTGTTCTATCGCCTTCAGCACCCTATCTCGCAAATCCTGCGAATACGCTTGCATTGCATACTCCTTCAGAAAAAAGACGCCGCATCATATCATGAATTGTTTGGTTTTAAGTCAAATATGCTCTAACGGAATTGCGCCAGACGGAATCGTGGATTGGGGGCGGCAGGCTGCGTCAGCGCGCTGCGCGAAGCAATTTTTGCGCTTGCCGTCGATGGCTGGGCTTCAGTCGATGCCGCTGCGGATTGGATCAGCGCCCAATACCCGGATCAGACGCCGGAGAAGTATGGCTGCCGGACCTGGCGTCAGGTGATCCATGAATCGCGCCGCTTCGATTTACGTTACAGAGACGAAGACTGTCGGAAGCAGGCCTGGTACCAAGAGCGAACCAAGGTCCAGAAAGTTGGACGGTAGCTGGAGGCCAAGCCGGCAGTCGGACGCTGGGGAGGATTGGAATCGCCCCTGACGTGCCCCTGAAACGAAACAAGGACCCGAAGGTCCTTGTTTTTACTAGCATTTCTTGGGGTGGCTGATGGGACTCGAACCCACGACGACAGGAATCACAATCCTGGACTCTACCAACTGAGCTACAGCCACCGTAGCCGCGCATTGTAGCCGGTGATTTGGCCCCTTCGGGGCCAGCGCCATCGATCGCCGCCCGTTGCCGTCCATTGGAGGGACCCGGCGGCAGCCGGCCGGCGTCAATTTTCTGCGATCTCTGGCGCCGCGACTTGCGGGCGTGGCGCCTGGATCCGGACCTTCAGGCGCTGCTTGAGCAGTTCGTAGTAGGCCAGGACCTCGGCCCGCGCCAGCCACTGCGCGTACTGCTGCTGCTCCTGTTGCGCGCGCTGCGCATCGGGCGCCTGGCGCGCGAGCACGCGGTTGATCTTGACCACCGCGTAGCCAGCAGCCCCCAGGTCGACGCCCGTCCATGCGGGCAGCGCGTCAGCGGGCGTGCGCAGGGCCGCATCGATCACCGGGCGCGGCAGGTTTTGGCCCTGCCCGCGCGCGATTTCGGTGGCGGCCGCCAGCCCTGTGGCCGTGGCGGGGTCGGCTTTCCAGGCGCTCAGTTTGGCCTGGCCTTCCTGCTGCGCCAGTGCTGCCGATTTTTCCGCCACATACAGGCTGCGCACGCGTTCGCGCACCTGCGCCAATGGCAGGGTGCTGGCAGGGGTGTAGCTGGTCACGCGGCCGGCGGCCATTTGCTGAGGGCCTATTTCCACGGCTTCGGTGTTGCGTTTGTTTTGCAGCGTATCCGGCGCGAACAGCGCCTGCAGGAATTTGCTGCTGGCCAATGCGCCCTTGGCGCCGGGCGCCGGGGTGCGGCTGACATTGGTGGCGCTTTGCAGCTTGAGTTTGAGCTTGTCGGCCACGGGCAGCAGGCTGTCGGCCTGCTCGTACACCGCGTTGCTGAAGGATTCGGCCATTTCGGCAAATTGGCGCTGCGCCCGCTGCTGCCCCAACTCGGCGGCGATGACCGCCCGCGCCTCCTCGAAACCGGGCTGGGGCGGGGTCTTGATGTCGGTCAGTTCGATGATGTGGTAGCCGAATTCGGTTTCCACCACATCGCTGATCTGGCCTTTCTTCAGCGCGAAGACGGCTTCTTCGAACGGCTTGGTCATCGCGCCACGGGCGAAGAAGTTCAGATCGCCTCCGGCGGCGGCGGAGCCTTTGTCGTCTGACGATTGCTTGGCCAGTGGGGCAAAGTCTGCCGGTGTCTTGCGCAGTTGGGCCAGTAGCTCGGTGGCGCGGGCCTTGGCTTTTTCGCGCTCTGCCGCCGGGGCATCCTTGGCGACGCTGATCAGGATGTGGCTGGCGCGCCGCTCTTGCTTGGCCATGATCCGTGGCAGGTAGTCGCTGTCGTAGTAGCTGCGCAGTTCGTCTTCGGGCACGGTGATGGTGGCGCGCACGCTGTCCAGGTCCAATACCAGATATTCCACCGTTGCCTGTTCGGGCTGCCGGAACTGTGCGGGATGCGCGTCGTAGTAGCTTTGCAGGTCGGCATCCGTGGGCAAGACCCGACCGGCAAAGTCCGGGGCGTCGAAGCGGGCCACCTGTATGTCGCGCCGCTCGTACAGCGCGTCCAGCGCCAGTCGAGCCTGGGCGTTGGCGACCAAGGCCGTGCTGAGCACGGCATCGAGTACCTGGTCCGCCGCGATGTTGCGGCGCAGGTTGGCTTCAAAGACTTCGGGGGTGACGCCCTGGCCGACCAGCAATGCGCGGTAGGCATCGGCATCGAGCGTTCCGTCGGCCCGCTTGAGCGCTGCAATCGCGGGGGTTTCCTGCAGGCTGCGGATCAGGCGCGCGTCGCTGGTCACCAGGCGCATCTGCTGCGCTGCAGCATCGAGCACGCGCTCGCGCACCAGGCGCTCCAGCGTGGCGTAGCGCGCCAGGGGGGAGTCCAGCAGCCGGGCGTCGACCGTGGGCGACTGTGCGCGGATGCGGTCGCTCTCCTGGCGGTGGGCCCTGTCCCAGTCGGCCTGGCTGATGTCGTGGCCATCGACCCGCGCGACCACGGGGCTGGCTTCGGAGAAGTAGTTGCGGTCGGTGCCGACCAGCACAAAAGCCGGAATGATCAGCAAGAACAAGAAGATCATCACGATCTTGGAGTGCTTGCGGATGGTTTCAAACATGGTGGATCTTTCAGGGGCAGGGGCGAACCTGCACTCGGAAAAACGCAGGGCGAGGCTGCGTTCGGAAAAACGAAAGGCGAACCTGGGTTCGCCTTGGGGTTTGACGGTGTTCGATGGTGGTGGGTCCTGACGGTCTCGAACCGCCGACCTGCTCCGTGTAAAGGAGCCGCTCTACCGACTGAGCTAAGGACCCTGTTCGAGGGGCTTGGACCCGCAGTGAGCGGCCCGTTAGTTCAACGCATCTTTCAATGCCTTGCCGGGGCGGAACTTCGGCACTTTGGCGGCCTTGATTTTAATCGCCGAGCCGGTGCGGGGGTTGCGACCCGTGCGGGCGGCGCGTTTGCCAACGGCAAAGGTGCCGAAACCGACGAGCGAGACGGTTCCGCCTTTTTTCAGAGTCTTTTTGACCGCCTCGATCGTGGATTCCAGCGCGCGCGCAGCGGCTGCTTTGGAGATGTCGGCGTTGTCAGAGATGTACTCGATCAGTTCGGTTTTGTTCACAAAAAGCCTCTCGGAAAAGAGTTGATGGAATGCCCTCAGCGGCATCTGGTCTTCACATGTATGACAGCACGACCGGGAGGGCTGGCGGAGGGCAGGCGGGGAAAAAAAGGGTGGGCGCACATGGCAGCGGCTGCTGCATCAGGATTAAAGCCATCGGGTTTCGGGGTGTCAATACGGGATTGATAGCGGTCGATTCTAATCGTGTTTCACGGTGTCACAGTTGTGACACCGGCTTGCCGCGCATTCTGTCGCAAACCTGCCATACCAGCAACACATGTATATTGACACACCAGCCCCGGTCATGCTCAAACGTCAAACGTCAAACGGCCGCAAGCGCCGCCGCGATGGCCCGGCCGACATCTTGCGTGCCGGCGGTGCCGCCCAGGTCAGGGGTGCGCGGAGCGCCGTTGCCGGGCTCCAGCACCGACTCCACGGCCGCCAGCACGGCGTCATGCGCGGCGCGGTAACCCAGGAAGTCGAGCATCATGGCGCCGCACCAGATCTGGCCGATCGGGTTGGCGATGCCCTGCCCGGCAATGTCGGGGGCCGAGCCATGCACCGGCTCGAACAGCGATGGCATGGCGCGTGTGGGGTTCAGGTTGGCGCTGGGCGCTATGCCTATGGTGCCGGTGCAGGCCGGGCCCAGGTCGCTCAGGATGTCGCCAAACAGGTTGCTGGCCACCACCACGTCGAAGTAGTCGGGGCGCTGCACGAAATGCGCCGTGAGGATGTCGATGTGGAATTTGTCCAGCCGCACCTCGGGGAAGGAGCGGGCCATCTCGGCCACGCGCTCGTCCCAGTAGGGCATGGTGATCGCGATGCCGTTGGACTTGGTGGCGCTGGTCAGGTGCTTTTTCGGGCGCGAGCGGGCCAGTTCGAAGGCAAATTGGAGCACCCGGTCTACGCCGTGGCGCGACATCACGGTCTCTTGCATCACGATTTCGCGCGGCGTGCCTTGGTACATGCGCCCGCCGATGCTGGAGTATTCGCCCTCGGTGTTCTCGCGCACGATGACCATGTCGATTTCACCGGGCAGGCGGGCGCTGCCATCGCGCCGCACCACGGGGGCGATGATGCCCGGCATCAGGCGCGCGGGGCGCAGGTTCAGGTACTGGTCGAACTCGCGCCGAAACAGCAGCAGCGAGCCCCATAGCGAGACATGGTCGGCGATTTTTTCGGGCCAGCCCACGGCGCCGAAGTAGATGGCCTCGTGGCCGCCGATCTGCTCCTTCCAGTCGTCGGGCAGCATCTGGCCGTGCTTTTCGTAGTAGTCCCAACTGGCAAAGTCGAAGTGATCGAACTGCAGCGCAATGCCGAACCGGCGCGCCGCCGCGTCGAGCACGCGCAGGCCCTCGGGCATGACTTCCTTGCCGATGCCGTCTCCGGCAATGACGGCAATGCGGTGTTTGCTCATTCCTGTGCTCCTGAAAACATGGCCGCCAGCGCATCCGGATCATGCGCCGGCGCCGGAAAAATGGGCGCGCCTTGGCATACCCTCAGCGCGCCCGGGCCCGAATCTCGGGCAGCGCCTTGCGCAGGTAGTACACCATCGACCAGACCGTGAGCACGGCCGAGGCCCAGATCAGCCAGCGGCCCCACAGCCCGGTATCCATCACGCCGAACAGCCGCCCGTGGTAGAGCAAAAAGGGGATGGCCAGCATCTGCACCACGGTCTTGACCTTGCCGAGCATGTGCACGGCCACGCTCTTGCTGGCGCCGATCTGCGCCATCCATTCGCGCAGCGCCGAGATCGTGATCTCGCGCCCGATGATGATCAGTGCCACGAACACATCGCAGCGCTGCAACTGCACCAGCACCAGCAGCGATGCGCAGACCAGGAATTTGTCGGCCACCGGGTCCAGGAAGGCGCCGAACGACGAGGCCTGGTTCAACTTGCGCGCCAGGTAGCCGTCGAGCCAGTCGGTGGCGGCAAACAGCACGAACAGCACGGTGGCGATCAGGTTGCGCGTGGCCGGCTCCAGTGGCGCGTAGAACACCCCGACGATCAAAGGTATTGCGACGAAGCGCGTCCAGGTCATCACGGTGGGAATCGTCCAAAACATGGCGGCGATTGTGTCATGGCGCGCTGCGGCGCCAGCGCGGTTCAGCGCAATGCACGGTAGATCTCTTC
Organism: Verminephrobacter eiseniae EF01-2; assembly: GCF_000015565.1. NCBI lineage: Bacteria > Pseudomonadati > Pseudomonadota > Betaproteobacteria > Burkholderiales > Comamonadaceae > Verminephrobacter > Verminephrobacter eiseniae. Next base: position 3,043,663 of record NC_008786.1, read on the forward strand.
GGCCAGCGCGCGCGAGATGCCGTCGACGGTGATCAGGTCCTCCACGCTGGCCGATGCCACGCCGCGCACGCCACCGAAGCGTTGCAGCAGCCGGGCGCGTTTCTTCGGGCCTACGCCGGCAATCTCCTGGAGCTGGCCGCCGCCCGTGCGCACCCTGGCGCGCGCGGCGCGCATGCCGGTGATCGCAAAACGGTGGGCTTCGTCGCGGATTTGCGCCACCAGCATTAGCGCCGCCGAGTCCTTGCCCAGGGAGGCCTTCTCGCGCCCGTCGGCAAACACCAGTTCTTCCAGGCCCACCTTGCGGCCTTCGCCCTTTTCCACGCCCACGATGCGCGTCAGATCCAGGCCCAGGGCCGTGAACACCTCGCGCGCCACGCCGACCTGGCCCTTGCCGCCGTCGATCAGCACCAGGTCGGGCAGGCGCGCCTGGCCCTGCGCGGGCGCAGCGGGCCGGGCTGCACAGTCGACGCCACCGGCTTCGTGCGCGGCCTCGGCCAGCTTGCCGTAGCGGCGCGTGAGCACCTGGCGCATCGCGGCGTAGTCGTCACCGCCGGTGATGCCATCGATCTTGTAGCGGCGGTACTCGCTGCTTTGCATCTTGTGGTGGTGGAACACCACGCATGAAGCCTGGGTGGCTTCGCCGGCCGTGTGCGAGATGTCAAAGCACTCGATGGTCAGCGGGTCCAGGTCTGCCAGCGGCAGGTCCAGCGCCTCGGCCAGGGCGCGCGTGCGCGCCTGCTGCGAGCCTTCTTGCGCCAGCAGGCGGGCCAGTTGCAGGTCGGCATTTTTTTGCGCCATCTCCAGCCAGGCGCGGCGCTGCTCGCGCGGCTGGTGCACGGCGGTGATGTGGACCGTGCCGCGCAGGGGGTGGCCGCCGCTTGACGCGGCCGGGGGGGGATCACCGCCTTGCGCGGCCGGGGCGTGATCACCGCCTTGCGCGGCGGTGAGGTGCCCGGACAGCGCTTCGAGCAATGCCTTGTCCAGCGGCGTGCTGGTCACCAGCACCGGGGGCGGCGCAACGACCATGTAGTGCTGGGCCACAAAGGCTTCGAGCACCAGCGCCTCGACGGGGCGGGGGGGCGTGGCCGGGGCTTCTTCGGCGTCTCGTGTCTCTTGCTCGAACAAGGCGGCGTCTTCCAGATGGGTCGGGAAGTAAGGGCGGTCGCCCAGGTGGCGCCCGCCGCGCACCATGGCCAGGTTCACGCAGGCGCGCCCGCCTTGCACGCGCACGGCCAGGATGTCTACGTCCTTGTCATGCGCACTTTCTATCGACTGCTGGTGCAGCACGCGCGACAGCGCCTGCATCTGGTTGCGCACCTCGGCTGCCTGCTCGAACGCCAGTTGCCCGGAATACGCCATCATGCGCGCCTCCATGGCCTGCAGCAGTTCCTGCGTCTGGCCGCTCAGCAGCGCCTGGGCATGCTGCACATCGACGGCGTAGGCTTCGGGCGCAATCAGGTTCACGCAAGGGCCGCTGCAGCGCTTGATCTGGTAGAGCAGGCAGGGCCGCGTGCGGTTGGCGAACACCGTGTCCTCGCAGGTGCGCAGCCGAAAGACCTTTTGCAGCAGTTCGATGCTTTCCTTGACCGCCCAGGCGCTGGGGTAGGGGCCGAAGTAGCGGTGCTGCTTGTCCACCGCGCCGCGGTAGTAGGCGATGCGGGGAAAGCGCTGGCCCGGCGCATCGCGGCCCGCGCTGCTGGCGGGCGCGCCGGTGATCTTCAGGTAGGGGTAGCTTTTGTCGTCCCGAAACAGGATGTTGAACCTGGGGTTTTGCGTCTTGATCAGGTTGTTTTCCAGCAGCAGCGCCTCGGCCTCGGAGCGCACCACCGTGGTCTCCAGGCGCGCAATCTTGCAGACCATGTGGCCAATGCGCGTGCCGCCATGGTTCTTCGTGAAGTAGCTGGCTACGCGGCGCTTGAGGTGTCGCGCCTTGCCCACGTACAGCAGCAGGCCCTGGCTGTCGAAATAGCGGTAGACCCCGGGCAACGCAGGCAGTGCAGCCACCTGGGCCAGCAGTTCTTCGGAATGCACGGCAGCACCTTTTTTGCTATCGAAACAAAGGGCGGCCAGCGCAGGAAGATCATGCACCGGCCAAGCATTTTCATCATCACTGCGCTGCCAGTTTCAGGGTTTTGACCACAGGGGCCCAACTGGCCAGGTCGGCCTGGACCTTGTCGCCCAGTTGCCGGGGGTTTTGGTAGTCGGCAGTGACGCCATACTCAAGCGCCTTTTGCCTGAAGGCCGTGCTCTGCACCACGGTGCGGATGTCGGCGCTGAGCTTGTCGATCACGGGCTTCGGCACTGCGGCCGGTGCGAACACGGCAAACCACGAGGTGGCGTCCACCTTGGGGTAGCCGGCTTCGGCGGTGGTGGGCACATCGGGCAGGTTGTGCAGGCGCTCCTTGCCGGTCACGGCCAGCACGCGCAGCTTGCCGGTGGCCGCATGGGGCAGGAACGACGGCGCGGTGCCAAAAGTCAGGTCCACCTGGTCGCCGAGCAGGTCTTGCAGCGCCGGGCCGGTGCCCTTGCCGTAGGGCACATGGACCATTTGGATGCCGGCATGCTGCTCGAGCATCACGCCCGTCACATGCTGCAGCGAGCCGGTGCCCGCAGAGGCGTAGTTGAGTTTGCCGGGGTTGGCCTTGGCGTAGGCGATCAAATCGGCCAGCGTCTTGACCGGCAGGCTGCTGCGCACCACGATGATCTGCGGCGCGGAGAGCACATTGGCCACCGGCTGGAAGTCCGCATGTTCCCACTGTTTTTGCGGGGTGATCAGCGGCGTGATCACATGGTAGCCGGAATACTGCATCAGCAAGGTGTAGCCATCGGGCGCCGCGCGCTTGACGGCCGTGGCGGCGATGCTGCCGCCGCCCCCGCCCCTGTTGTCCACCACCACCGACTGGCCCAGCACCGGCGCCAACGCCTGGGCCAGCATGCGGGCCGACAGGTCGGTGGTGCCGGCGGCGACGGTGGGCACGACCATGGTCACGGTCCGGCTCGGGTAGGCGTCTTGCGCCGATACGCCGGCTGCGGCCAGCACGGCAACCAAAGTCATTGCCAGCGAGTTCAATGGCGGGCGTAGGCGGGGCATTGTCATCAGGGGGTCGTCAGTGGGGTCAATGAGGCCAATGAGGTCAATGAGGCCGGCAGGGCCCATCCGGTCGATGAGGCCGCGATGCGGGCCACCGCATCGCGGGCGGCACCTGCGGCCTGCGGTGCGGCGCCGGAGTTGGCGCGAGGTTGGATTTTTTGCATGGCGGCCGTCGACGCGAGCAGGCCGATCGGCGCGCTGCACAGTCTGCGGGGGATGGGCAAGTTCATGGCGTTGGTTCAGGCTGTCGGCGCGCGGGCCTGCGCAACGCGCCATCATAGTCCAGTGTCGCGTCACCGATCATCTGTCGGTCTGCGCTGGCCATCGAAGCGCATCGCGGCGTTGCATCGCTTGCCAATACAGCTCGGTATGGGCTGCGCGATGCGCCTTGCGCTGCGCTCCGATGGCTGCGCGCAGCCTACGACATCTGATCGGTGACGCGACACTAGCCGCACCGTGGGGCAGGTGCAGGGTACGATCCGACCCCGATGACCGCCCGACCGATCGTCCCGCCCGCCCTGCCTGCCCTGCAATGGGATTTGTTTTGCCGCGTGATCGACAACCTGGGCGACATCGGCGTCTGCTGGCGTCTGGCGGCGCAGTTGGCGGCGCGCGGCCAGCGCGTGCGCCTGTGGGTTTCTGATGCCTCGGCGCTGCGCTGGATGGCGCCCGGCGGCTGCCCGGGCGTCGAAGTCCGCGCCTGGCAAGCCCCGCCCCCGACCCCCGACGAGCCAGCGCCGCAGGTGCTGCTGGAAGCCTTCGGTTGCGAAATACCCCCTGAATTCATCGCGTACAGCGCCAACCGATACCGCGCCAGCGGCCAAAGGCCCGTATGGATCAATTTGGAATACCTGTCGGCGCAGCGCTATGTCGAGCGCAACCACCGGCTGCCCTCGCCGATTTCGTCGGGTCCGGCCCGGGGCTGGACACGCTGGTTCTTCTACCCCGGCTTTACGCCGGCCACCGGGGGTCTGCTGCGCGAGCCGGAACTGATGCAGCGGCGCCAGGCGTTTGACCGCATGGCGTGGCGCAAAGCCTTTGCTGCAGGCGACGTGGGCGATGTGGGCGACGTGGGCGATGTGGGCGGCACCGGTGCCGGGCGGCGCTGGATGTCCTTGTTCTGCTACGAGCCTCCGGCGCTGGCAGAGCTACTGGCGCAGTTGCGGCAGCGGCCAACGCAGTTGCTGGTGACGCCAGGCCGCGCCAGCGCAGCGCTACAGGCCGCCCTGGCGCAGACACAGGCCGATCGGGACGGCCCGCAGCGCCCGGGCCACCGGCTCGGCCGGCTTGCCATTGCCAACCTGCAAGCCTGCCCCCAACCGGCCTTCGACGAGATGCTCTGGGCCTGCGACTTGAACGCCGTGCGCGGCGAAGACTCACTGGTGCGGGCGCTGTGGGCCGGGCAGGCCCTGGTCTGGCAGATTTACCCGCAGCATGACGACGCCCACCATGCCAAGCTGCAGGCATTTCTCGACTGGCTGCAGGCGCCGCTTTCGCTGCGGCAGTTCCATGCCCGCTGGAACGGACTGTCCAGCGCGCCGCTGCAATGGCCCGACGATGACCGCCTGGCCGAATGGAGCGCCTGCATCCAGGCCGCCCGCGCACGGCTGCTGGCGCAGGACGATTTGCTCACACAGTTGCTGGGCTTCGTCGCGTCGCATCTTGCCGAAGAAGGCGGCCACGCCCGCCCGACGATCAACGGGTCATGCCCAGCGCCTGCAGACGACCCGGTTCGAGAATCTCGATCCAGTAGCCATCGGGGTCCTTGATGAAAGCGACGTTCTTGATTTTTCCCTGCTCCGGCCGTTTGACATATGCCACGCCGTTGCTGTCGAACCAGGCAATGGCGCTGTCGAGGTCGGGAACCGAAAAGCAGATGTGGCCGAAGCCCTGGGGTTGCGCGTTGCCGTCGTGGTAGTGCCAGTCGGGGTCGAGTTCCGTTCCCCAGTTGTGGGTCAGTTCCAGCAGACCCCGCTGGGAAAAAGTCCAGGCGGTGCGCGCGCCAGGCTCTTCGGGAATGCTCTGCCCGTCGATCGCGCGATGCAAAAAGAACAATGAGAACTTCATTTCGGGGAAATCGAGCTTGCGCAGCAGGCGCATGCCCAGCACGCGGGTGTAGAAGTCCAGCGAGACCGCCGGATCCTTGACCCGCAGCATGGTGTGATTGAGCACGAAGCCCCGGGTTTCGGCGGCCGATCGATCGGCAACGCCAGGCTGCTTTTCGCTGGTGAATGCGCTGGTGAATGTCATGGCTGAAAAGGTTCTTGGTTGGCAATGGCGCCACCGCCCGCATGCTTGCGCACTGGCGCCGGTATCAGCGACACCAGCGTGGGCCGGGGCGGCGCTATCTGCTTTGGCAGGCTCAGGCGCCGAAGGTAGCGCATGCAGGCGATGCGCAAGAACGATGCGAAGTTTGGCACCTCGCCTCTGCTGGCCAGGATTTCGTCGTGAAACTTGGCGATCAGCGTATTGGTGGTGCGGCCTTCTGCCTCTGCGATTTCGGCCAGGATGTCCCAGACCATGTTCTCCAGCCGGATGCTGGTCAGCACCCCGTGCAGGCGCACGCTGCGTGTCCGCTGCTCATACTGGATCGGATCGGCCTTGACAAAGAATCCACACATGTTCCGTCCTTTTTGAAGTATCCCGCCCGGGCGCGGCCGGCGTTGGCCTCAGCTATTGGCCTCAGATCGCGCGGCTGCCCATTTGCTGCGCGATGTAATCGGCCTGTCGAATGGCCAGTGTCACGATGGTCAGGGTCGGATTCTCCGCGCCGCCGGTGGTGAACTGACTGCCGTCGGAAATGAACAGATTGGGAATGTCGTGGGTCTGGCCGTAGGCATTGCAGACGCTGTCCTTGGCCGATGCGCCCATGCGGCAGGTGCCCATGTTGTGCGTCGATGGATACGGCGGTGTGCGGAAGGTCTCGATGGCGCCGGCAGCCCGGTAGATGCGTTCGCCTTGTCCGAATGCGTGGTTGCGCATCGCGATGTCGTTGTCATGGTCGTCGAAATGCACGTTCGGGATGGGACTGCCCCATTGGTCCTTCAGGTCGGCGTGCAGCGTCACGCGGTTGCTCTCACGCGGCATGTCCTCGCCGACCAGCCACATGCCGGCAAGGCGCGTGTAGTTGTCCATGAAACGGGCGAAGTCCTTGCCCCAGCCGCCCGGATCGAGGAATGCCGCCATGAACGGAACGCCCAGCGCCAGCGTCTCGATCTCGTAGCCCCCGACAAAGCCGCGCCGGGGGTCGTGGCGCGCTTCGTCGCGCACGATGCCGGCCATGGTCGTGCCTTTGTACATGTGCACGGGATTTTTGAACATGCCGTAGACCGAACCCGTCATGTGGCGCATGTAGTTGCGCCCGACCTGGCCCGAGCCATTGGCCAAGCCGTCGGGAAACAGGTTCGACGCCGACAGCAGCAACAGGCGCGGCGTTTCGATGGCATTGCCGGCCACGCAGACCAGCCGGGCCCGCTGGCGCTGCTCATGCCCATTCTTGTCGACATAGACCACGCCCGTGGCCTTGCCGGCAGCGTCATGCTCGATGCGGGTGGCATGGCTTTCGGGGCGCAACTCCATGTTGCCGGTCTTTTCGGCCTTGGGCAGTTCGGTGTACAGCGTGGACCATTTGGCCCCGCTTTTGCAGCCCTGAAAACAAAAGCCCATCTGTATGCAGCGGCCCCGGTCGTCGCGCGGCTGGCTGTTGATGGCCATGTTGCCGGTGTGCACATCCTTGTAGCCCAGCTTGGCCGCGCCGGCGCTGAGCACCTTGAAGTTATTGTTTCCCGGCAGACCCGCAATGCCGTTGGTGCGGGTCACCCCCATTTTGTCTTCGGCCCGGGCGTAGTACGGCTCCAGTTCCTGGAGCGTCACAGGCCAGTCCATCAGGTTGGCGCCGGCGATCGCGCCATAGTGGCTTCTGGCTTTGAATTCATGCGCCTGCAAGCGCAACGATGCGCCGGCCCAGTGCGTGGTCGTGCCGCCGACGGTCTTGCAGATCCAGGCCGGCAGGTTCGGGAAGTCCTTGGCCACGCGCCAAGTTCCCGAGGTGGTGCGATTGTCCAGCCAGGCCAACTGGGTGAAGGACTTCCATTCGTCGTTGACGAAGGTCGCGCTCGACTGCAATGCGCCGGCTTCGAGCACGACGACGCCGATGCCTTTGTGCGCAAGCTCGTTGGCAAGTGTGCCGCCGCCCGCGCCGGAGCCGATGATGACGACGACGCTGTCGTCGCTGCTGGAGAACTGGGCCATGGAGGTCACCCTTTCCGTCTGGTCAGCCCATGAAGGGCGCAGGGCTTTGCTCGGCGCTGGGCGCCGGAAGCCATTTCAGGTCCTGGAAGCCGCGTGTGATGTAGCCGCCTTTCTCCCACGAGGAGCCCGGATAGCCGAACACGGCGAAGGCCATGTCGTTGTCGTACAGGGAAGTCACGCACTGGCCGCGCACGGCATTGAAGAACGGCTGGCCTTGCATGGACTCGACGATGGCCAGCCGGCGGTCCGCGCCGGCCTTGGCGAAGCCGGCTTCGTCGAGCGCCGTGATGCCTTGCGCGAGCATGGCTGCGGTGGCTGGATCGGCTGCGGCTTTGGCGTCCAGGTCTTTCGCCAGCAACGCATAAACGGCGTCCGGCAGCTTCTTGTGCGGATACAGGACGCGGGCCATCGACATCAGGGTTGCGCCTTGCGCTTGGCTCAGTGTCTTGAGCTCGACCGCCCAGACAGTGGAAGGCGCCAGCGCAGCGAGCACGGAGCCAGCGACGATCGTGCCCATGAGGATGCCGGAACCTTTGAGGAACTCGCGCCGCACCAGCGGCAAATCGGGCCGGGGAACGGCGCCGTTTTCGTCGCTGCATGAGCGCGCGGCGGCTGGCGCCGGGGTGATCGGAATGGTGCGCATTTTGTCTCCTGCATCGTGGGTTGCCCGTGACGGGTGTCCCGTCGGGTTTGTCATCTGCCAAGTGCCGGATATTGCGCTTGGCGCCCCGTCGCGCAGGTAATAGCGCACTACATCCAAGGGAAAGTACCGATAGCGCCGTGCAACCGGTGCCCGTGGATCGAACTGGCGCATGAACGCCAAGAACTCAATCTTTCAAGGCGATGTACCCGTCGATCCGCTGGCTGCACCCGCAGAGCCTGGGCCAGCAAAGCAACATGACCCCACGGTAGTTGCAGAGCGTCGGGCAGGCCAAACGCAGCGATGTTCAGATTTATCGGCCCCAGCGCAGCACCAGGGGATCCAGGCGCTTGGCCGTTTCCAAAAGTCCTTGGCGGACCTCTGGGTGCATGGACGGGAATGGATGGCGCGGAGCCTCGCAAGCAATGACGCCCCCCGCTTTCATCAAGGCTTTGGCTGTGAGAATACCCCCCTGACGGTTCTCATAGTTGATGAGAGGAAGCCAATGCTGGTACGCCTGTGTGGCTGCCTCGACATCACCGGCAGTCCAGGCGTCCATGATCTGACGAATACCATCCGGAAATGCACCGCCTGTCATCGCACCTGTGGCGCCTGCATGCAGATCAGGCAGAAGGGTGATCGCCTCTTCTCCATCCCATGGTCCCTCAATTGCCGCGCCCCCCAGTCGGATCAACTCACGCAACTTGGATGCGGTACCCGGAGTCTCGATCTTGAAATAGGCAACGTTTTCAATCTCTTTGGCCATGCGCGCCAAGAATGCCGCCGATAACTGCGTACCGCTGACGGGGGCATCCTGGATCATGATGGGAATGTCGATGGCGTCGGAAAGGCGTGCATAGAACCCATAGATCTGATCTTCAGACACGCGGATCGTGGCGCCATGATACGGCGGCATTACCATCACCATCGCAGCACCGGCATCTTGCGCACGACGGCTGCGCTGTGCGCAAACCTGCGTACCAAAGTGTGTCGTCGTCACGATGACTGGAACTCGCCCTTTCACATGCTCCAAGATGGTGGATGTAAGGACTTCCCTCTCGGCGTCTGAAAGCACGAACTGCTCCGAAAAGTTGGCAAGAATGCAGAGTCCGGTTGACCCCGCATCGACCATGAAGTCGACGCACCGCTTTTGGCTCTCCAAATCCAGATCGCCTGACTCTGTGAAGGTCGTCGGTACGACCGGATATACGCCTCTGTATCGGGGCATGGAATGGGAAATCATCTTCGCTTCAATAGTTTTCATTGACGTTCCTGAATGGGCCGAACTTGGCACGCCGATAGGCCTTTGGCTGATTTACGAAATGCTCCGGTATGGCGAAACCCTGTGGCCGCAACGCGGCATCGGGGTAGAGTCTGATGCGGTGGGGGTCTTGGCCGCGTGGCGTGCTGTCGTCGTTGATATATGCGGCAATATCCAACGCTTGTGCAGGGGTCAGCTGCGGCCTGTCGGCCTGAGTGCCAGAAGGCATGGACGCTCGTATGTAACGCGCCAATAGGGGAATGGCAAACATGTGCCCAGCGTTGTCATAGGTATCGTTCCCGGCCAATGGAGGGAATAGATAGCCCCCGCCGGAATCAAAGTCAGGCCTGCGTTGCCCGGTTGCGTCAGCACCGTGGCAACTCTGGCATTTATTTGCGTAAAGAACCTTTCCACGCAGTGGATCTGCGGCCCGCGCGATCGGCTTCATGGGAAGCAAACCCACGCCCTCCATCGCCTGCCCTGGTTTTGCCTCTGAGCCCAACCATCGCAAGTAGGCCATGATGGCCTGAAATTCCGGTTTGTCTGCCGTCATTTTCACCGGTGCAGAACCGAACATGCCCAATGCACGCTGCTCCAGCGAGATGATTTTTCCGGACTTGGTATCGAATCGCGGGTAATCATTGACGGCATTCACGAGTGCCAGAGCGAATTTTTTGGTCCCAGGCAGACCGGACGGTCCTGCCTGGTGACAGTTGACACAGTTCAAGCTATTCCAGTTCAGGCGTTTGCTCTCGTCAGGCGCGCGGTTACCCACGCGCTGCGACGTATGCAACATCAGGTTCATACCCTCTCGAATGGCGTCGCCATCCGGGCCTGCCGGGATCGTTGCCGGATCTGGTTCATGCCAAGGCTGCTGCGGGCGACGGGCATATCTGCTCAGCATGGCCTGTGCGTCTTCGGTAGACAAAGCGTCACCGACCTCGTGGGGTGAAACGTCGTTTGCATTGGCTATCCCTGACGCCAGCATCAGGGCGCACAGACGAGGCAATGATTTGCCCATTGCATTACTCTGTAATGGTGAAGTGCTCCAGGTACTCGGTCTTCAACGTCAAACCGAGTCCGGGCTTGTTGTCATCGAGCTGCAGGAAGCCGTTTTCAGCCGCAGGATCCCCATCAAAGATGTAATAGAACAGCTCGTTCCCGATCTCGACATCAAAAATCGGGAAGTACTCGCTGATGGGACAATTCAAGCTGCTCATCGTGAGGTGGTAGTTGTGCATTTGTCCAGCGTGCGGGATGACCGGCACACTATAGGCTTCGCAAAGCGCATTGATCTTGTGCGCCATCGTGATGCCACCCACCCGGTTCGTGTCGTATTGCACGACTGAAACGGCTTTGCGATCCAGCAACTGCTTGAACCCATACAGACTGAACTCGTGCTCACCGCCGGAAATCGGGATGCTGGTGAGCTGATTCAACTCGGCGTATCCATCGATGTCGTCGGCGAGGACAGGCTCTTCCAGCCAGCGCGGTTGGTACTTTTCCAGTTTGGGCAGAATACGCTTGGCATACTCCACATTCCAGCCCATATAGCACTCCAGCATCAGGTCGTTGTCATACCCAATGACTTCGCGGACAGCCTCTACAGACTTCAGGTTTTCAACCACACCCCGCTGGCCATGGGCCGGGCCATAGCCAAAGCGCATTTTGAAGGCTTTGAATCCCTGGTCCTTGAACTTTTGGGCTTCTGCCTGCATCTCCTTCAAATCAGTGTGGTACAGCTTGCTGTAGTAGCAGGGGATTTTCTCTTTGGTGCGGCCGCCCAACAACTTGAAGACAGGCTTGTTCACGGATTTACCCAGGATGTCCCAAATGGCGATATCGATTGCGGAGATGGCTGCCATGCCTACGCCCTTGCGCCCCCAAGCCTGAGTGGCCCGGTACATGCGCTGATTCAGATACTCGTAGTCCCATGGGTCCTGCCCCAGGATCAGTGGGGTCAGGTATTCATCGATGATGGCCTTGGCAATACGCGGAGCCAGGGCCACGTTGCCCAGTCCAACGATGCCATCGTCTGTCTCCACCTCCACAACCGTCCAGCAATGGAAACGGAACGTGTTCATGGTATCGGCGCCCGCTGCATGCGGGCTGGCTTTGTTGTCAAAGATCATATCCATGGCGTTGGAGCAGAAATTTCCTTGAGGAGGAACGGTCTTGCCTTTCCATTCATGGATGCGTGCGCGGACAGATTTTATTTTCATGATGAAATACCGGGTGGGTGGATGAAATGATTCAAGCGATTCAGGCCGCGACTTGCCCTTGCAATCGGGCCAGGCCCATGCGACAGGCGATCTTGAAAGCATTGGCTGTGGCCTCTACATTGGCCTGGCCCTTGCCGGCGATATCAAAAGCAGTACCGTGTGCGGGGGTCGTAATGGGAATCGGGAGACCCCCTTGAACCGTTACTCCCTGGGAGAAACCCATCAGCTTGATGGCGATTTGGCCCTGGTCGTGGTACATCGTCACGATCGCATCCAGTTCTCCATCACGCGCTTTGAGGAAGATGGTGTCAGCTGGAAAAGGGCCTTGCACAGGGATGCCCATGTCCGCGAGAGCGGTCACAGCTGGTGCGATGATGTCAATTTCTTCCCGGCCACATGTTCCGCCATCACCGTTGTGAGGGTTGAGTCCAGCGACTGCGACACGCGGACTGGTAATGCCGTTGCGTTGCAATGATTGGTAGATCAGCGACGTGGCGTCAATGATGCGCTGCTTGTCCAGATATTTGGGAACATCCCTCAAGGGCACATGCGAAGAAATTCGCGCAGTCCACAAATCATTCAATGTGTTGAATTCACAAAAATAACCCTTGACGCACAGGTGCCGGGCAAAATGATGCAATTCGTCCTCATGCTTGAGTCCTCCAAGTTTCATGGAGTGTTTGTTCAGCGGCGCGAAGGTGATCGCATCGATGTGACCTGCCAGGGCAGCGTCCATGCAGCGGTCCAGCACGGACAGCACAGAGGCGCCAGCTGCGGCTCCTGGCTGGGACCTCGTCACTTGCGACGCCTGTATCGTGTCCATTTCCAAAAATGCTGGAATCGACAGCATATCCCGGTCTCGTACTTCAGCAAAGTCAGACACCGGCACGGTTTGAACCTTGAGCCCCGCTATTGCCTGCCCTTCTTTCCACAACCATCTGTCGCCCACCAACACCACGTTGGCAAGGTGCAGCAAGTCGGCGCGGGAAAGGAGTTTGGCCACCAATTCAGGACCAATACCGGCGGGGTCCCCCAGTGTCACGGTGACTACGGGCTTGAGAGAGGTTGCTGTCATATCAGATTTCATCATGGATATTCCGACAGGGCTGCAACCATGTATGTTGCAGCCCGCATGGATTACTTCGCCCAGATTTTTTTGTATGCGCTGCGATAGCCGTTATCCGGGTCGAACAAGTTCTTGGGTCCACCGTCTTTGCCTACGTTTTCAGCCGTCACCAAGTGCACTTTGGGGATGTAGCCTGACCAGCTCGCTTTGTTGAAAGCGCGGTTCAATTCATCCACGATCTGCCAACCTTGCATGTTGAGCGGCTCTGGTACCGTACCGGCTTGATAGCGCTTGCTGCGAATACGCTGGTAGGCGGCTTCAGAACCGTCACCGGCAGAAATAGCTTTGGGAGCAGCATCCCCTTTTTTGCCTGCGGTGGCCAGGGAGCTACCCATGAAGTCAAAGTACAGATCGTTGATGGCCAGTGAGTGTGTCCATTTGTCGCCAAAGCGCTGCAGCAACGAGGTGGTCAACTGAGGCATGCGCGTGGAGCTTTCAGCGATAGGGCTGTCTTCAAAGCTCAGAACCGTGCACCCGGCGCACTTTTTGATAACGGCTTCCATCGCGCGCGCCTTGTAGACCGCAATTGCGTATTGCGAGTCGGTAAATACCACGACACCTGCCTTGCCACCCGAATCTGCCACCGCATACAGTGCGGCGACTTCAGATACGTCGTCCGCTGTCGTTGTCACATTGGCAAACAGACCCGCCGTTGCGTTGGGACCAGGTTTTTCACCCGAATGCCATCCCACTAACGGGACACCTGCTTTGGATGCATTCTGAAATGCCACTTTTTGCTCAGTGGTGTCAAAGCCCCCAACGACCATGCCATCGGGCTTCAAGGCGAGTGCCTGATTCAATACCGCCGTGCGTGCACTGACAGAACCTTGGCCATCGAGAATCCGAACATTCCAGCCAATGACGGCAGCGGCTTCCTCCACACCTTTGGAAACACCCAAGATGCCTCCATTCTTCAAGTCGGCGGCGACAAAGACGATTGTCTTGCCAGAAGATGCCTTGGGACCCGTCGTTGGACCATCCCATCCGCTCTTGGACATGGTCGCGACTTCGACTTTCTTCCTGGCAGCAGCCAAGAAATCATCGGCCATGGCGTGACTGGTAAAACCAGCGGTGGCCAGTGTCATTGCAATCGTTCCAAGGCAAACATTGAGTCTCTTCATGTTGTCTCCAAAATAGTCTTTGAGGGGGAATGCAGATACCGCTTACCCAGCGGTGGAGGGGGAACCGGGGGGCGCATCATTGAGTTGACGTTCTGCAATGCGTCGTTTGATGGACTGATTTCGGCGCTGCTGCGCCCAACCGGCAATGCCAATCGACACCAGCAAGGTCAACCCGTTGAACAAAGGTTCGACAAAGAATGCACCACCAAACTGTTGAATACCGGAAATGCCAATGGCCAGGATGGCAACCCCTACGAGGGTTCCCCATACATTGACCCGTCCAGGGCAAATCGTTGTGGAGCCCAGGAATGCGCCCACCAGGGCGGGAAGTAAAAACTCCAGTCCTACGCTCGCCTGTCCAATCTGCAATCGTGATGCCAGCAATACGCCAGCAAAACCGGACAGGGCGCCCGATGCGACAAACGCACTCATCACATGCTTGCGCACGGCAATGCCGTTGAGCTGTGCCGCCTTGGGATTCGCGCCAATGACATACAGGGCCCGTCCAGATGGGGTGAACTCTGTCACCAGCCACATGACGACACTCACGACCAGTACGTAATAAGCGCCAATTGGCAAACCGAGGAAATTGCCGCCGGCGATCTCGACAAAACCGTCGGGCAACTCACCCACCACCTGGCGCCCACCGCTGTGCCACATCGCTACCGCATAGATCACCGTCCCGGTCCCGAGCGTCGCGATGAAAGAGTCGATCTGGGCCATCTCCACAAGCAGCCCGTTCAGCATGCCAAACAGCCCTGCGCAAGCGATGACCAGCGCGACGGCAACCGGCCAGGGGATGCCAAATTCAGTTTGCAAACTAATTGCCAGGATGTGCCAAAACACGATTCCGTAGCCGACGGTGAGATCGATCTTTCCCGCGATCATGGGAATCGTCGCAGCCAAGGCCAAGATTGCAATGACTGACTTGTCAGCCAGGATTGCTCGCAGATTGAAAAGCGTGGGGAACGTATCCGGCAACAGCACAGAAAAAAGTGCCGCCAACGAGACGGTCAAAACAACCAGGCCATAGACAGGCATTGCGCGGGTGAGTCGCTGCACCAAAGTGGCTGCATCACCATCCAAAGAGCGATCCGGCTCCAGCGCCGTGGATTGAATTGAGGTTGTCATTTTTCTGTCCCCATTTCTGTAATCTCTTGCCCCATCTTCGAAAATCCACCGGCAGCCAGGGTCAATAAGTTCTCCACCGTGATGGAGTCACCTTCGAGTTCTGCGGCAATCAAACCGTTTCTAAATACCAGCACACGCGTACATACCGTGGCGACTTCCTCGAAGTCGGTCGATACGACGGCGATGGCAGTACCCCTGTCGGCGTGCTGTCGAAGAATTTCGTAAATCTGGCGCTTCGCACCAACATCCACCCCGGCCGTGGGTTCTTCGAGGACGACCAGGTCTTTGTCCAGGTTGAACCACCGGGCCAGAACCACTTTTTGCTGGTTACCGCCCGATAGTTGCTGCACCTCTGCCGTAGGCGCAGGGGGGTTCACATCAAAAAGATCGATGAGGCGCATGGCGTCGATCGCCTCACGTTTGCGTCGATCAAACGCCAACCCCCTCGCGCCAGTGAGTGTCGGATTGGGAAAGAGGTTTTCCAACACACTCATGGCAGGGATCAGGTTCTCATCGAGGCGCTCGCTTGCTACGTATGCGATTCCCGCTTCAATTGCGTCTGCGCTCGTGTGAAAAGTTACCTGCTTGCCGGACAATTTCATCTTTCCGGCGGACAGAGGTTCGCGCCCAAAGATCGCACGACTGATGGCTTCATGACCCGCTCCGCGCAAGCCGATCAAACCAACGACCTCGCCTTGACGAATGGAAAAGCTCAATGGCCCGGCATTGCCACTTGCGGCATTTTCCATTTCAAGAACTTCGGGACCAGCACCATCAGACTGGGCCTTGCGAACGGTCTTGGATAGCGGCTTGCCTATAATCAGCCGGACCAACTCACTGGTATCGGTTTTCGCCGTCTCTTTGACATCGACCAACTTGCCATCGCGCATCACAGCCGCGCGGTCCGAAATCGCCATCACCTCGTCCAGGCGGTGCGACACATAGATCATGGCCATACCCTGTTGACGCAGTTCTCGCAGTACACCGAAGAGTCGCTCTACGTCAGCCATGGGCAGACTGGCTGAGGGCTCATCCAACACCAGAACTTGTGCCTGCACCTCAAGTGCGCGTCCAATCGCCAGCAATGACTTTTCAGCACGCGTGAGCGAGAAAATCCGGCGACCTGGATCGATGTTGCATCCAACACGCTGCATCACACGCCGTGCGCGCTTATCGGCTGCTTTCCAGTCGATGAGACCGAACCTTTTGGCATAGCCCATCCCCAGGGCCACATTCTCTGTCACGGTCATCCACTCTACCAACCCAAGATCCTGATGGATGAAAGCTACGGGTTGTTTGGATCGGTCGTTGCTTCTCCACCGGGATTGAGGGCGTCCGTCGAACAGAATTTCACCGCTGTCTGATGGGTAGATACCGGCAAGCAATTTGATGAGCGTGGATTTTCCTGCCCCGTTCTCGCCCAGTAATGCCAGGACTTCCCCTGCACGTATGTCGAATGTGATGTCGTTCACGGCGTGGGTGCCGCCAAATCGCTTGTTCAGCGCTTGAAACTCCAGGATCTTGCTCATCGGAGCACCACAACCTTCGATACGTCAGGTTCCTTCTGCGTTTCGATGAAACGCAGAATCTTCAGGCGGTCGATGTCCAAGACCGCCACACGATCCGAGTCGAGCGAGATAAAGGCCAATGCCTTGGATGGATGGAACGCCAAGGCAATGGCCCTGTCGTCAAGTTTCAGATATGCCGTCTCGTCGAGCGTCTCGGGATCGACGACTGAAATGCTCCGATCGCCATAGTTGCTCGTGAACAGACGCCCAGCGGCAGATCTGTAGATACGGGTGACGTCATCGCGTGAGGAGGTCGAGTAGCGGATCTCCATGGTGTCCGTATCGATGGCACTGAGCGTGTTACTCCAGCGGTTGCTGACAAACAATGTCTTCTCATCGGCACTGAGGCAATAGCCCTCGGGCTTTTGCCCCGGATGACAGACTACCGGCGCAAACAAGGGATCCCAAGGTCTGACCTTGGTTACCGTATGGCTCAGCAAGTTCATGCAAAACGCCGTTTGGCCGTCCTGCGTCAGCGCAAAAAGATGACTCTTGATGCCCCCGGAGGGAACCGCTCTGCGCGGAGCGGTATCCATGGCTGGCTGTTCCAGCACAAGCAGCGTCGACTTCTCTTCACTCAATGCATAAAGCCTGTCCTGCCGATCCATCTGCAACCCGTGTATGCGATTGAAGGGAGACAGGTCTATGGACCGTACCAGTTCGGACGTGCGTATATCGATCTGGAGGAGCGAATGACCACCCTTTCCCACATGACCGGATGTCTCCACGCCATAGTGGCCGACATAGGCATGCCGTTCCGCACGGTCTGTGACAAATTCGTGTGGAAAATCAGGAAGTTGCACTGAACGAAGTCGCTCTCCGCTTTCGATATCGTACCAGCTAAAGCAGTGCGAACATTTTTCAACCAATAACAGGGTATCTCGAGCCACAGCGCAGTCCTCAGGGTGTTTGAATTCCATGCGTGTTCAAGCGGATGCGGTACGAGGAAGTACTTGCACAGATGTAAAGCTCGTTGCGCATTACCCCGTCGATCGCTCTTTTCCCATCATGCGAGCAATGCAGAAGCGCCCCATCGGCCTCACGGTAATGGCCATTGGCGTACTCGACATGGTCACGCCACACGGACTGTCCCTCCGTGGGGTGCCACCGCAACATGCGCTTATTGGGGATGTCGCTCCAAAGGACACTCTGATCCTCAAACATCCACACCGGCCCCTCGCTCCAGATCGCGCCGGATGCCAGTCTTTCCCACTGCGCACCGGCAGGCGCCAGCGAGAGCGCGCGCTCATCAAAGATATCGACGCAGCTCATACCCGGTTCACCATTTCTTTCATGGTCGTTTCCCGGACCCGTTCCAAATGCCCGCGCATCGCAGCCACAGCCGCATCCGGATTGCGCGTTTTCAGCGCATCGACAATCTCTTTGTGATCTTGCACACTGTGCTTGATGGCGCCTGGACGTTGCAAAGCCCTGCGACGGTATTCGAGCGCATAGTCATAGAAGTCGGAAACCACATCTACGAGCAGGGAGTTTCCACAGCTCTTGTAGAGTGTGGTATGAAATTCACGGTCTGAAATTTGAAACCCAACGGGGTCTTTCAGCATTAGCTCTTGCTCTTTGACCAAGGACGATAGGCGGGCAAGGCCGTTGTCCGTAATTCTCTGGGCCGCGAACCGTATCACTTGCAACTCAACCGCCGCACGGGCCTCGGCGACTTCTTCAAAACTGCGCTCCTTCAGGCTCCCCAGGGTGCTGACCGATTCATGCATGGGGAGCAACCCGGCACCAATTACCTTGGTTCTTGCTCCCTGGCTTACCTCCACCATTCGACGAGCATGCAATACGCCAATCGCGGCTCTCACGGTTTCTCTCGAAACTTCCAACGTGGTTGCAAGCGCACGCTCTGATGGCAGCTCGTCTCCGGCGCGCAATAGTCCCGAATGAATCATGTAGGCGAGCTTGTCACTGATCTGGTCCTTGACCGTGCGTTTGCCAACGCGGCCATGCGCGCCAGGGATCCGATCGATGAGTTCCATATTTTCGAGATTGTTCGTGCAAGTGGTCAACTGGTGGTGCCACTGTACCAGTTGAGATCGAAGCATGCACGCGGGTTTTCCCTGGAGACGGCTGTTGCACTCTACGCGGGCGTAGGGCGACAAGGCGTCCCATGCGGGCTGTGGGGTGCAGACGACGGCGGGGCCGTAGGTCTCGGTCAGGCCATACATGTGGGTCAGCGCGACGCCGATGTCTGCCATGCACTCAAAGACGGTCAGCGGCGGGGCGGCACCGGCGAGCAGGCTGCTGATCTGATGGGCGATGCCGCTCTGGTTGGGCGCATCGGCCAGCATGCTGTGCACGATGGGCGCGCCGCAGTAGTGCGTTACCCGGTGCGTTCTGATCTGCTCGAAGGACGGCGGCAGCGGGCGCAGGTCTGCGCCCAGGTCCACTGGCGTTCGCCATCGATCACCGCACTGCGGTCGGGATGCACTGCGGCAGCGCGTTGCAAAAAGCTCAGTGGCGCCAGTGCCACGCAGTTGGCAGTGCTTTTGTCGAGGCCGAGGTGGCAGGGGCTGGTTTTTTCATGATGGCTTGTGCAGGGGTGGTGGACGTTTTTCCAGGAAGGCGTCGATGCCTGCGCTGGCATCTTCTTCCATCATGTTGCGCGCCATGACATCGCTGGCGTATGCGTAAGCATCAGCCAGGCTCATTTGGCGCTGCCGGTAGAACATCGATTTGCCATGGCGCAGCGCAACGGCGCTCTTGGCCAGAATCCGGGCTGTCTTTTCTGCGATGGCGGAGTCGAGTCGATCCTCCGGGACTGCCGCGTTGATCAGGCCCCAATCCACTGCGGTTGCCGCATCGATGAAGCGCGCTGTGACCAGCATGTCGAACGCGCGCTTGGGCGAGACGTTGCGGGATAGCGCGACCGACGGCGTTGCGCAGAACAAGCCGACATCGATGCCGGAGACGGCAAACTGTGCCGTGTCCGTGCTGATGGCGAGGTCGCAACTGGCGACCAATTGGCAACCGGCGGCGGTGGCGATGCCTTGCACCCGTGCAATCACCGGGACCGGCAAGGCTTGCAGGCTTTGCATCACGCGGCTGCATTGGGAAAAGAGCGCCTGGTAGTACGCCAGTGTGGGTCGTGCGCGCATTTCGCGCAGGTCGTGACCGGCGCAGAAGGCTGGCCCGGCGCCGGCCAGAACGACACAGCGCACCGATTCGTCCAACGCGATGGCATGCAATTCCTGCTGCAAGGCATGCAGCATGGCCTCGGAGATGGCATTGAATTGCCGCGGGCGATTCATGCGCAGGGTGACGACGCCATGGCTATCTTCGCGCACCAGCAAGGCCGCCTCGGAGGTGTGGGCGGCCATGTTCACACCACGCTGACCTTGGCGTTGATCGAGTTGGCGATGAAGCAGTTCTTGTGCGCGCTGGCATGCAAGCGGGACAAGGCTGCGGCATCCGGGAGATTGTCGCCACCAAATGAGATTTTTGGCGAGAGTTCGATGCGGGTGACGGCCATGCCGGCACCTTCGACTTTTTCCAGGTAACCCACGGCATTGTCCTGATAGCTTTCCACGCGGTACTTCTGACGCTCGGCGATGGCGAGGAAGGTCAGCATGTGGCAGCTTGCCACGGCGCTGATGAGCATCTGTTCGGGGTCGGCGCAGAGCGCATCACCCTGGTACTCCACGGCGGCGGACATGCTGACCAATTGGCCGCCCGCGAGCGATGCCACATGCCTGCGCGAATAGGTGCGCGCATCTTGCGGGTGGGGCGAGCGTAGCCATTGGATGGTGGCGGAATGCTGAGACATGGCGGCTCCTGTCAAGAAAATCCACTCATTTCACTCATATTTGCGCGCGTCTTCAATGACCTTGCCATCATTGGGCAAACTGCCCGGTGCGACAAATTTCACTTCCCCGCGCAACTTGGTAATGTCGCGCACGCTATCGGCAATCGCTGCGGCCTGCTGCGCGGCAGCTTCCATGTCTGTGGTTTCGCAATACAGGGTCATGCTGTCATTGGCCATTCCGCCACTGACGACCAGGCGCGCTTTCAGAATCAGGGCGTGGCGCCGGGCCATCTCGGCCACCTGCTGCGGATGCACGAACATGCCGCGCACCTTGGTGGTTTGATCGGCGCGTCCCAGCCAGCCCTCGATGCGCGTATTCGTGCGGCCACAGGGAGAGATGCCCGCCAGCACGGCGGACAAATCCCCGGTGCCAAAGCGTATCAAGGGATAGTCAGGGTTGAAAGAGGTCACCACGACTTCGCCCACTTCGCCCGGCGCGACCAAATCGCCGGTGCCCGGATGGACGATTTCGAGAATCAGGTCTTCATCGAGCACCATGCCGGGATTGACCCGGCCTTCGCTGATGGATTCGTAGGCGATATTGCCGATGTCCGCCGAGGCATAGAGTTGCAGCACATGCGGCACGCCATGGTCGACAAACCAGTTGCGCAGCGATGGCGGCAAGGCTTCGCCACTGACCAGGGCGCGTTGCAGGCTGGCCAGCGCAAGCCCCATCTCTTGCGCCTTCTCGAGGAGGATCTTGAGGAAGGATGGCGTGCCGACATAAG
Organism: Verminephrobacter eiseniae EF01-2; assembly: GCF_000015565.1. Classification (NCBI taxonomy): domain Bacteria; kingdom Pseudomonadati; phylum Pseudomonadota; class Betaproteobacteria; order Burkholderiales; family Comamonadaceae; genus Verminephrobacter; species Verminephrobacter eiseniae. Next base: position 3,064,625 of record NC_008786.1, read on the forward strand.
CGTCGGCTTGCAGTGCGCGCATCGTTTGCACCTGCAACCCGGTCTGGCCGGTGCCGGCAGGAATCACCGCGCAGCCGAGTCTGGCTGCCGCGCCTTCGACCATGAATGCGGCGGGGGTGAAATGGTAGGAGAAACAGTTCTGGATGATGTGCCCGGCATGCAGGCCCAATGCCCGCATCGGCCGCGCAAAACGCCACCAGTCCTGCTGTTGCCCCTCCGGGTCAAAAATCGGGCCGGGCGAGACGAACAGGCGGCGCAGTTGGCGGTGCGGTGTCGTGTTCAGCCCGCCAAACGGCGGCCGCGCAGTCTGCAAATCCTTGAGATCTGATTTGCGCGTCACCGGCAATTGCGCCAGCGCTGCGCGGCTGTCGATGTCGCCGGCGCGCACGTCCTTGAGTATCTGTTTCCAGCCTTCTGCGCCCTGCGCGCGCGCCACCAGCGTCGGCAGGGCGGCCATGAGCGCGGCATCGCGTTGTTGCGGGTCGCGTCGTTCCAGAGTGTCCATGAGGTTGGCTCTCCAATTGTTGCGCCAGCACCGATATTGCTCAAGGCATCAAGCCAGCCATCGTTTGCGACGCCGGTAAAACTTCATGTCGCGGAAATTCTTGCGCCCCGCCGCTGACACGCCGAGGTAAAACTCCTTGACATCTTCATTGTCCGCCAACTCCCTGGCGGCGCCTTCCATCACCACGCGACCGTTTTCCAGAATGTAGCCAAAGTCGGCATGGCGCAGCGCCACCAGGGTGTTTTGCTCGGCCAGCAGGAAGGAGACCTTTTCCCTGGTGTTGAGGTCTCTGACGATCTCGAAGATTTCTTCAACGATCTGCGGTGCCAGTCCCATGGATGGCTCATCGAGCAGGATCATCGACGGCTTGGCCATCATGGCGCGGCCAATCGCCGTCATCTGCTGTTCGCCGCCAGAGGTGTAGCCCGACTGTGATTTGCGGCGCACCTTCAGACGCGGGAAGTAAGCGTAGATTTTTTCCAGTTCCTGCTTCACTTCGGCGTGGCGGATGCGGCGCGTGTAGGCGCCGGTCAGCAGGTTTTCTTCCACCGTCAGGTGGGCGAAGCAATGCCGCCCTTCCATCACCTGAATCACGCCGCGCTGGACCAGATCGTTCGGCGTCATCCGGTCCACCCGCTCGCCCCGGAAGGCGATGCTGCCCTTGGTGACATTGCCGCGCTCGGCGGTCAGCAGATTGGAGATGGCTTTCAAGGTGGTGCTTTTGCCCGCGCCATTGGCGCCGAGCAACGCCACGATTTTGCCCTCCGGCACCGCCAGCGACACGCCCTTGAGAACCAGAATCACATGGTCGTAAATGACCTCGATGTTGTTGATGCTTAGTGCGGTGCTCATGCTCGCTCCCGTGCCAACAGAAAAGTGGCGCGCTGGAGTCAGCGCGCCCCGGGTTTATTGCTGCATGCAGGCCGGGGTAATTCCCTTTTCCTTGGCGTACCTGGCGGCAGAAGCCTTGAACAAGGGGTGAATCAGGTTCTTGTTGCCCTCTATCCAATCCGACACCAGCACCCACTTGCTGCCATCCCATTGCTGGATTTTGATCTTGCCCGAACCCTCATGGTTCTCGCAGGAAGTCTTGATCTCCGGCAGCAGCCCGGTCGCGCCCAGTTGCTGCAAACGGGCATTGGTGATGTTCAGATTTTCCAGGCCCCAACGCATATGTTCGCCACTCATGACCTTGCCCTTGCCGAACTTGCCTTGCGCCGTGCGCACCGCCTCTATCGTCGCCAAGGCGCCCGATACGCCGCGGTTATACAGCGCCGAGCCTATCTTGCCCTTGTCTTGCATATTGCCCTTGCCGGCGCCGTAGACCACTTTCTCGATATCGGCGATCAGCGGCACATCCTTGCCCGTCACATTCCAGGTTGCGCTCATATAGCCCTTGGCGGCGTCACCGGCGGGGATGGTGTCTTCTTCCGAGCCAGCCCACCATGAGCCCACCATTTTCTCGCGCGAATAACCGACTTTTTGCGCCGCCTTCAACGCCGTCTGGTTCATCACACCCCAGCCCCAGAAAATCACGTAGTCGGGATTCTCCTGGCGTATCCTCAACCATTGCGCGCCCTGCTCGTTGCCGGGGTGGGCCACAGGAATCTCCACCAGCGTGAACTTGCCGAGACTGGCCTCTGCCTGCAAGGCCACGATAGGCTCCTTGCCGTAGGCCGAGTCGTGGTACAGGAACACGATCTTCTTGCCGGCCAGCGAACCGCCATTTCTTGACGCGATGAACTTGACCACCGCCGAGGCCTGCATCTGGTAAGTCGTCACCAAGGGGAAGGCATAAGGAAACACCGAGCCATCCACCGCATCGGTGCGCCCGTAGCCCAGCATCAGCAGCGGCACCTTGTCTTCTGCGGTCTTGTCGATCAGCGCATAAGAAATGCCGGTCGCCATCGTGTTGATGGCAGTGCCCCTGGTGACGGGGTTTCTGCTTTTCATGCGCTCATAGCACTCGACGCCCTTGGCGTTGTTGTACTCGGTCTCGCACTCTTCCCACGAAATCTTGACGCCATCGATGCCGCCTTCTTTCATGTTGACGTAATTGAGATAATCGACATAGCCGCCGTAGTACGACTGGCCATTGGTGCCATAAGGGCCGACCCGATAACTGGGAATCGCAATGAACTGGTCGTTGGCCTGCGCCATTGCCGACTGCGCCGGAAGCAGCAGACTTGCAGCAAGGATTGCGGCAAGGCCTGGGTGTTTGATGCTTTTCATGTGTATCTCCTGGTTAAAACTGGTTGACTCGTTCAGTGTGGAAAGGGCCACAGGCGCAGTTTTTCCTTGGTGATCTGCCACAGGCGCGCCAGCCCATGCGGCTCAACGATCAGAAAGAAAATGATCAATCCGCCAAACAGCATCATCTGGATATGCGACACCGTGGCATTGGTGAATGGCAGATGCAGAAATGTGGCCAGCGGCGGCAATACATTGTCGAGCAAGATGGGCAACAGCAGGATGAAGGCCGAGCCAAGAAAGGCGCCGAGAATGCTGCCAACGCCGCCGATGATGATCATGAAGAGAATGCGGAATGACAAATCCAGCGAGAAGCCGTCCGGTTCCACCGAGCCGAGATAGCAGAACGCATACAGTGCGCCGGCCACGCCGCAGAAAAACGAACTGACCGCGAACGCCAGCAGTTTGGCGCGCATCAACTGAATCCCGATCACCTCGGCGGCCACATCCATGTCGCGCACCGCCATCCACGCGCGACCGGTCGAGGAGCGCACCAGATTCTTGGCCAGCAGCGCCATCACGCAAACGATGCCGAGCACGAACAGGTATTTCCGCACCGGCGAGTTGATGTCCATCCCCAAAAAAACCACCTTTTGCGCGCTGATGACACCCGACGAACTGTGGTTGGAAAACCAGGGAAATTTGGTCAGCACCCACACCACAAAAAACTGTGCCGCCAGCGTTGCCACCGCAAGATAAAAACCCTTGATGCGCAGGGAAGGCAAGCCGAACACCATGCCCACCAGCGCCGCGCAGGCGCCGGCCAAAATGAAGGACAGCAGAATCGGGATGCCCTCGATGCGTAGCTGGAAGTTGTAGGCGGCATACGCGCCAACTGCCATGAAAGCGGCCGAACCAAGCGACAACTGACCAGCATACCCGGTCAGGATATTCAAGCCCAGCGCCGCCAGCGCAAACACCAGAAACGGAATCAGAATCGCCGAGAACCAATACGCGCTGCCAAGCAAGGGAATGCCGACGAAGGCCACCACCAGCAGCAGCGCCATGCCGATGCGGTCCTGACGAATCGGAAAAATCTGACTGTCGGCGATATACGAGGTCTTGAACTGTCCGGCTTCACGGTAAAGCATTGCGTTCCTCCTGCGCGTGGCGTTTTGTTCAAACCCGGTCGATGTGCCGCTCGCCAAACAATCCCTCTGGCCGCACCAGCAGGAACAGCAGCGCAAACACATACGGGAACCAGCCTTCGATGCCGCCAAAATTGCCGTCGAATGCCCCCTGCAACACCGGCGGGATGTAAATCTCGGCCAATTTTTCCGAGGCACCGATGATCAGGCCGCCAACAATCGCGCCGGGAATGGAGGTGAAGCCGCCCAGAATCAATACCGGCAGCGCCTTCAACGCCGTCATCGTCAGCGCGAATTGCACGCCATTGCGCGAACCCCACAGCAAACCGGCCACCAGCGCAACGAAACCTGCCACGCCCCACACCACGGCCCAGATATGTTGCAGCGGAATACCCAGCGACAAGGCCGCTTGATGATCATCCGCCACCGCGCGCAAGGCGCGTCCCAGTTTGGTGCGCTGAAAGAACAAGGCCAGCAGCGCGACCAGCGCAATCACCGTGCCGGAGGCAAACAGGTCGAATTTGGAGATGCCGATGCCCAGGCGGTCCATGATGGGCATGATAGGCTCATCGACAATGCCAAGATCGATCGCGCGCACCTCGATGCCGAACAGCAGGGGGCCTAGCCCTTCGAGAAAAAACGCCAAGCCAATGGTGGCCATGAACAAGGTGATCGGCGGTTGATTGACCAGTTTGCGCAGGACCAGACGCTCAGTAGCAATGGCCAGCAGAATCATCACCATGAAGGAGCCGATGATCGCGGCCCACATCGGCAGCCCCTTGTCCATCAAGCCCACCACGGCCAATGCTGCGAAATACACCATCGCGCCCTGCGCGAAATTGAACACGCCCGAAGCCTTGTAGATCAGCACGAAGCCCAAGGCCACCAGCGAATACATCAGGCCGGACAGCAAACCGCTCAACAACACCTCAAAGAAAAATAGCATCTGCTTTCTCCGCGTTCGGATACTTCAATGGGAACTGCCAAGATAAGCCTTGATCACTTCCTGATTGGCCATCACTGCCGCAGGCGTGCCGTCGCCTATCTTTTTGCCGTAGTCGAGCACGACGACGCGATCCGAGATATCCATCACCACGCCCATGTCATGCTCGATCAACACGATCGTGGTGCCGAATTGCTGGTTGACATCCAGAATGAAGCGGCACATGTCCTGCTTTTCTTCCACATTCATGCCCGCCATTGGCTCATCGAGCAACAGCAGTTCAGGCTCGGACGCCAGCGCGCGCGCCAACTCCACCCGCTTTTGCAAGCCATAGGGCAGACGCCCGACCGGCGTCTTGCGAATATGCTGGATTTCGAGGAAATCGATCAGTTCTTCGACCTTGTGCCGGTGCCGCATCTCCTCATTGCGCGCTCTGCCCCACCAGATGGCATTGGCCAGAAAGCTGGAGTGCATTTTGGTGTTGCGCCCGGTCATGATATTGTCGAGCACGGTCATGCCCTTGAACAGCGCAATGTTCTGGAAGGTGCGCGCAATCCCCTGGCGCGCCACCTTGCTCGGGGACATGCCGCGGCGCAATTGATCGCGAAAGATGATCTTGCCTTTCTGCGGATGGTAAATGCCGTTGATGACATTGATCATCGAACTCTTGCCTGCGCCATTGGGGCCGATGATGGCGCGGATTTCATGCTCTCGCACATTGAAGGACACATCGGCCAAGGCTTTGATGCCGCCGAAGGACAGGGAAATGTTTTGCAAGTCCAGCATCACCACACCGATTTTGCGGGCGGGTTGGTGCCCGGTTTGCAGCGGCGGCGCGGCGGTGATGTCTCTGGTATTCATGTCTGCGCCTGCCTGACAAAGGTCTTGGCCTCGGCAATCTTCAAATCAGCCGCAATCATGCCCTGGCGACCGTCTTCAAATTTCACCTGCGTCTCGATGTACTGCGATTGCCGGCCTGCATACAGGGCCTCGATCAATACCGCGTATTTCGCGGCAACAAAGCTGCGCCGCACTTTGCGGGTGCGCGTCAACTCGTCGTCATCGGGGTCCAACTCCTTGTGCAAGATCAGAAAGCGATGAATCTGCGAACCGGCCAGCAAGGGGTCTTGCACCAGGTCGGCGTTGACCTTCTCGATGCACCCGGCCACCAATTCATAGACGCTCTGATGCGCCGCCAGATCGGTGTAGCTGCCATAGGCCAGGTTGTGCCGCTCCGCCCAGTTGCCCACGGCATCCATGTCGATATTGATGAAGGCCGTGCATTGCTCGCGCTGGTTGCCGAAGGTAACGGCCTCCTTGATGAAGGGGAAAAACTTCAGCTTGTTCTCGATATACTTGGGCGCGAACATGGCGCCGCCAGCCATCTTGCCGACATCCTTGGCGCGGTCGATGATCTTCAGATGACCATCGCCATCGAAGAAGCCCGCATCGCCGGTATGAAAATAGCCCTTCTCATCGATGGTTTGCGCCGTGGCATCGGGGCGCTTGAAATAAGACTGCATCAACCCCGGCGAGCGCACCAGCACTTCGCCGTTGTCGGCAATCTGCACCTCCACCCCCTTCATGGGGCGCCCGACCGTATCGAGCTTGACATCACCCGACGGCTGCATGCACACCGTCACGCAGGTTTCCGTCATGCCGTACAACTGCTTGAGATTGATGCCGAGTGAACGATAGAAGTCGAACAGATCAGGGCCAATCGCTTCGCCGCCGGTGTAAGCCACGCGCAGGCGCGACATGCCGAGCACATTTTTCAGGGGGCCGTACACCATCAGATGACCAAGCGCATACCACAGGCGGTCGCTTGGCGACACGTCCGGTTTTTTGTCCAGAATGCGCATGCCGACGCGGCGCGCAATCTTCATGCAAGTGTGAAACAGCTTGCGCTTGATCCAACCCGCATCTTCAATGCGTATCATCACCTGGGTCAGGATGTTTTCGTAAATGCGTGGCGGTGCAAAATAATAGGTCGGACCAATCTCGCGCAAATCGCTCATCACCGTGCTGGGCGACTCCGGGCAATTGAGGCAGAAGCCGGCCGCGTGCGCCTGCGCGAAGGAATACAGAAAATCGCCCACCCAGGCCAGCGGCAGATAGCACAACACATCGTCGTGCTCATTCAACTGGTCGAATTCGACCAGCGTTTGCGCCGTCGTGATCATCGCCGCATGCGAATGGCACACCCCCTTGGGCTTGCCGGTGGTGCCGGAGGTATACAGGATGATGGCAATGTCATCGCTGCTCAGCGCATCGATCTGCTGCATGAAGAAAGAGGGATTGGCCTGGTCATGAGCGCGGCCAATTTTTTGCACATCGACAAAAGACGACAGCCCGGGCTGGCGATAATTGCGCATGCCGCGTTCATCGTCATAGATGATGTGCGCAGGGCGGCCGCTGTTTTCACGCTGCTTGATCTCGAACATCTTGTCGACCTGCTCCTGGTCTTCAGCAACGACGAAATCGACCTCGGCATCATCGAGCACATAAGCCATGTCCGCCGCAGGCGCATCCTGATACAAGGGCACCGGCATGCCGCCCAGACATTGCGCGGCCGACATCGCCCAATACAGCCGCGGGCAATTATTGCCGATGATCGCCAGGCTCATGCCGCGCTTGAAGCCAAGTGCTGCCAGGCCGCAAGCAAACGCCCGCACCTCGACGACAAGTTCTGCCCAACTGGTGCTTTGCCAGATGCCGAAATGCTTTTCCCGAAATGCCGGGCGATCCGGGCGCACCTGCGCATGCCTCAAGAGGAGTTGTGGAAAGGTCTGTTTTCCCGGATTTTGTGTTGTCTCCACCATCGTTCCACCTTTTTGCTTGTTGATATCTGCTCCCTAAGCAAAGCACTGCCAAGTGGATAGGACTTACACAAATGCCATCCGAACGGACGGATTTTTGAGTTGTCGTCGGAGAAAATCACTGGGCACTTCATGTTTGACTTGGGTTGAGAGATCGGGCGGTCTGTCGCGCAACCTGAGCCAGACGGCCCCACACCAGCACGGCGCAGGCGATGTGGTTGCGCTGGATGCGTGCTTTACGACCCTGGCAACGCCCGATGCCCGTCAACTGCTTTGCCTCACGGTGAAACTGCCCAATCTTCCAGCGCAAACCACATGCATCCTGTGCAGCCGACGAGCAATCCGGAGTCAGGTCATTGGTGACTTTGAGATCGTTCATGCAAGTGGTCGGCCGATGATGCCACCATACCAGTTGAGACTGGAGCATGTTCGCGGGTTTTCCCTGGATGTTGCTGCCGACCGAAAATTGACCATGCTTGGAGCAGCCGCAACGGTGCGATGTGCGATGTGCGAGATGAGCGACGAGCGTCTCCGCATCGAACCCCTGAGGGCATCAGTTCTTTGTCTACGGCATCGGCATCGGCACGGGCATCGGCACGGGCACGCTGGCGGCGATGCTGATCGGCCATGTGCTGATCACGTTCCCCTTCGCGTTCATGAACGTGGCGTCCGCGCTCTACAACTTCGACATGTCCCTGCTATTGAAGGGCATCGGCACCACCACCCTGCCGACGGCACTGTTCGACTGCCTGCGTTGGGACTACGACCCGACCGGCGCCGCAGTCGGCAGCATCAGCATCGTGGCGACGTTGCCCACCATCTTGCTCATCGACCGCACTTGGGGGCTGCGCGCACTGCGCTCACTGCGCTCACTGCGCTCCGGTCAGGCCAAGCGCCAAGTGCCTGTCGTCCGCCCCCTTGGTGCCCTGCCTGTGCAGGGTTCCCCCATCGGGAATGGCTGATGCAGTAGCAGCACTGCGTCGTTCGCCCGGTCGTGCCGGATCGTCTCGCGCACGCAGGTCTTTCACTACAGACATGAAAGAACAAGGGTGATACCCTCGATTACAGTCAGGCCGACCGCTACACAACCGTTACAGGTTGTGGCGCGACTGCGGCTTGGCGACGGCCGGCGGCAGGACGCCGGAAATCCAATGGAGGAAGACAATGCAAGCTGCAGCGGACAAATTACTCAAGGACACCGTCGCCAACGGCGATGTGCCGGGCGTCGTCGCGGTCGCGACCGATGCCAAGGGGACGATCTACGAGGGCGGCTTCGGCAAGCGGGTGCTTGGCCAGCCCGCCGAGATGGCGCCCGATACCGTGGTGTGGATCGCCTCGATGACCAAGGCGATCACCGGCGCTGCGGCGATGCAGCAGGTCGAGCGCGGCAAGCTCGATCTCGATGCGCCGGCCAAGGCGGTGATTCCCTATCTCGGCGAAGTGGGCGTGCTCGAGGGCTTCGACGCGGCGGGCAAGCCCCAGACGCGCAAGCCCAGGCGCGACATCACGCTGCGCCATCTGCTCACCCATACTGCGGGCCTGTCCTACGACATCTGGAGCGGCGATATCGTCAGGTACCAACAGGCGCTGGGCGTGCCGGGCATCACGGGCTGCGAGAACCAGGCGCTCACCACGCCGCTGCTGTTCGATCCCGGCGAGCGCTGGAACTACGGCATCAACATCGACTGGGTCGGCAAGATGATCGAGGCGGTGAGCGGCAAGAAGCTCGGCCAGTACCTGAAGGAAAACCTGCTGGGGCCGCTCGGCATGGACAGCACGGATTTTTTCATCGCGCCCGCCATGCGCGAGCGGCTGGCCAAAATCCACCATCGCATCGCCGACGGCTCCCTGGTGCCCGACATGGCGCTCGAGATCTCGCAGCAGCCCGAGTTCGAGATGGGCGGCGGCGGGCTTTACGGCACGGCGGGCGACTATCTGAAGTTCGTGCGCATGATGCTCAACCAAGGCCGGTCCGACCGTGGCCAGGCGCTGCTCGAGCCCGGGACGGTGGCGGCGATGTCCAGGAATGCGATGGGCGCCACCCGGGTCGTGCCCCTCAAGAGTGTGATCCCGCCGCTGTCGAACGACGCCGAGTTCTTTCCCGGGATCGACAAGCAGTGGGGCCTGAGCTTCATGATCAACAACGCCCAGGCGCCGACCGGCCGCTCGGCCGGCAGCCTGGCCTGGGCGGGGCTTGCCAACACCTACTACTGGATCGACCAGCAAAAGGGCGTGGGCGGCGTCTATGCGACCCAGATCCTGCCCTTCGCCGATGTCAAGTCGCTGCCGCTGTACTACGCGTTCGAGAAGACGGTGTACGACGCCTGAAGGCGTGCGCCCGGGCAGACGGGGCGGGGCCTGAGCGCAAGGAGCGCCGTCTGCGCAGGCTTATTTCAACTGCGCCTTGAGCAGCCGCCCCAGTTCCGAAGGGTTGCGCGTGACCACGAAGCCCGACTCTTGCATGATGGCCAGCTTGGCTTCAGCCGTATCGGCGCCGTCGGAGATCAGCGCGCCGGCGTGGCCCATGCGTTTGCCGGGGGGGGCGGTGACGCCGGCGATGAAGCCGACCACGGGCTTTGTCATGTGGGTCTTGCACCAGCGGGCGGCAATGGCCTCGTCGGGGCCGCCGATTTCGCCGATCATGACCACCGCGTCGGTGCCCGGGTCGTCGTTGAATGCCTGCATCACGTCGATGTGCTTGAGGCCGTTGATGGGGTCGCCGCCAATGCCCACGGCCGTTGATTGGCCCAGGCCCACTTCGGTCAGCATGGCCACGGCTTCGTAGGTCAGCGTGCCGGAGCGGCTGACCACACCGATGCGGCCCTTGCGGTGGATGTGGCCGGGCATGATGCCGATCTTGATCTCCTCGGGCGTGATCAGGCCCGGGCAGTTCGGGCCTAGCAGCAGGGTCTTTTTGCCGCCGGCCGCTTCCTTGGCCCGCATCCGGTTGCGCACTTCGAGCATGTCGCGCACGGGGATGCCCTCGGTGATGCAGATCGCCAGGTCCAGGTCGGCTTCGACGGCTTCCCAGATGGCGGCGGCGGCGGCGGCAGGGGGCACGTAGATCACCGATACGGTGGCGCCGGTCTGGGTTGCGGCTTCGCCGACGCTGGCGTAGATCGGTATGCCGAAGATCGATTCGCCGGCCTTGCGGGGGTTCACGCCGGCGACGAAGGCGCTCTTGCCGTTCGCGTATGCCTGGCATTTTTCGGTGTGGAACTGGCCGGTCTTGCCCGTGATGCCCTGGGTGATGACTTTGGTGTCCTGGTTGATGTAGATCGACATACTGTGTGCTCCGGGCTTATCGAACGGCGGCCACGATGCGCTGCGCGGCGTCGGCCATGGTGTCTGCGGCGATGATCGGCAGGCCGGACTCGGCCAGCAGTTTCTTGCCCGGCTCTTCGTTGGTGCCCTTCATGCGCACGACCAGCGGCACGGACAGGTTCACGGCCTTGCAGGCGCTGATCACGCCGGTGGCGATGGTGTCGCAGCGCATGATGCCGCCGAAGATGTTGACCAGGATGCCTTTGACCTTGGGGTTGCCGAGCATGATCTTGAAGGCTTCGGTGACCTTCTCTGCCGTGGCGCCACCGCCCACGTCCAGGAAGTTGGCCGGCGCGCCGCCGAACAGCTTGATGGTGTCCATCGTGGCCATGGCCAGGCCGGCGCCGTTGACCAGGCAGCCGATGTTGCCGTCCATGCTGATGTAGGCCAGGTCGAACTTCGAGGCCAGCACTTCGGCCGGGTCTTCTTCCTCGAAATCGCGGTAGGCCACGATCTCGGGGTGGCGCCACAGCGCGTTGGCGTCGAAGTTGAACTTGGCGTCGAGCGCGGTCAGCCGGTTTTGGCCGTCGCAGTTCAGCGGGTTGATCTCCAGCAGCGATGCGTCGGTGTCCATGTAGCACTGGTAGAGCCGGCGCATGATGTCCACGGCCTGGGCCTGGGCCTGGGCTGGCGCGGGCAGGCCGATGCCGACGGCGATCTTGAGCGCCTGCTCCGGGCCCAGGCCCGCCAGCGGATCGACGAATTCGGTGATGATCATCTCCGGCTTGGCGCGCTTGACCTCCTCGATGTCCATGCCGCCCTCGCTCGAAGCGATGAAGGCCAGCTTTTGCGTGGCGCGGTCGGTCACGATCGACAGGTAGTATTCCTTGCCGATGTCGGCGCCTTCTTCGATGTACAGGCGGCGAACCTTCTGGCCCTCGGGGCCGGTCTGGTGCGTCTTGAGCTGCATGCCCAGCATGGAGCCGGCCAGGCGCCTGACCTCGTCGATGGTTTTTGCCAGTTGCACGCCGCCGCCCTTGCCGCGGCCACCGGCGTGAATCTGGGCCTTCACGACCCACACCGGGCCGCCGAGCTTCTGGGCTGCTTCCACGGCTTCTTGCACCGTGAAGGCGGGAATGCCGCGCGGAACGGGCACACCGAATTGGCGCAAGATGTCCTTGCCTTGGTATTCATGAATCTTCATGAGGGCTTCTCTCAAAGAAGGGTGGTAGTGACCCGTTGGCACCCGTCGTCCATGGCCATGGACAGTGGCCTGGCTGCGGGTTGGTGGGGCATGGCAACCGGCGACTGTATCATGCTGCAATGCACCATCCGCAGCCCCGGCCACAGCCCGTGGCAAGCCCGTGCCCCCGGGACGAACCCGGTAGCGCAGCCGTCTTTTGCGAGGAATATCGCCCCATGTTCAGAGTCTTCATCGACGGCCAAGCCGGCACCACCGGGCTGCAAATTCATCAGCGCCTGCAGGCCATGCCGCAGATCGAGCTGCTCGGCATCGCGCCTGCGCAGCGCAAGGACCTGGCCGCCAAGCGCGCACTGATGGCGGACGCGGATCTGGTCGTGCTTTGCCTGCACGACGAGGCTGCGCGCGAGACGGTGGCCATGGTCGATGCGCTCGAGCGCAGCACCGGGCGCAAGGTCAAGGTGCTCGACGCCAGCAGCGCGCACCGCACAGCGCCTGGCTGGGTGTTTGGTTTTCCCGAACTCGCCGCCGGCCAGCGCGATGCCGTGGCGGCTGCGCAGCGGGTGGCCAACCCTGGCTGCTATGCCACGGGGGCGATTGCGCTGCTGCGCCCGCTGGTCGATGCCGGGCTGCTGCCCCGGGACTTCCCGCTGGCACTGCCTGCGGTCAGCGGCTACTCGGGCGGCGGACGCAGCATGATCGAAGCCTACGAGCAGGGCCGGGCGCCGCTGTTCGAGGCCTATGCGCTGGGCTTGCAGCACAAGCACCTGCCGGAGATCATGCGCTACGGCGGCCTCACGCGCCGCCCCGTCTTCGTGCCGTCGGTGGGCAACTTTCGCCAGGGCATGCTGGTGCAACTGCCGCTGCACCTCGATCTGCTGCCCGGCGCGCCCCGGGCGGCAGACCTGCACGCGGCCCTTGCCGCCCACTATGCCGGGAGCAATACGCCCGGGCAGTGGGTGCGCGTGCTGGCGCCGACCGCAGACGGCAAGCTCGACGCCACGGCGCTGAACGACAGCAACTACCTGGAATTGCGCGTGTTCGCCAACGAGGAGCAGCGCCAAGCCGTGCTGATCGCGCGCCTGGACAACCTGGGCAAGGGCGCCAGCGGCGCTGCCGTGCAAAACCTCCAACTGATGCTGGGCGTGCCGGAGCCGGCCCGGGGCCTGGCGCCCGGTCCGGTCGCCGCCGGTGCATGAGTCCTGTGGCGCAGGCGCATGTTCCATGCTGCGCCTAGTGTCGCGTCACTGATCATCTGTCGGTCTGCGCTGGCCATCGAAGCGCATCGCGGCGTTGCATCGCTTGCCAATACGCTCGGTATGGGCTGCGCGATGCGCCTTGCGCTGCGCTCCGATGGCTGCGCGCAGCCTACGACATCTGATCCGTGACGCGACACTAGCGCGATTGAAAACACGGCAACGAAACGGCGCAATGAAGCGGCGCAACGAAAGCAGCGCAGCGCAGTGAACGGCAAGCAGGCCGCACCTGCGCGCGCCGCCCGTTGCGCCAGCCATGCCACACTCCGGCCCCTATGTCTTCTACCGATTGGGCCCGGCAGGCCCTGCAGGCGTTTGATGCGGTGGTGCAGGCCAGCGACGGATTTTGCAGCCGCCCCGGCCAGCGGCTGATGGCCGAGCAGGTGGCGCGCACCTTCAGCAGCGCCACCTTGGGCAAGGCGCAAGAGGGCGATGACCAGGCCGCGCCCACGCGCTGCATCGCCGTGATACAGGCCGGCACCGGCGTCGGCAAATCGCTGGCCTATTGCGCGCCGGCCATCGCGCTGGCACTGGCGCGCGGCACGCGGGTGTTGATCTCCACCGCCACGGTGGCATTGCAGGAGCAACTGGTCGACAAAGACCTGCCGGCGCTGGCCGCGCGGCTGCCCCAGCCCTTCAAGTTCGTGCTGGCCAAGGGGCGCGGGCGCTATGTGTGCAAGCTCAAGCTCGGCCGCCTGGCGGGCACCGGCCAGGCCGACGAGGCCCAGGACGACCTGTTGGCCAACGAAGCCGATGAGGCCGAGGAGGCCGGCGATCGGGCCGACCGCGCCCGGCGCCCCCGGCATGAGACCGAGGCGCGCATCCGGTGGTACGAGGCCATGGCGCAAAACCTGGAGCAGGGCGCATGGGACGGCGACCGCGACAGCCTCGATACGCCGCCCGCGCCCGAAGTCTGGGGCCCCGTGGCGGCCGAGGGCGCATCGTGCTCGGGCAAATACTGTCCGGCCTTCGCGCAGTGCAGCTACTACGACAAACGCCGGGCGCTGGTGGGCGCGCAGGTCATCGTGGCCAACCACGACCTGCTGCTGTCGTCGCTGGGCGCGCGCCTGCTGCCCGAGCTCGACAACTGCCTGCTGGTGCTCGACGAAGCCCACCACCTGCCCGCCACGGCGCTCGAACGGTTTGCCTGCAGCATGGACCTGAGCCGCCTGGCATGGATCGAGCGCCTGGCCAGCCACAGCCTGCGCATAGGCGAGCTGCTGCAAGTGCCGGAGATTGCCGGCATCCCGCGCTGCGCGGCGCAACTGCGGCAGCAGTTGCAAGACCTGGCGCGCAGCGTGATGCAGTTGTACGGCGCCGAGCTTGGCAGCCACGAGGACAGTGGGGGCCCGGCGCGGGTGCGCTTGCCCGGTGGCCGGCTGCCCGAGCCGCTCGTCGCCCCTTTGGGCCTGCTGCTCGGCAGTGCCGACGGCTTTTTGCAGGCCCTGCACGCGACCGCAAAAGCCCTGCGCACCCAGATGCGCGAGCAGCCCGGGCAGGCGCGCCGCCTGTCCATGCTGTATGCACAGATCGGCATGCAGGCCCCGCGGTTGGAAGCGCTGCATGCCACCGCGCAATTGCTGCTGCAGGACGCGACCGAAGGACAGGTGCCCGCAGCCAAGTGGTTCACGCTGGCGCCCGATGGCGACCGGCGCGTGCTCCAGGCGCACGCCAGCCCGATCCTGCCCGGCGCCATGCTGCGCAACCTGTGGAGCACGGTGCGCGCTGCGGTGCTGACCTCGGCCACGCTCACCAGTTGCGGGCAGTTCGATTTCTTTTTGCACGAAACGGGCCTGCAAGACGACGCTGCCGCCAGCACGCTGGAGGTGCCCAGCCCGTTCGACTACACCGCCCAAGGCCGGCTGATCGTCGCCGAAACCCGCGCCGACCCGAAGAACGCCGCGCAGTTCACCGCCGAGATGGTCGCCGCGCTGCTGCACGACATGGCCCGGGTGAAATATGGCGCGCTGGTGCTGTTTACCTCGCGCGAGCAAATGCGCCAGGCCGTCGCGGCCCTGCCCACGGCGCTGCACAGCGTGGTGCTGGTGCAAAACACGCTGCCCCGCGCGCAACTGCTCGGGCGCCACGCCGAGCGCGTGGCCCAAGGCCAGCCCTCGGTCATCTTCGGCATGCAGTCGTTTGGCGAGGGGCTGGACCTGCCGGGGCGGCTGTGCGAATCGGTATTCATCACCAAGCTGCCCTTTGCCTCGCCCGACGACCCGGTGGGCCAGGCGCGCGCCGAATGGCTGCGCAGCATGGGGCGCGATCCGTTCAGCGAACTGGTCGTGCCCGCCACCGCCATCCGCCTGGCGCAATGGGCGGGCCGCGCCATCCGCACCGAACGCGACCAGGCCCATGTCTACTGCTACGACAAACGCCTGACGCGCACCAGCTACGGCCAGCGCCTGCTCAAAGGCTTGCCGCCATTTGCGCTGGAGCAACGCGCGCCGCTGTCCGGCGGCGCAACCGCGCCCGGCGCCGGGCAACCCTAGTGTCGCGTCACCGATCATCTGTCGGTCTGCGCTGGCCATCGAAGCGCATCGCGGCGTTGCATCGCTTGCCAATACAGCTCGGTATGGGCTGCGCGATGCGCCTTGCGCTGCGCTCCGATGGCTGCGCGCAGCCTACGACAGCTGATCCGTGACGCGACACTAGTAAGCTCAGGCGCCATGCGCGCATTGCACTGTCTGGCCTGCGCGGCGGCCCTGCTGGTGCTGGGCGGCTGCGGCACCACCCCGGCACCTTCACCCTCGCCGGCCTACCCCGTTGCGCCTGCGCAACTGTCGGCGGTTGCGCCCGGGCAACTGTCGGACACGCAGGCGCACGACATCGCCATCCACGCACTGGGTCTGGTCGGAACGCCCTACCGCCATGGCGGCAACACCCCCGAGGCGGGCTTCGATTGCAGCGGACTGATCGGCTACGTCTACCGCCACCGCGTAGGCCGGGCACCGCCGCGCACCGTGGCGCAACTGAGCGCCTGGGGCCAGCCCATTGCCGGCAGCCAACTGCGCAGCGGCGACCTGGTGCTGTTCGGCACCGGACGCATCCCCTCGCATGCCGGCATCTATGTGGGCCAGGGGCGCTTTGTCCATGCGCCGGCGAGCGGCGGCCAGGTGCGGCTGGACCAACTGCAATCGGGCTACTGGGCGCAGCAGGGCGCGTCGTTCCGGCGGCTTTGAAGGGCGCATGGCCCCGGTTCGGGATCGGCTATCCGGGATCGGCTCAAGGGATGGGCGGCGTCACCGACAGCACGATCTCGGCATCGACGGCACCGCGGTTGATGTAGCGATGGGCGTGGATCGCGTCGAAGGTGATGGCTTCTGCGGCCTGCACCTGATGCGCAATGCCGGCGACTTCGACCGTCATCGTTCCCCGAATCACATACAGGCATTCGACCGATGCATGGCTGATCGTCCCGGCCACTGAATACTGGCCCGGAACGAATACCGCGCGCAGCACTTCCATCGGCGCGTTGCCATGGGTCAGGCGCTCGTAGCTGACGGTGCCTTTGGGGCCGGTGATCTGCGTGCGCTCGCCGGGACGGCTGAGCCAGACCGATGGCGCTGCGGGATCGCGAAAGAGCGCGGCCATCGATTCGCCGAACACGGCGCTGAGCGCCCGCAAGGTGCTCAGGCTGGGCTCGGTCACCCCGCGTTCGATCTGGCTGAGCAAGGTGGGCGAGACGCCGGCGGCTTGCGCCAGTGCCCGCAGCGACATGCCACGGGTGAGCCGCAATTCATGCAATCGTTTGCCAAGCACAGTGATTCACGCCGGTGGTCGCCATCACGGAAAGCATAAGCGATCGTCAAATGTGCAGTTATGGTGCACTAATTCGTTCCGAAAGATGAATGTCCATGAAAATTACTGCATGGATGTGTTGACACGATCGGATTTGTGCAGTTAAACTGCACATCACTTTCAGTATCCGGATGTCGATCCCTGCCTGGCGAGGTGCCCATGACGACGCAAACCTGGAAAGTTGGTAGCGGCTGCGCGCCCCAAAGGCCGCACCTGGTGCTTCTGGTCCTGCCATTCATCTGGCAAGTCGGCGGCATTCCTTTTGTCAACGAGGTGGCGCTGCGTCCGTTCGGGATGCCCTTTCCCATGGTCTGGCAAATGGCGGGCGTGGTGTTCGCCAGCACCGTGTTCGCACTGGTGTTCCATCTGGACCGGCGCGCCGGCCTGGAGGAGGAAGAAGCGGCGTTCATCATCGCCACCGCGCCTGCCGGGGGCGCAGCATGAGACACACCGTTGCGGCTTTGCTGCTGCTGGCGACCATCGTGGGCGCGATCGGCTTCGGGCGCGCGGCGATGCGCAGCAAGACGGTGGCGGATTGGGCCGTCGGTGGCCGCCGCCTGGGAACCTTGCTGTTCTGGTTCATGAACGCCGGCGAGATCTACACCACCTTCGCGGTTTTCGGCATTGCCGGCTATGCCTGGGCCTTGGGGGCGCCGGCCTATCTGGCGTTTTGCTCGGTATCGCTGTCGTTCGCGATTGGCTACCTGCTGATGCCCAAGATCTGGCGCGCCGGGCGCAGTGCCGATCTGGTGACGCAAGCGGACTTCTTTGCCTTGCGCTATGACGCACCGTGGCTGGGCGTGGTCACCGCTGCCATCGGCATCGCCAGCCTGGTCATCTACGTGCAGATCCAGTTGGTCAGTTTGGGCCTGATCGTTTCGCTGACCTTCGGCCAGACCTTGTCGCCCACGCTGTCGCTGGTCGCTGCCGGGGCCGCGATGGTGGCCTTCGTGCTGGCGGCGGGCCTGCGTTCGGCGGCGTTCGCCGCCGCTGTCAAGGACGTGATGATGATCGTCCTGGTGCTGCTGCTGGCCTCGACGGTGGCGCACAAGGTCGGCGCCAGCTCGATGCTCGACATCTTCGGCATGGCCGAAGCCATCCGCCCCGGCATCGGCAAACTGCCCGGTGCCGACCCCGGCGCGCCGACCACCACCGTGTGGCTGATCACCGCAGCGCTGAATGTCGCGCTGGGCAACTGGGTGTTTCCGCATCTGTTCCAGATCTCGTATGCGGCCCACAGCGCGACCGCGATTCGCCGCAATGCGATCTGGCAGCCGATCTACTCGCTGGCCTATTTCTTCATCATCGTGCTGGGCCTGGCCGCGCTGGTGGCGGGCACCATGCCTGCCGGCAACGATATGAACGCCGCGCTGCTGCAGTTCGTGTCGACGCAATATCCCGACTGGGTGGTCGGCTTGCTGGCGGGCACCGGCGTCCTGCTGGCGCTCGTGCCCGGCGCGGTGCTGCTGCTCACGGCCGGCACGATCTTCACGCGCAACATGGTCAGGCCGGTCTGCCCGGCGCTGAGCGAAGCGCGCGCCTTGGCGGTCTCGCGCGCCGCGCTGGTGGCGTTCGCTGCGCTGGCCGTGTGGCTGGCGCTGGCGCACCAGGGCTCTCTGGTGGCGATCTTGCTCAAAGCCTATTCCGCCATTGGCATGTTGGGCCCTGGTGTGTTCCTGGCCTTTCTGTGGCGCAGAACCACGGCCTCGGGCGTGGCCGCCGGCATCGCCGTGGGCTTTGCCGCATTGCTCGCCCCATTTGCGCAACTGTGCTGGGCCGCCTGGTTTCCGGGGTGGGAGGTGGGCCTGATCGCGATGGCGCTCAATGCCGTCACCGTGCTTTGCGTCAGCGCGGTAACGCCGCAGCCTGCGGCGGGCGGCGTTGCGCTGGGCCTGCGCTTGCACACGCACCAATTGATCCGACCCCTGACCTCGTGAGCAGAAAGCAAGGGCCATGAACACCAATCCACTGGGCATCCGCCGCCTCGACCATGTCGCCTGGAGCGTCGCGCAGATGGCGCCCGTGATCGCCTTCTATCAGCGCGTCTTCGAGGCGCAGATTCTCTACCGCATCGGGCCGGTCGACGCAGCGCAACTGCCACGCCAAGCCGATGGCCGGGACTGGACCGAGGCCCATCTGGGCATCGCCGGCGCGCGGCTCGATCTGGTGCTGCTGGGCTTGCCCGGCGGCATCCGGCTGGAACTGTTCAGCTACGCCGGGCCGGCCAGCGCCACGAGCGCGCCGCTGCCGGGCAACCATGTCGGCAGCCATCACCTGGGCATCGAAGTCGATGACATGGCTGCGGCCGCGCAGCGGCTGCGCGACAACGGCTGCACCGTCCTGGAGCGCATCGCCTTCGCCGATGGCCCGACGGCGGGGTCGCAGTTCCAGTACTTCCTCGACCCGTGGCGCAACATCCTGGAACTGGTCGTGCATGGCCGATGATGTCGTTGCCGGCCCCGGTTTTTTTCCATCCCGCACTGACGCAGCCCACACCATGACCAGACAAGTCTTCAACCCCGAATCCATGTACGACAGCGTCGCCTTCGGCTTCTCGCACATGGTGCAGCACAACGGCTCGCGCACGCTGTACCTGGCAGGCCAGGTCGCGTGGGACCGCAACGGCCAATTGGCAGGCGGCGCCGACGTGGTCGCGCAAACGCGCCAGGTGCTGGCCAACATCAAGCAGGTGCTGGCCGCCGCCGGCGCGACGCCGGCCAATGTGCTGCGCTTGCGCACCTATGTGGTCAAGCACAGCCCGGAGCAACTGGTGCCGATCTGCAAGGAGATCGTCGATTTCTACGGCGCTGCCTTGCCTGCGGCCAACACCTTCATCGGCGTGCAGGCGCTGGCGCTGCCCGAGTTCCTGATCGAAATCGAAGCCGATGCGGCCTTGGACTGAGCCTGCCGATCGATGCACCGCAACACCGTCGACTGGGCAGGCTACATCCCTGCCATCACCACCCCCTTCACCCGCAGCGGGGCGCTGGACTGGGCGGCGCTGGACGCCCAACTGCAGTGGTATCTGCAAGAGCGCATGCACGGCGTGGTGCTGGCGGGCACTTCGGGCGAATGGTTCAGCCTGAGCGCGGCCGAGCGCGCCGAATTGTTTGCCCAGGCCGGCCGCATGATCGCCGGGCGCATCACCGTGCTCGGCGGCTGCAATGCCTACACGGCGGCCGAGGCCATCGGCCACGCGCGCGCGGCCGAGCGCGCCGGGCTCGATGGCATCTTGCTGACGCCGCCGCCCTACATCGTGCCGAGCCGGCGCGAGTTGGTGCAGTTCTACACCGACGTGTCCGATGCCACCGACATTCCGATCTGCATCTACAACTGGCCGCGCGGCTGCGTGGTGGACATGGATGTCGAACTGCTGGAAGAACTGGCCGAGATCGATCATGTCGTGGCGATCAAGAACTCGACCGGAAATTTCGCACTGTTCCTGCAAGGGGCCTACGCACTGCGCGACAAGGTGCGCTACTTCAACATGCCGACCACGGAACTCGGCGCGGACCTGGCGCGGCTGGGGGTCAGCGACGGCCTGATGGGGGCCGGCGGCGTGCTGGGCGCAGACCATCCCGATTTCTGGCGCCTGCTGGCGGCCGGCGACAAGGCCGGCGCGCTGGTGTTGGGCGAGCGCGACCGGGTGCTGATGAAAGCCTGGTTCAACCAGGACTTCGCCGGCCGGTTCGGCAGCGCGCAGGCCATTCTCAAGACGGCGCTGCGCCTGCGCGGCGTGCCCGCAGGCCATGTCCGCCGGCCGCTGCTCGAACTGACGGCGGATGACATCGCGCAGGTGCGTGCCACCCTCGAAGGACTGGGCATCGCCACCGCCGCGTTGGCCGGCGCATGACCGGGGTGCCGTCGGCCGTCGGGCGCCGGCCCGAGCGCATCGCCACGCTGGTGGTCGGCGGCGGCCTGCTCGGCTGTGCTGTCAGCTACCTGCTGGCGGCCGCCGGCACCGAGGTGCTGCTGGTCGACAAGGGCCAGCTCAACGCCCAGGCTTCGGGCCAGAACGCAGGCAGCCTGCACTTCCAGTTGGAGTACCGGATGCTGGAAAACGGCGCGCTGGCGGCGCGCAAGGCGGCCGAGGCCATGCCCTTGCATCTGCACGCGCTGCGCGCCTGGAGCCGGCTCGAGGCCGAGCTTGGCGCCGATCTGGGCGTGCGGCAACAAGGCGGCTTGATGGTGGCCGAGAGCGCCGAGCAGGTGCGGCGCCTGGGCCGCAAGATCGCGTTGGAGCAGGCAGCGGGGTTGCAGACCGAACTGCTCGACCGCTCGGCCGTGCGGGCGCGCGCGCCTTATCTGGGCGCTGCCGTGGTCGCAGCCGCCTTCTGCCCCGCCGAGGGCAAGGCCGACCCGCGCCGCTGTGCGCTGGCCTATGCCCGCGCTGCGCTGCGCCTGGGCGCGCAGGTGCATGCGCGCACGGGCGTGCAAGCGCTGTGCCGCAATGGCCGCCGCTGGCGCGTCGTTTTCGACGACGGCGGGGTCTGCCACGCCGAGCAGGTGGTGCTGGCAGCGGGCGCATGGACCGGCCGGCTGGCGCAAATGGCCGGCAGCGTGCTGCCGGTGTTTCCGGTGGGGCTGACCATGGCGGTCACCGCGCCGGCCGCGCCCTTGGTCACGCACCTGGTCCAGCATGCCGGACGGCGCTTGTCGCTCAAGCAAACGCCCGAAGGCAATGTCCTGATCGGCGGCGGCTGGCCGGCCGCGCTGCGGCAAACCGGTGCTTGGGTCGATCTCGATCGCCGGCCGCAATTGCTGCTGCCCTCGCTGAGCGGCAACATGGCCGCTGCGGTCGCGGTCGTGCCCGCCGTCGCGCAACTGCCGGTGCTGCGCGTCTGGACTGGCACGACCGCGCTGGTGGCCGACCAATTGCCGTTGCTCGGCGCAGTGCCCAAGGCCGCCGGCCTGTTCGTCGCCACCGGCGGCTCGGCCTTCACGCTGGCCCCGACCTACGCCCGCATCCTGGCCGACAAACTGCTCGGAAAGCCCGATGCTTTCGACCTGCGCGCCTACGACCCTGAACGCTTCGCGAGTCTGACCCTTGCCTGATCGCATCCGCATCCATGCCGGCGTGCGCCGGCCCGCGCCCATCGTCATCCATGTCAATGGCGTCGCCACCCCATGCCATCCCGGCGAGACGGTGGCAACGGCCCTGCTGGCTGCGGGCATCGTCGTCTTTCGCCGCACCGCGTCAGGCGCGCCACGGGCGCCGGTCTGCAACATGGGCGTGTGCTTCGACTGTCTGGTGAGCATCGACGGCCGCCCCGCCGTGCGTAGCTGCATGACGCGCGTGGCCGCGCAGATGCGCATCGGGCTGCCAGACCATGGCTGAACGAGCCGAGTCCGCCGCCGCAGCCGGCGCCCAAGCCCCGGCCTTCGACCTGATCATCGTCGGCGCCGGACCGGCCGGCCTGTCGGCCGCACTGACGGCCGCCCGGCATGGCCTGGCCGTGGTGGTGGTCGACGAGCAGCATGACGCAGGCGGACAAATCTTCCGCCAGCCCCCGCCCACCTTCTGCAGCCCGCCATCGAGCGCGTTCGACAGCTACGCATTCGGCGCGCCTTTGCTGGAGCATGCGCGCCGCTGCCGGGCCATCCAGTGGCGACTCGGCACCACGGCCTGGGGCGTGTTCACCCCCCCGTGCCAGGGGCGCGTGCAGGTGGCCATTGCCGGCACCGGCGCCGGCGACAGCGAATTGCTCGAAGCCCGGGCGCTGCTGATCGCGACCGGGGCCTACGACCTGCCCGTGGCGTTTGCCGGCTGGACCTTGCCCGGCGTGATGTCCGCCGGCGGCATGCAGACGCTGCTCAAAAGCCAGTTCCTGCGCGCCGGAAAGCGCTTCGTGCTCGCCGGCTCGCACCCGCTGTTGCTGCTGGTGGCCGATGCGCTGGTGCAGGCCGGCGGCGAGATTCTGGAGCTGGCCATCGCGCGCACGCGGCCGGCGCTGCAAGAACTGCTGGCCGGATGGCGCGCCGCCCCGGGCCACTGGCGGCTGCTGGCCCAGAGCGCCAAAGCCTTGCGCAACCTGCGGCGCCACCGGGTTCCGATCCGCTTTGGCACCCTGGTGCTGCGCGCCGACGGTGATCCGGCCGTGGAGCAGGTCACGCTGGGCAGCGTCGACAGCGCATGGCAGGTGCAGCCGGGCACCGAGCGGGTGCTGCAGGCCGACACCCTGGTCATCGGCTACGGTTTGCTGGCCGCCAGCGAACTGGCGCGCCAGGCCGGCTGCGCAGTTCACTGGCGCCCCGCCGCCGGCGGCTGGGTCGTCCGGCATGACGAGCAGATGCGGACCAGCGTCGAGCGGGTCTGCGTGGCCGGCGAGCCGGCCGGGGTCGGCGGCGCCGAGGTGGCCTTTCTCCAAGGGCGGTTGGCGGCGCTGGGTATTGCGGCCACGCTGCACGGCCAGGAGCCGTCACCCACCCTGGCCCGGGCCATGCGCCAGACGGCGCGCGCGCTCGGCAAGGCGCGGCGCTGGAGCGACCTGGTGCTGCGCTTGTTCGAGCCTCGGCTCGACGCGCTGGCACGACTGGCCAGCGACGACACGCTGGTCTGCCGCTGCGAGGAGGTCACGGCCGGGAGCATCCGCGAATTTCTTGCCGACAACCCGCATGTCAGCGACGTGAACAGCGTCAAGCTCGGCTGCCGCAGCGGCATGGGTTACTGCCAGGGACGGTATTGCCAGCACAGCGTTGCGCAGTTGCTGGCCCAGGCCCGCCAGACCGGCATCGAACACCTGGGCGTTTTCACCGCGCAGGCGCCGATCAAACCGGTGCCGGCGGGCGCGCTGGCCCGGCTCAAGGCATGAGCAGGGCATGAGCGCCGCCCGGCCGCCCGGCCGCCCGAAGGCGCTCATACCGCAGCCGAAGGCGAAGGTATTCCATCGATCGCCGCCCGGCCGCCCGAAGGCGCTCATACCGTAGCCGGAGGCGAAGGTATTCCATCGATCGCCGCCCGGCCGCCCGAAGGCGCTCATACCGTAGCCGAAGGCGAAGGTATTCCAGTGCGCCGGGCATGGAGGGCGTGCCAGCGGCAGCGCAGGCCGGCGGTCACCGCCAGCGGCCGCAGACACCCGGACCGTATATGCCCCAACGACGACGCCACGTTGGCCAAGAACAGCAGAGCCTGCCAGCCCATCACATCGTTCAGTGCCGGGCCGCCACCACGGCAGGGCACATGGATGGGTTCCACCTCGGCCAGTGGCTCGAAGAATGCGCTGGCCAAATGCTGTGCCGATCCGTTGCCCGACGAGGCGCATGCGAGCGTTCCGGGCTTCGGTTCCCGCTGCTGCTGCTGTGGCCGCCAGCCAGAGGCGGCGGGCCATCGAAACGCCGGTTCGCATGAGGCTCTCCCCGGGGGTTTCCATGAAGGGCAGAAAGACCGTGGCGCGGGCCGGAAAGCCGCAGTCCGCCCCCCGTGATCGCGCGCTGATCGGGCCTTGGCGTGGGTGGGGGACGGCTCATGGGGTGATGCCGGGCCATGGGGACGTGGGGATGGGGGACGATGCCGCCGCCGCGCCAAGCCAACACCCGGCGCGCGGGGCCGGCCACGCTGCCGGTCAGGCCAGGTGCGCCAGCGGATGTGCGTGTGCGGGCCAGGGGCTGGTGAAGAACGGGGCCACCATTGCCGGGGTCACGTCTTCGATGCGGGCGGGGTTCCACCGGGGCGCATGGTCTTTGTCTATGGCCAGTGCGCGGATGCCTTCGAGCGTTTCGCTGCGGCCGGGGCGCAGGAAAAAGCAGTGGCGCACCAGGCCGCGCTCCATGCGCAACTCGTCGGCCAGGCCCATGCCGCGCGCGCGGCGGATTTGCTCGAGCACCACATGCAGCATCAGCGGCGAGCGCTGGCGCAGCGTGGCGGCCGTGGCGCTGGCCCAGTCGCTGCGGGCGGCTTCGAGCGCGGTCACGATCGCCGTTGCGTCGGGCAGCGAAAAGTAGTCGTCGATCTGCGCTCTGGCGCACGCCGGGCGCGCGTCTGCGGCGCTCGATCGGGCGGCCACGAAGTCCGCCAGCGCCGTGCCGTCGGTGTCGCTTTGCCTGCCCAGCGCGTCCCAGACGGCGGCTTGCTGGTCGGCGCGCAGGTAGCCGTCGGCCAGTTGGTTGGCGATGGCGTCGGCGGCGCCTATGGTCTGGCCGGTCAGCGCCAGCCATTCGCCGACATGGCCGGGGCAGCGGCTCAGGAAGTAGCCGCCTGCGACATCGGGGAACAGGCCGATGGCCGTTTCGGGCATGGCCATCCGGGTGCGCTCGGTCACCACGCGCAGCCTGGCGCCTTGGCTGATGCCCATGCCGCCGCCCATCACGATGCCGTCCATGAAGGCAATGTAGGGCTTGCGGTAGTTGTGGATCAGGTGGTTGAGCGCGTATTCCTCGGTGAAGAAGTCTTCCAACTGCGGGTCGCCCTGGCTGCCCGCCTGGTGCAGGAAGCGGATGTCGCCCCCGGCGCAAAAGGCGCCGAAGGGGCCGTCCTTGCTGCTGCCGCGTATCGCCACTGCATGCACCTGCGCGTCGCTCTGCCAGGCCAGCAGAATGCGCATCAGCGCCCGCACCATGGCCAGCGACAAGGCGTTGAGCGCGCGCGGACGGTTCAGGGTGATGAAGCCGACCTGGCCGCGCACTTCGCTCCACACCTCGTCCTGCGGTGCCGATGCCGGTGTCGGTGTCGGTGTCATTTTTGATCCTTCCATGCCAGCAGTTCGTTGAATACCAGCGCACCGATCACCAGTGCGCCGCCGGTCAGCACGGCGGCGCCGGGTTTTTCGCCCGCGCCCAGCCATGCCAGCAAGATGCCGAAGATCACTTCCAGCAAGCTCAGCAGCGCGATCTCGGGCGCCCGGAGCACGCGCGCGCAACGCACGGCCAGCACGCAGGGGATGGCCAGTTGCGCCAGGCCCAGCAGGGCCAGCAGTCCGATGTCGTGCAGCGAGGCTTGCAGCGGCAGGGCCAGCGGCAGGGTGGCGCCGACCGACAGCACGGCGCCCACGAGCACGGCGGGCACCAGGTCCACGGCCTGGCCATGGCGCTGCGCGTGCTGCACCAGCGTCCAGTTGGTGGCCGCAGCCACCGGCACGCACAGCGCCACGATGGTTCCGGCCAGCGGCAGGCCCGTGACCTGCGAGCCATACATCCAGACGATCCCCAGGCCCGCCACGGCAATCGCCACCCAGGTGCGTGGCGCGATCCGGTGGCCGATGAATGCCCGCGCAAACAAGGCGGTGAGCAGCGGGCCTGCGGCCATCGTCAGCAGCACGTTGGCCACCGGCATCAGCATGATGGCGAGCATGAAGGCGGTGAACATCACGCACCAGCACAGGCCCGATATCCAGAGCATGCGGCCGGTTTTGTGCATCGCCGCAAACACCGCCCGCCCCTGCATTGCCGGCAAGATGACCAGCAGCGCCAGCAGCGTGAACAGGCTGCGCCAGAAGGTGACCTCGAAGCTGCGCGCATGCTCCAGGTGGCGTGTGACCACGCCGGCGGTGGACCACATCAGGGCGGTGGCCACCATCAGCAGCACGGCGCGGGAATGGCTCAGTTCGCGCATCGGTGCGACGGCTCAGGCCCGGCTGGCGCGCTTGCGCTCGGATTCGCGCAGGTGGCGCTTGCGCAGGCGTACGGATTTGGGTGTGATCTCGACGAGTTCGTCGTCTTCGATGAACTCCACGCCGTACTCCAGCGTCAGGTCGATCGGGGGCGTGATCTTGATCGCGTCTTCCTTGCCGGAGACGCGAAAGTTGGTCAACTGCTTGGTGCGCGTGGCGTTGACCACCAGGTCGTTGTCGCGGCTGTGGATGCCGACGATCATGCCTTCGTACACCGGGTCGTTGGCGCGCACGAACATGCGGCCCCGGTCGTCGAGCTTGCCCAGCGCGTAGGTGAATATCTCGCCGTCATCCATCGCGATCAGCACGCCGTTCTTGCGCCCGCCGATCTCGCCCCGGTGCGGTTCGTAGCCGTCGAAGATGTTCGAGATCAGGCCGGTGCCCCGGGTCAGGTTCAGGAATTCATTGGTAAAGCCGATCAGGCCACGGGCCGGTATGCGGTATTCCAGGCGCACCCGGCCGCGGCCGTCGCTGTCCATGTTGACCAGCTCGCCCCGGCGCTCGCCCAGGGCCTGCATCACGCCGCCCTGGTGGGTTTCTTCGATGTCGGCCGTGACCAGTTCCATGGGCTCGCAGCGCACGCCGCCGATGTCCTTGTAGACCACGCGGGGCTTGGAGACGGCCAGTTCGTAGCCTTCGCGGCGCATGTTCTCCAGCAGGATGGTCAGGTGCAGTTCGCCCCGGCCGACCACTTCGAAGACGCCGTCCTCGCCGGTCTCTTTGACGCGCAGCGCCACGTTGTGCTGTAGTTCCTTTTGCAGCCGGTCCCAGATCTGGCGGCCGGTCACGTACTTGCCTTCGCGGCCGGCCAGCGGGCTGGTGTTGACGCAAAAGTTCATGATCAGCGTGGGCTCGTCGACCTCGAGCATCGGCAGCGGGGCCGGGTTGGCGCTGTCGGTCACGGTCACGCCGATGCCGATGTCGGCAATGCCGTTGATCAGCACGATGCTGCCCGGGCCGGCCTGCGTGACCTGCACGCGGTCCAGGCCCTGGAAGGTCAGCACCTGGTTGATGCGGCCCTTGCCGGATTGGCCCTCGGGGCCTTGCATCACCTGCACCTCCATGCCGGGGCGGATCGTTCCCTGGCTGATGCGCCCGACGCCGATGCGCCCGACGAAGCTCGAAAAATCGAGCGCCGAAATTTGCAGTTGCAGCGGCGCCGCCGGATCCCCGGCCTGCGCCGGCACATGCCGCAGCACGGTGTCGAACAGCGCCGACATGTCGGGCCCCCACTGCTCGCCGGGCGCGCCTTCTTCGAGCGCGGCCCAGCCGTTGATGCCCGAGGCGTAGACCACCGGAAAGTCGAGTTGCTCGTCGGTCGCGCCGAGCTTGTCGAACAGGTCGAACGCGGCGTTGACCACCTTGTCGGGGTTGGCGCCGGGTTTGTCCACCTTGTTGACCACCACGATCGGCTTGAGCCCCAGCGCCAAGGCTTTCTTGGTCACGAAGCGGGTCTGGGGCATGGGGCCTTCCTGGGCGTCGATCAGCAGCAGCACGCCGTCGACCATCGATAGCGCCCGCTCGACTTCGCCGCCGAAGTCTGCGTGGCCCGGGGTGTCGACGATGTTGATATGCGTGCCGCGCCAGCTCACGGCGCAGTTCTTGGCCAGGATGGTGATGCCGCGCTCGCGTTCGATGGCGTTGTTGTCCATCACGGTGTCGACGATTTTTTCGTGCTCGGCAAAGGTGCCGGACTGGCGCAGCAACTGATCGACCATGGTGGTTTTGCCATGGTCGACATGGGCGATGATGGCGATGTTGCGGATGGGTGTGGTCATGTTTCTTCCAATATGCCGCAGTCCTGTCGCTGCGGCTGGCTTGCCAGGATTTGGGCGATTTCCAGCGCACTGAGCAATCTGTCGGGCAGCAAACAGCCGCCCGCGATATGGCCCACCCCCAGCAATGCCGGCGGATCGGCGCCAAACACGGCCACGGCCGGGGCGTCGGGCCAGGCCCCACGGCGCGGCAGGCCGGACAGAAAGCGCGCTGCATTGTCGCTGTCGAGCGTGACGCGCAGATGCCGGGTCAGCAGCGATTGCGGCGGTTGCAGGCAGGCCAGGCGCTCGGCTTCGGGCAGGGCTTGGAGCCGCTCCAGGCTGATGCAGCGCTCGATCCCGATGCCGCCGCTGTCGGTGCGGCGCAGCGCGCTCAGGTGCGCCCCGCAGCCCAGCGCGGCGCCGATGTCCTCGGCCAGCGTGCGGATGTAGCAGCCTTTGCTGCAGGTCACTGCGATCTTGATGGCTGTCTGCGCAGGAGCGTGCTGCACCAGCGATAGTTCGAGCGCATGGATGACGACGGCGCGCGCGGCGCGCTCGAGCGCAATGCCTGCGCGCGCGTAGGTGTACAGCGCCCGGCCATCCTTTTTCAGCGCGCTGTGCATCGGCGGCAACTGGCTGATCGGGCCGGTGAACTGCCGCTGCACGGCCGACAAGCGCTCCGGCGCCAGTTGCGCCGGGTCGACGGCGCAGCGTTGCAGCACCGCGCCCTCGGCGTCGCCGGTGCTCGTGGTCACGCCCGGCAGCGCGATGGCTTCGTAGGTCTTGGGGGCATCGAGCTGTAGTTGGCTGAATTTGGTGGCCGCGCCAAAGCACAGCGGCAGCACGCCGGTGGCCAAGGGGTCGAGCGTGCCGGTATGGCCGGCTTTTTCCGCGCGCAGCAGCCATTTGGCTTTTTGCAGGGCCTGGTTGCTCGACAGGGCGAGCGGTTTGTCGAGCAGCAGCACCCCATGCACGGGGCGCCGCTGCACCCGGGTGCGGGACGCTGGCGGCATGGCTAATCCTCTTTGGCGCGCGTGGAGACCGCCTTGGCAATCAGCGCGTTCATGTCGGCCGCGCGCTCGCAACTGCGGTCGAAGACGAAGTGCAGCGTGGGCACGGTGTGGATTTGCAGCCGTTTGAACAGGCCGTTGCGCAAAAAGCCCGCCGCCTGATCGAGCGCCGCCTGCGTTTGCTCCGGCGTGCCAGTGAGCAGGCTGAAGAACACCTTGGCGTGGGCGTAGTCCGGGCTGATCTCCACGCCTTGCAGCGTGACCAGGCCCAGGCGCGGGTCTTTCAGGCGCGCCAGCAACTGCGTCAGATCGCGCTGTATCTGGTCGGCCACCTTGAAGGCCCGGTGCGAGGGTTTTTTGCCAGCCATTGCTTACAGCGTCCGCGCGATTTGCTTGATGTCGAAGAATTCGAGCTGATCGCCTTCCAGGATGTCGCTGTAGTTCTTGAGCTTGATGCCGCACTCGAAGCCTTCCTTGACTTCCCGGACATCGTCCTTGAGGCGCTTGATCGAGTCGACTTCGCCGGTATGCACCACCACGTTCGCGCGCAGCAGGCGGAACCTGGCGTTGCGATGCACCATGCCGGAGGTGATGTAGGAGCCGGCCACGGTGCCGATCTTCGATGCCGTGAACACCGTGCGGATCTCGGCCGTGCCGATGATCTCCTCGCGCTGCTCGGGCGCCAACATGCCGGACATCGCCACGCGCAATTCATCGACCGCGTCGTAGATGATGCTGTAGTAGTGCAGGGCCACGCCATTGCCTTCGGCCAGCTTGCGGGCGCCAGCATCGGCGCGCACGTTGAAGCCGATCACGACGGCCTTGGAGGCGATCGCCAGGTTGATGTCGGACTCGCTGATCGCGCCCACGGCGGCGTACACCAGTTGCACCTTGACCTCGTCGGTCGAGAGCTTGAGCAGCGACTGGGCCAGCGCTTCCTGCGAGCCTTGCACATCGGCCTTGACGATGATCGGCAGCATCTTGACCTCGCCGGCCGTCATGTCGGCAAACACATGTTCGAGCTTGGCCGCCTGCTGCTTGGCCAGTTTGGTGTTGCGGAACCGCCCGGCGCGGTAGGTGGCGATTTCACGCGCCCGGCGCTCGTCGGTCAGCACCATGAATTCATCGCCGGCCTGCGGCACCTCGGTCAGCCCCTGGATTTCGACCGGGATCGACGGGCCGGCCGTCTTGGCCGGGCGGCCGTTTTCGTCGAGCATGGCGCGCACGCGGCCGAAGGTCTGGCCGGCCAGCACCACATCGCCGACCTTGAGCGTGCCGGACTGCACCAGCACGGTGGCCACCGGGCCGCGGCCCTTGTCGAGCTGGGCCTCGATCACCAGGCCCTTGGCCAGCGCATCGACCGGCGCCTTCAGTTCCATCACGTCGGCCTGCAGCAGCACATGCTCGAGCAATGCGTCTATGCCCTGGCCGGTTTTGGACGACACCGCGACAAAGGGCGAATCGCCGCCGTAATCCTCGGGCACCACCTGCTCGCCGATCAGTTCCTGTTTGACGCGGTCCAGGTTGGCGTCGGGCTTGTCGGCCTTGGTGATGGCGACGACGATGGGCACGCCGGCGGCCTTGGCATGTTTGATGGCTTCCCGGGTCTGGGGCATCACGCCATCGTCGGCGGCCACCACCAGGATCACGATGTCGGTGGCCTGGGCGCCACGGGCGCGCATGGCGGTGAAGGCTTCGTGGCCGGGGGTGTCCAGGAACGAGACCATGCCGCGCGGCGTTTGCACATGGTAGGCGCCAATGTGTTGCGTGATGCCGCCGGCTTCGCTGGCGGCCACCTTGGCGCGGCGGATGTAGTCCAGCAGCGAGGTCTTGCCGTGATCGACGTGGCCCATCACCGTCACCACCGGGGCGCGCGGCAGCACCTCGATGCTTTGCTGCGCGACATCATCGTCGGCGAAGGCTTCGGGGTCGTCGAGCGCCGCCACCACCGCCTTGTGGCCGAGTTCCTCGACCACGATCATCGCCGTGTCCTGGTCCAGCGGCTGGTTGATGGTGACCATCTGGCCCATCTTCATCAGCGCCTTGATGACCTCCGAGGCCTTGATCGACATCTTGTGCGCCACCTCGGCCACGGTGATGGTTTCGGGCACATGCACTTCGATGATGCGCGTCTCCGCCGGCGCTGCCTGCAGATGCTCGTCGCGCTGATCGCGGCTGTCGCCACGGCGCCCGCGCGGGCCGCCGCGCCAGTTGTTGCGCCCGACGCCGCCGCTGCTGTCGCCACGGGTCTTGATTTCCTTCTTTTTCGCCGGGTCACCGGCCCAGCTCGAGGACAGCTTGGCCGACTTGACTTCCTTGCCTGCGCCCGGCGCGCCGGCCGCAGCGCCGGCGCGTGCGGCCCCGGCAGCCGTGCGCGTGGCCCCGACGGCGGGCTTGTGCAGCGTGCCTTTTTTGGCATCGCCTGCGGCGGCAGCGGGCTTGGGCACGGGCTTGGGCGGCGGCTCGGGTTTTTTCGCGACCATGACCGCCTTCTTGGGCGTGGCCAGCATCGAGCGGATGGCGGCCGCTTCGGCCTCGGCCTTGCGGCGGCGGGCGTCCAGATCGGCGGCGCGGGCCGCTTCTTCGTCCGAGCGGGCCTTCGATTCGGCCGCCGCCTTCGCGCGCGCCTGCAACTGGGCCGCGTTGCGCGCAGTGGCCTCGGCCGCCTGCTC
This sequence comes from Verminephrobacter eiseniae EF01-2, assembly GCF_000015565.1. Taxonomy (NCBI): domain Bacteria; kingdom Pseudomonadati; phylum Pseudomonadota; class Betaproteobacteria; order Burkholderiales; family Comamonadaceae; genus Verminephrobacter; species Verminephrobacter eiseniae. The sequence goes on from NC_008786.1 coordinate 3,096,796, forward strand.
GCGGGTCGCCACTTGCTTGACGGCCGAGGCCGCCGCTTTCTTTTCGGCCTCTTGGGCGGCGTAGGCGGCGGCGCGCTCTTCGGCTTCGCGCTCGCGCTTTTCCCGCGCCTCGCGTGCGGCACGCTTGGCGGCCAGTTCGGCCTCCTGGCGGCGAATCAGTTCGGCCTGGTGGCGTGCTTGCTCCTCACGCCGGGCCAGTTCCTGGTCCTCGCTGGACAGGGCCGGCGCGGCGCCGTCCGCTGCCGGCGCAGCATCGGCCTGCGCCTGTTCGGCGGGCGCCTCTGGCACGTCGTGCTGCGCGGCAGGCGCCGGATGCTCCGGCTCGGCGAATGCGGCAGAACCCGCGCCGTCGGCCGCGCCCTCCTGGGCATCGTCGCGCTTGACGAAGGTGCGCTTTTTGCGCACCTCCACCTGTATCGTGCGCGCCTTGCCGGTGGCGTCGGCCTGCTTGATCTCGCTGGTGGACTTTTTGACCAGCGTGATCTTTTTGCGGTCGACGGAGGTCGTGCCATGGCTGGCTTGCAGGTAGGCGAGCAGCCTTTGCTTGTCCGATTCGGTCAACGCATCGGAGAGGGCGGCCTTGCCCACGCCCGCTGCCTTGAGTTGATCGAGCAGGGTTGCAGGCGATTTTTTGAGTTCGGTGGCGAACTCGGCGACGGTATTGCTGGACATATTGGGTTCGGCCTCCCTGGCCTTTACGCTTGCCCCGCGAACCAATGTTCGCGCGCCTTCATGATCAAGGCTTTGGCTTCCTCTTCGGACTGTCCGGTCAGGTCGGTCAGTTCATCGATGGCCAGATCGGCCAGATCGTCACGGGTATGCACCCCGCCCTTGGCCAATTGGGCGATCAGCGCCGGGGACAGGCCGCCGAGGTCGCGCAGGTCCTGGGAGACCTCCTCGACGCTTTCCTCGCGGGCGATTTCCATCGTCAGCAGCGCATCCTTGGCCCGGGCGCGCAGTTCGTTGACGGTGTCTTCGTCGAAGCTGTCGATCTCCAGCATTTCCTGCAACGGCACATAGGCCACTTCTTCCAGGCTGTTGAAACCCTCGGCGATCAGGATGTCGGCGATTTCCTCGTCGACATCGAGCTTTTCCATGAACAGCCGGCGCGCCGTGTCGCTCTCTTTGGCCTGCTTTTGCGCCGACTCGGCGGCGTCCATGATGTTGATCTTCCAGCCCGTCAGATCGGCGGCCAGGCGCACGTTCTGGCCGCCGCGGCCAATGGCGATGGCCAGGTTCTCCTCGTCGACCACCACGTCCATCGCGTGCTTTTCTTCATCGACCACGATGGAGGACACATTCGCCGGCGCCAGCGCGCCGATCACGAACTGGGCCGGGTCTTCAGACCACAGCACGATGTCGACACGCTCGCCGGCGAGCTCGTTGGTCACGGCGTTCACGCGCGTGCCGCGCACGCCGACGCAGGTGCCGATCGGATCGACCCGCTTGTCGTGCGAGAGCACGGCGATCTTGGCGCGCGAGCCGGGGTCGCGCGCGCAGCTTTTGATCTCCAGCAGGCTTTGTTCGATCTCGGGCACTTCCTGGCGGAACAGTTCGATCATGAATTCCGGGGCCGAGCGCGACAAAATGATGGGCGCGCCGCGCAGGCTCAGGTCGACCTCCATGATCATCGCGCGCACACGGTCGCCGCTGCGCAGGTTTTCCTTCGGAATCAACTCGCTGCGGCGCAGGCGCCCTTCGACGCGGCCGGACTCGACGATGATGTCGCCCTTGTCCATGCGCTTGACGGTGCCGGTGAAGATCTTCTCGCCGCGCGACATGAAGTCGTTGAGCAGCATTTCGCGCTCGGCGTCGCGGATTTTCTGCAAGATCACCTGCTTGGCCGCCATCGCGCCAATCCGGCCTATCGGCACGGAATCGACGGTTTCTTCGATGTACTCGCCGACTTCGATGTCGGCGATGCGCTCCTTGGCATCCATCAGCAGTTCTTCGGCGTCGGGGTTTTGCAGTCCCGCCTCGTCGGGCACCACCAGCCAGCGGCGGAACGTCTCATGGCCGCCGCTTTTGCGATCCACGGCCACGCGAATGTCCACCTCGCCCTGGTAGAGCTTCTTGGTCGCCTGGGCCAAGGCCGACTCCACGGCGTCCAGCACCACATCGCGCTCGACATTCTTTTCGCGCGAAATGGCATCGATCAACATCAACAATTCGAGACTCATGCGACGACTCTCCTGGTTCAACCATCCGAAGGCCGGTGCCGCGCCGTGCAACGCGGCACCACCCCACTCACATTCAACCCGCCGGCGCTGCCCCGGCCTTGCCTGTGCGCCCCTTGAAATCGACGATGGGCGCCAGACGCATATCCCGTACCTCATCGAGGCTGAAGCCCAGCGCCTGCAACGGCGCGGGCAAGCGCTTCTTGCCGACCCTCTGGCCGGGCTTGGGCGGCGGCGCGTCGCTCCAGACGATCTGCCAGCCCCCCGAGGCCGTCCGCTCCAGCGTGCCGCGAAACTTCTTGCGGGTGGCGCCCACCTTTCCCGCTGCGGCGCCGCCGATCGGCGCCTTCAGCGTGATGTCGATGACCGAACCGGCAAAGCGCAGCAAGTCCTGCTCGCCGCGCAACGGCCGATCGATGCCGGGCGACGCAACCTCCAGGCGCTGGTACTGCACGCCGTCGACCTCCAGCGCAAACTGCAACTGGCGCGTGACCTTCTCGCAGTCTTCGAGCGTCACGGACTGCGCCGGGGTCGACACCGCGCCGTTCGGCGCGGTTTCCAATGCCGTCGCGCCGCTCGGAACGGTTTCCAATGCCGTCGCGCCGTCCGGCGCGGTGTCCAATGTCCCCGCGCCGGACGGTGCCGGCTCCAATGCCAGCGCGCCGTCCGGCGCCGGCTCCGCTGCCGCGCCATTGGGCGCAGGCCAAGGCAAATCGATGGTGACGCGCAACAGGCCGCCGGCAGAGCGCTCGATCTCCACCAACGCATAGCCCAGTCCCGTCACTATGGGTTCAACGATTTGCTGCAAAGCCACGATGCCACTTGTCCAGTTCAATCCCGCAACGACGAAAAACCCGATAACCCCCGGGGGACTCCTCCCCGACAGCTTCGAGTTCCAAAAGCATTCGACCAAAAAAAACGGGCGGTGGTGCTGTACCCGCCCGGCTGGTCGTGAGAGGCCCATTGTAGCGGCTAAAGCCTGGGCGTAAAGTACTGATTTTGCAAAGACGCGCTCAAAGGAACAGCCCCCGGTACTGCTCGCGCAGCAGGTTTTTTTGCACCTTGCCCATCGCGTTGCGGGGTAGTTCGTCGACGACAAAGCAGCGTTTGGGCGTTTTGAAGTTGGCCCACTGCGCCCGCAGCGTGGCGATGATGGCTTCGCCGTCGAGCGCGGCGCCCGGCTTGGCAATCACCACGGCCACGCCGACTTCGCCGAAGTCGGGGTGGGGCACGCCCACCAGCGCACTCTCGGCCACGCCGGGCAGCGCATTGATGCAGCCTTCGATCTCGGCCGGGTAGACGTTGTAGCCGCCGCTGATGATCAAGTCCTTGCTGCGCCCGACGATGCTCAGATAGCCGCGTTCATCGAACTGGCCCAGGTCGCCGGTCTTGAACCATCGGTCGCCCGGCGCCGCGCCGGTGAAAGCCTCGGCCGTCTGCTCGGGCATGCGCCAGTAGCCCTTGAACACGTTCGGGCCTTGCACCTGGATCTGGCCGATCTGGCCCACGGGCAGGGGCTGGTCGGCAGCGTCGGCCACGCGCAGGCCCACGCCGGGCAGCGCAAAGCCGACGGTGGCGCCGCGCCGCTCGCTCTGGCCGGCATGGCGCGCATCGGCGCCGTAGGGGTTGGAACTGAGCATCAGGGTCTCGCTCATGCCGTAGCGCTCCAGGATGGAGTGGCCGGTGCGCTGCTGCCAGGCGTCGAAGGTCTCGATCAACAGCGGGGCCGAGCCGCAGATGAACAGGCGCATCCGGCTGGCGGCCTGCCGGTCCAGCCCCGGCTCGGCCAGCAGGCGCACGTAGAACGTGGGCACACCCATGAAAACCGTGGTGCGCGGCAGCGCGGCCAGCACCGCCCGAGGGTCGAACCTGGCCAGCCAGATCATCTTGCTGGCGTTGATCAGCGCGCCATGGATGGCCACGAACAGGCCGTGCACATGAAAGATCGGCAGCGCGTGGAGCAGCACGTCGCCGGGCCGAAAGCCCCAGTAGTCCTTGAGCACCAGCGCATTCGACAGCAGGTTGCCATGGGTGAGCATCGCGCCCTTGCTGCGGCCCGTGGTGCCGCTGGTGTAGACGATGGCGGCCAAGTCGTCGGCCTGGCGCGGCACCGGCTGGTGCTGCGCGCCATGCGCGCTGGCGCGCTCGAGCAGGCTGCCGCTGCGGTCGTCACCGAGCGTGAAAACATGCTGCGTGCCCCGGGTGAAGGCGATCTTGCTGACCCAACTGAAGTTGCCGGGGGTGCACACCACCACGGCAGGCTCGGCGTTGTCGATGAAGTAGGCGATCTCGGCGCTGCGGTAGGCGGTGTTCAGCGGCAAAAACACGTGGCCGGCACGCAGCGTGGCCAGGTAGAGCAGCAGGGCCTCGACGGACTTTTCCACCTGCGCCGCGACGCGGCTGCGTTCGGGCAGTTTCAGCGCCGCGAGCAGGTTGGCGATGCGCGCGCTGGCATGGTCCAGGTCGCGCCAACTGTAGCGCAGCACGCTGCCGTCGGGCGCGCTGGTTTCCACGGCAGTGCCGTCGAGGTCGGCAGGGAAGGCGGCGCGCAGGGCGCTGAAAAGATTGTGTCCGGTCGTCATGGCAGGTGGATGGCAGGGTTTGTGGCAGTGATGCATCGACTCTGTTTTCGATGGCTGTTGGTGCACGGAAATCATGCGCTGCAACTCGTTTCGATACTCTGAATGCTGCGCAATGCAGCGGCATCGATCTCAATCGGGCTTTACGCCGGCAGTCTTGACCACTTGGGCCCAGCGCCTGAGCTCGCTGCCGACAAAGGCGCCGAACTGCTGCTGCGTCATGCCGCCGTAGTCCGCGCCGTTGCTGGCCCACAGGGCCTTGATGTTTTCGGCGCTCCCCAGGCGCTGGATTTCATCGACGATGCGCGCCTGCACCTCGGCGGGCGTGCCCCGGGGCGCCCACAGGCCGTACCAGGTGGTCACGGTGTAGTCGGGCAAACCCACTTCGGCGGCGCAGGGAATATCCGGCAAGGCCGGGTTGCGCCGGGCGCCCGAGACCATCAGCGCCTTGATGCGCCCGCTCTTGATATGCGTGGCCGATGAGCCCAGGCCGTCGAACATCATGTCGACATTGCCGGCGATCAAGTCCTGCAGCGCCGGGCCTGCGCCGCGATAGGGAATATGGGTGATGAAGGTGCCGGTTTGCTGCTTGAACAGCTCAGCGGCCAGATGGTGCGAGGTGCCAGCCCCGGCCGAGCCGTAATTGAGCTTGGCCGGGTGGCGTTTGACATGCTCCAGGAACTGCCGGAAGTTGGCCGAGGGCGTCCCCGGGTGGACCACCACGACCTGGGGCACATTGGCCAGCAGGGCCAGCGCGATCAGGTCTTTTTCGATGTCGTAATCGAGCCTGGGGTACATGGCAGGGGCAATCGCATGGTGCACGGCCCCCATGAACAGGGTGTAGCCGTCCGGCGCGGCCCGGGCGGCGAAGCTCGCCCCGAGCGTGCCGCCGGCGCCGCCACGGTTGTCTACCACCAGGGTCTTGCCGGTGTTTTTGGCAAACTGCGCCGCCAGTGGCCGGGCAAATGCGTCGGTGCCACCCCCGGCAGGAAATGGCACCACCAAGGTGACCGGCCGGGCGGGCCAGTTGCTTTGCGCCCGGCTGCTGCCGGCCCGGCCCAGCCCTGCGGCAATGCCGAGCAGGGCCGCCCGGCGCTGGATTGTCCCGTTGCTCATTCTTTCTCGTCTCCTTCGTCGTCAGCAAAATCGCCCAGGGCCGGCCGGGGCCGCGCCAAGATATCAATCATCGATCGTGGCACAGGCTGTCGATACCAGCCGACACCGGCACCGTGCCCTGCGCCAGCAGGCTGCGGTGCTTGTCGATGCGCTTGAGGTCGTACAGGTAATTGACCATCAGCCCATAGGACTGCTTCAAGCCCTTGGACGAGGGGTCGCCGGCCCAATTGAGCCGCTCGACCCGCGCCCCGTTGCCCAGGTGAAAGCGCGCCACCGGGTCCAGCGGCTTGCCCTCCTGCATCGCGCGGCCCAGATAGTACGCGGCGCATTCCTGCAGCAGTTGCCGCACGGGTGATTTGGCATCGAGCTCCAGCGCCTTGTCGCTGGCCGCCAGCAGCGGCGCGGCCTGCGGGTGCTCGACGCCCAGCGCGCGGCCCAGCTCGGCGCGGCGCTTGTCGTCCAGGCGCTCGATCATGGCGCCGGCATGCTTGCCCAGCCAGGCGCGAAAACCCGGAATCGGCGAGAGCGTGGCAAAGGTGCGCAGCCGGGGGAATTCGGCCGTCAGCGTCTGCACCACATGCTTGATCAGCGCGTCGCCAAAGCCCACGCCGCGCAGCCCGGTCTGGGTGTTGCTGATCGAGTAGAAGATCGCCGTGGTGGCCTTGGACAGGTCGGCCGGTGCCGCTGCCTCGTCCAGCAACGGCGCGATGCTGTGCGATATCCGATCGACCAGGGCCACCTCGACGAAGATCAGCGGCTCGCTGGGCAGCCGGGGGTGGAAGAAGCCGTAGCAGCGGCGGTCGCAGTCGAGCCGGTTTTTCAGGTCGGCCCAACTGCGGATGTCGTGCACCGCCTCGTACTTGATGAGTTTTTCGATCAGCGAGGCCGGCGAATCCCAGGACAGGCGGCGCAGTTCCAGAAAGGCCACGTCGAACCAGGTGCCAAACAGATGCTCGAGTTCGGCATCGAGCGCCAGCAGACGCTTGTCAGACTTGAGCAGCGGCAGCAGCTCGGCGCGCATGTCGAGCAAAAAGCGCAGGCCCTCGGGGAACACCGCAAAGCGCTGCAACAGCCGCGTGCGCTGCGAGACCAGGGCGCGGCGCAGGCTGATCTCGGCCTGGCCCTCTTCGTCCGTGCCGGCCGCAGCCTCGTACCGCTGGCGCGCCGATTCGAAGCGCGTGGCGTCGGGGGCGAACTGCTCGCACATCAGCAGCCACATGTCGCGCCGCTGCCCGGGCTCGGCCTGCGCGTACCACGCGGCCACGGCCTGGGCGCGGCGCCCGCCTTCGTGCTCGCTGACCTGCGGGGCCACCACCTCTTGCAAGTCGGTCAGCAGGCGGCGCAATGCGCGCGGCGGCAGCGCCTCCTGCCCGCGCCGCAGCGTGGCATGCAGCCGCTCGTGCGTCGAGCGCGGCGCGGCGCCGTCGGCCACGGATGGGGCGGGTTTGGCGGCCTTGTCGCCTGCCTCATCGGTCGCCTTGTCGGGTGCCTTGCCACCTGCCTTGTGGGCAGGCGGCGTGATGCTGCGCAGGCGGGACACGCTGCGGGCGATCCATTCGGGGGTGCTGTGCATCATGGTGTCAGCCTGGATGGTTGTTGACGGGCAATGTCGCGCAGCGCAGCGCGTTGGCGCAACAGATGCTCGCGCATGGCCTGTTCGGCGGCGTTGCAGTCGCGCGCCTTGAGCGCCGCGAACACGGCCATATGCTCGGCCAGGCTTTGCTGCAACCGGCCCGGCGCATGCAGTTGCTGGAGCCGCGCCAGGCGCAGGATCTTGCGCAGATCGCCAATCACCTGGGCCAGCCAGCGGTTGTCGGCCAGCGTGATGAAGGCTTCGTGAATGGCGTAGTTCGCCTCGTAATAGTCCGGGATGCGTCCCTGCTCCGCGCACAGTTGCAGCCGCTGGTGCAGGGCCTCCAGCGCGGCCACATCTGCGCCGCCCACCCGGCGCGTGGCCTCGTGCGCGGCGCGGCCTTCGAGCAATGCCATCACCGGGAAGATCTCGTCCAGATCGCGCTCGCTGACCTCGGCCACAAAGCAGCCCCGGCGCGGCTCGTGGCGCAGCAGACCTTCGGCCACCAGCACCTTGAGCGCCTCGCGCAGCGGAGTGCGCGAAATGGCCAGCCGTTCGCACAGGGCGGCCTCGTCGAGAAAACTGCCCGGCGCCAGCGCCCCCGCGAAGATTTGCGCGCGCAGCCGCGCGGCGGCGGCGTTGTGCAGGGAGTCGGGGGTAGGGCGCATGTGGAGAGCAGACAGGCCAGGCGGGTGAAAAAAGCAGGCAACGCGATCGTGTAACGGGCAGGGGCCGGGGTGGGATGATCAGGGTTTACCCTTGGTTTTTCGGGGGTTGACCGGAAAGCCCGGAGGCGCCCCGGTGGCAGTTTCGGCAACCATCATCATTCAAAAATACGGCAACCGCCAAGATTGTCGGTCAATCAGCATAATTTTCGATAATTATGTGAAGTGACTGGCAAAAAGACCACAGACGATCGTTCGCCCGTGCCGAGACCCCTTCAAGCAACGATCCATTTCCCAACCCTTGCCGCTGCCATCCCCCAGCGCTGCCTACAAATGCCGCCATCCGGCAGACCGTTCCGCGCTTGACCGACGCAGCCCGTGTGGCGGTGGACGAGAGACGCCGGGCGGCCCTCATGCGCGCGGTCGACCATCCGCACGCGGCGAACACGCCCAGCACACGCCCGGTCGAAGCCGCACGGCAAACCGGGCCGATGGTGATCTGCATGTCCGGGACCCTGGTATCCTCCCCTCCAGCATAGGATATGGACAGATGAACACACACACATCGCACCCCGACATCATCAAGCGCCTCAAACGTGCCGAAGGCCACCTCAAGGGCATCATCGCGATGCTCGAGGCAGAACGCAGTTGCCTGGAAATCGCCCAGCAGTTGCAAGCGGTCGAGAGCGCGCTTGGCAACGCAAAAAAAGCACTGGTTCACGATCACATCGAGCATTGTCTTGAACACGCCATCGGCGACAACCCCAGGGACTCTGGTCGAGCCATCCGCGAATTCAAGGAAATCACCAAGTATTTATAAGGGGTCCCGGCATGACGGATTTACTGCAACAGGGCGTTGGCAGCGCCTGGCTTTTCATTCCCGGCGCCATTTCGTTGGGCGCTTTGCATGGGCTTGAGCCGGGGCATTCCAAGGCGGTGATGGCCGCTTTCATCGTTGCCATTCGCGGCACCGTGGGCCAGGCCATCATGCTTGGCTTGGCGGCCATGGTCTCGCATACCGCCGTGGTGTGGCTGCTTGCCTTCCTTGGCATGCGCAGCCAGTGGAATGCCGAATCCTCCGAGCCGTACTTTCAATTGGCATCCGGCATGTCGATCGTCGCCATTGCCGTCTGGATGGCGTGGCGAACCTGGCGTGGGTCGCATCACCATGGTCATGCCGCCCTGCCTGAAGGCGCTGCATCCGCTGGCCAGGACCCGCATGAGCTGGCACATGCCAACGAGATCCGGCAGCGCTTTGGTGACGGCAAGGCAAGCAATCGCCAAATCATGCTCTTTGGCATCACCAGTGGATTGATTCCCTGCCCGGCAGCGATCACCGTATTGCTGCTGTGCCTGCAACTCAAGCAAGTCGCGCTGGGGGCCACGCTGGTGCTGTGCTTCAGCATCGGTCTGGCGCTGACGATGGTGTTGTCTGGCGTTGTCGCTGCCATCAGCGTGCGCCATGTTTCCAGGCGCTGGTCAGGTTTTGGCGAGTTTGCGCGCAGGGTGCCTTATGTCTCAAGCGCCCTGATCGTGTCGTTGGGGCTGTACGTCAGCTATTGCGGCTGGATGGCGCTATCGGGTGTGGCATGAGAGAAAATTCACCAGCAGCCATGCTTGGCGCCTGGCACCAGCGTCGCTGCCGGCGGGCAGGCCGGTGGGTTTGCGCGACGACCCATTCGGCATGAGCGTTTGCCGATACGATGGTCGTGACATATCGATGGTCGTGACACATGAAAGCACCCCCGCACATGGCCATACAGTGGTTCCCCGGTCACATGCATTTGACCCGAAAAGCCATCACCGAACGCATCGGGGACATCGATGCCGTGATCGAGGTGCTCGACGCGCGCCTGCCAGGCTCCAGCGCCAATCCGCTGCTGGCCGAGCTTACCGGCCGCAAACCCAGGCTCAAGGTGCTCAACAAGCAGGATCTGGCCGACCCCGAGCGCACCGCGCTGTGGCTGGCCTGGTACCAGGCCCAGGACGGCACCAGCGCCGTGGCACTGGACGCATCCGGGCCTGCGCCCGTCCGCCAACTGATAGCCGACTGCCACCGGCTGGCGCCCCACCGGGGCGGCATGGCCAAGCCCATGCGTGTGCTGATCTGCGGCGTGCCGAACGTGGGCAAGTCGACGCTGATCAACCGCCTGAGCCACAAGCGCCAGGCCAAGACCGGCGACGAAGCCGGCGTCACCCGACAGGAGCAACGCATCACGCTGGCCGATGACTTCTACCTGTGGGACACGCCGGGCATGCTGTGGCCGCGCATCATCGTGCCCGAGAGCGGCGACCACTTGGCCGCCAGCGGCGCCATAGGCCGCAATGCCTACGACGAAGAACTGGTCGCGCTGCAACTGCTGCGCCGTCTGCAACGGCACTATGCCCCGCTGCTGGAGGCACGCTACCGGCTCGGCCTGCCCGCAGACGCCCTGGCCAGCCTGCACGACGAAGAACTGCTCCAGGCCATTGGCCGCAAACGCGGCGCCATGCAGGATGGCGGCCAAGTGAACCGGCAAAAGACCGCCGAGATCGTGCTGACCGATTTCCGCAGCGCCAGCCTGGGCCGCATCACACTGGAAACCCCGCGAGAATTCGACGCTTGGCGCGCCGCCGCCCTGGCCCGGGACGCCGAGCGCCAGGCGAGCAAGGACGCGCGCCGCAAAGCCAGGAGCGCGGGCCAGGGTGCATATGCACCCGCATCGGCGCGCAAGCCAGGCTGAGCGCCTGCGCCTTGTTACCATCGCTTTCCACCCAAGAGGCATCCACCATGTGCGGCATCGTCGGCGCGGTCTCCACGCGCAACATCGTTCCCATTCTCGTCCAGGGCCTGCAACGGCTGGAATACCGGGGCTATGACTCCTGCGGCGTGGCCGTGCATGCCGCCAGCCGCCATGCGCCGCACCGTGGCGCGGGCCTGCAACGCGCCCGCAGCACAGCCCGCGTGGCCGAGTTGTTGCAACAGGTGCAGGCCGAGCATATCGACGGCGCCACCGGCATTGCCCACACCCGCTGGGCCACCCATGGTGCGCCTGCGCAGCACAACGCCCACCCCCATTTCAGCCATGGCCGGGGACATGCAGGAGCAACGGCAGGCAGCGCTCGAGACGCAGCGGGCCGCGCGGGAGACGCGCAGGGCAAGGCCGGAGATGCGCAGGGCAAGGCCGGAGACGCGCAGGGCAAGGCCGGAGACGCGGAGGGCCGCGTGGCCCTCGTGCACAACGGCATCATCGAAAACCACGAAGAACTGAGCGCAGCCCTGCAAGCCAGCGGCTATCTGTTTACCAGCCAGACCGACACCGAGGTCATCGCGCATCTGATCGACAGCCACTACAGCGGCGACCTGCTGGCCGCCGTGCAGGCCAGCGTGGTGCAGTTGCATGGCGCCTACGCCATCGCCGTGATGCACAAGGACGAACCCCACCGCGTGGTGGGCGCGTGCGCAGGCTCGCCGCTGGTCCTGGGCGTGGGCAAGAACGGCGCCGAGCATTTCCTGGCCAGCGACGCCATGGCCCTGGCCGGCGTGACCGACCAGATCGTCTACCTGCAAGAGGGCGATCTGGCAGACCTGCAGCCGGGGCGCTACGCGATTGCCGGCAAGACGCAGGGTGGCGCAAGCCAACCCCTGACGCCCGCGCAACGCCCGGTGTGCACGGTGCAGGCCCACAGCGGCGCAGTCGAACTGGGCCCGTACCGCCATTACATGCAAAAGGAAATCTTCGAGCAGCCGCGCGTGATTGCCGACACGCTCGAAGGACTGGAAGACATCACCCCCGCACTGTTCGACGGCGCCCACCCGCATCAGGCGCGCGCTGCGGCGCAGGTGTTCGCAGAGATCGACAGCGTGCTGATCCTGGCCTGCGGCAGCAGCTACTACAGCGGCTGCACTGCCAAATACTGGCTCGAAGCCATCGCCGGCATCCCCACCCAGGTGGAAGTGGCCAGCGAGTACCGCTACCGCACCAGCGTGCCCAACCCGCGCAGCCTGGTCGTCGCCATCAGCCAATCCGGCGAAACCGCCGACACCCTGGCTGCCCTGCGCCACGCGCAGTCCCTGGACATGCAGCACCGACTGACCATCTGCAACGTGGCCACCAGCACCATGGTGCGCGAATGTCCGCTGGCCTACATCACCCGCGCCGGGGTCGAGATCGGCGTGGCCAGCACCAAAGCCTTCACCACGCAACTGGCGGGCCTGTTTCTGCTGACCCTGGCCCTGGCCCGTTCCAAAGGCCGCCTGAGCCAAGAGCAGGAGGCCGCCCACCTCCAAGCCATGCGCCACCTGCCCAAAGCCCTGCAGGCCGTGCTGGCGCTCGAACCCCAACTCATCAGTTGGGCCCAGGATTTCGCCCGCATGGAAAACGCCCTGTTCCTGGGCCGGGGGCTGCACTACCCGATTGCATTGGAGGGGGCGCTCAAACTCAAGGAAATCAGCTACATCCACGCCGAGGCCTACCCTGCGGGCGAACTCAAACATGGCCCGCTGGCACTGGTCACCAGCGCCATGCCCGTGGTGACGGTAGCGCCCAATGACGCGCTATTGGAAAAGCTCAAGAGCAACATGCAGGAGGTGCGCGCCCGCGCCGGCACGCTGTATGTGCTGGCCGATGCCGACACCTGCATCGAAAGCAGCGCAGGTCTGCATGTGATCCGCATGCCCGGGCACGGCGGCCCGTTGAGCCCGCTGCTGCACGTCGTGCCGCTGCAACTGCTGGCCTACCACACCGCTTGCGTGCGCGGCACGGATGTGGACAAGCCCAGGAATTTGGCCAAGAGCGTGACGGTGGAGTGAGGTCGAACCGGGCGCTCCGGGGCCAAGGCCGCTGCGGCATGCCGAGGGACATCCGGAACCCGCGCCATTTCGCAGGCATCGTCTGCCGGGTCACTATCGAATGCGGCGCAGCGGCGGCCTTCACGAACAGGTGCGACCAGGTGCGACCCGCGTAGCGTCCAGCCGGTGCGCGATCGGTCGGGGCCTCGAGCCACACCGGCGCGGCGTATGGCAGCGGCATGTGCATGCGCTGCATGTCCCGGCGCCGCCCCATCCGTCGTTGCGTGGGGCCTGCCAGCCAGGCAGCGTCGGGTTGTGAATGGCGTGGCGAGCCTTCACGCAGCCAGGTCACAGGGTATCGCTGTCCCAGGCTTTTCGGATGTCGTCCACCAGCGCCAGCAGCAGGCCCGCGTGGGCCGCGATGCTGTCGTCCAGCACCGGCGATGCGCTCGGAAAGCTGACGTTGAGTGCATACAACCCGCCGCCCGGCATGTGCAGCGGCGCCGCCACTGCCGCCATGCCCGCCTGCCACTGCGCAATGCAGTAGCCGCTTTTCCGGATGGCCTGCAAGGCGGTGTCCACACCACGCTTCAGTCGCGGCCAAGCGGCGCCATGTTGGCGCTCCAGTTGTGCCAACAGGGCCAGGCGCGCAGGCTGCTGCATGCCAGCCAGGAACGCGCAGCCCAGGGAGGTGCTGGCAATGGGAATGCGTGAGCCGGGACAGATGCGCCGCAAGAGGCCCGGTCGGCTCAAGCGCACGGAATCGAGGTAGACCATTTCGAGCTGATCGGCCACGGCGAGACCAACGTTGACGAGTCGGCCTTGCGCGACTTGGCGCATGAGCGGCAGGGCCTTTTCCAGCGCTCGCTGCGAACTGCGGTACGACAAGGCCAGGCTCAGGCATGCGGCGGTCAGCCGGTAGCCTTTTTGCTGCCCGTCATAGGCCAGAAAGCCGGCGTCCACCAGCGAGCGCATCAGCCGGCTGACCGTCGGGCGCGGCAGACCTGTCCGGTCGGCCAATTCAGCGTTGGTGAGGACGCCCACGCCACGCCGGAACGCACGCAGCAGTTGCAGCCCACGCTCGAGCGACTGGCTGCCCGGTGTGCTGCGCACAAAGGTGCCGGTGTCGCGCGTCAACGCCCGCGTCGAGACGCCTGCGGCCATGGCGCATCTCCTTGATTTCGATAAGCGAAATTCTGGACTCGTCCCGCCTTGTCCACCCGCAGGTGCGCGGGAATACTGGGCGCTCGCCGACACCAGAACGACATCGGAGACAAACGTGGATTTCGCAGAACTGCAATACGCGGTCGTGGGCCGGGCCGCCGTGCTCACCATCCACCGGCCCGAGCGTCTGAACGCCTGGACGCCAACGCTGGAAGCCGAACTCCGATCGGCCATCCGGCAAGCCAACCAGGATGACGGCGTGCGCTGCGCCGTGTTGACCGGGGCAGGACGGGCCTTTTGCGCCGGAATGGATATGCAGGTGCTGCGCGCAGGCCAGACCAACACCCGAGCGCCCGGCGCGTCCGATGAGGACGCGGCCCAGCGCTACGGCTATCTGTGGGATTTCGACAAACCCTTGGTTGCCGCGATCAATGGCGCGACGGCCGGCGTCGGGTTGTGTCTGGCGCTGTACTGCGACCTGCGGTACGTCGCGGCTGGCGCCAAGATCACGGCACCCTATGCCCGCCGCGGCCTCGTGGCTGAGCACGGCATGGCCTGGCTCTTGCCACGCCTGATAGGCCCCATGCATGCGGCCGACCTGCTGCTGTCGGGCCGCACGATCCTGGGCGAGGAGGCCGAACGCATGGGCTTGGCCAACCTGCTGCCGGCCGAGGGCTTCTTGAACGCCGTGATGCAGCGCGTGCAGGAGATTGCCACGGCCACATCGCCGCGCTCGATTCGCATCATCAAACATCAGTTGCGCCAAGCCCGCTACCAGACGTTGGGCCAGGCCACCCGCAGCGCCGACCTGGAAATCGCCGCCTGCCGCCACACCGAAGACTTCAAGGAAGGTGTGCAGCACTTTCTGGAAAAGCGCTCCCCCCAATTCACCGGTAGGTAGACATGGCAGACAACGACATGGCACAGCCGCTCGCAGGCATCCGGGTCGTCGAAATCGGGCAGAACATCGCGGGGCCTTACGCAAGCGAGATCCTGTCCTCGCTGGGCGCCGAGGTCATCAAGATCGAGCGTCCAGGGACGGGCGACGACGCGCGCGGCTGGGGCCCGCCCTTCTGGCGCGGCACGGCGACAACCTTCCAGGCCATGAACCACGGCAAAAAGAGCATTGCACTCGATCTCAGGAATGCTTGCCATGTCCAATGGCTGCACGGCCGGGTGGTCGAGGCCGATGTCTTCATCCAGAACATGCGGCCGGGTTCACTGCAAGCGCTGGGCTTGGGGCCGGGCGAACTGTGCGCGCTCAATCCGCGCTTGATCTACTGCTCGCTGTGGGCGTTCGGGCACAAAGGGCCCATGCAGATGGCACCCGGCTACGAGCCCATGGTGCAGGCATTCGCCGGCATCTTCAGCATCAACGGCCCCGAAACCGGCCCGCCGGCCCGCGTTGGCATGCAGGTGCTTGACTTGGGCACAGGCATGTGGGCTGCACTGGGCTGCATGGCGGCCCTGCTGCGGCGCGCGTCCACGGGCCAGGGCTGCGTGGTGGACACCTCCCTGTTCGAGACCGCGCTGACTTGGCTGCAGGTCATGATGGCGGGCTTTCAGGCCACCGGCAAACAGCCGCAGCGCCACCGTAGCGGCAACCCCAACGTGGTGGTTTTCCAGGCGTTGTCCACGAAGGATGGCGAGCTCGTCGTCGCGGCCGCAAACGACCGGTTGTTCGCAAGCTCGCCCGTGTGGCGGGCCGTCCGGAATGGGCGAGCGACCCGCGCTTTGCCAGCAATACGCTGCGCGTGCAGCACAAGGACGATCTGCTGGCGCAACTGCAAGCAATCTTCGAGACGCGCAGTTCGCAGGACTGGACAGACGCATTGGAGCAAGCCGGCATTCCCTGCGCCCCCATTCACGACTTCTGGCAGGTCATGGATCAGCCGCAGACCGAGGCGATCGGCATCTTCCAGAACATCCCCGGGATGGACCTGCGCATCGTCGGACTGCCGCTGTCCTTCGACGGCACGCGCCCGCCAGTGCGCCACCGCGCGCCCCACATCGGCGAGCACAACCAGGACATGGGAATTGCGCTGGCGGATCAACCACCAGCAACCATCTTGAATGACTAAGTCAAACCGCTTCAGCAAGTTCGTTGCGCCAAGGCGACTTGGTGCGAGCGATGGCGTTCAAGATGACCAACAGCTTGTGCATGCAGGCGAGCAGAGCGACCTTTTTGGGCTTGCCGGCGGCCAGCAGCCTTGCATAGAAGGCTTTGAGCACGGGATTGAAGCGCGTGCCTACCAAGGCGGCCACGAACAGCACGCGGCGCACGTCGGCGCGAGCGCCGAAGATGTGGCGCTGTCCACGCAGCGTGCCCGAGTCCCGATTGATGGGGGCCAAGCCCACCAGCGAGGTGATCTGCTTGCGATTGAGCTGGCCCAACTCGGGCAGTTGCGCCAGCAGCGTGCTGGCCGTGGTGGGACCCACGCCCTTGACCGAGGTCAGCAAGGCCGCCAGATCGGCGTGGTGTGCCAGGACATGCTCCTTGAGCTGCCCGTCCAGGTCGTTGAGTTGCTCGGCAATGGTAGCCATGATCTGCAGGATGCTGGGCTTGGCCTTGGGATGTGCCAGGGCCAGTCGCTGGCGTTCGGCCACCAGCATGGCTACGAGTTGGCGGCGGCGCACCACCAGGGCGGTCAACTCGCGCTGCTGCTCGTCGGCCAGCATGCGCGGCTCGTGACCCTGGGCGTCCAGCAAGGCTGCAAAGCCGCGCAGCGCCTGCGCATCGATGCGATCGGTCTTGGCCAGTTTGCCCATGCAACGGGCAAAGTCGCGTGCTTGGCGCGGATTGATCACCGACACACGCAAGCCTGCCGCGGACAAGGCAAGCGCCAGGTCCTGCTCGTAGCCGCCGGTGGCCTCCAGCAGCACCAGGCGCGGCGACAGCGGCGCCAGCAGTTGGCACAGCTGGGCATGCCCGGCCTCATCGTTGCCAAGACTGAAGGTCTGTGCTTGACCAGTGGTGGCCACCTCGAAGGTGCGCTTGGCCACGTCGATACCTACATAAACGGGTTCACTCATACAAGTCCTGTGGCTCCCAGCCTTATGAATACGAAATGTGTTCGGTCAACCATTCGGGATGCGGCAGAACAAACAGACCACCACCGTGCGCCCTGGGCTGCGATTCGAGCTCGGGCTCGCAGGAGGCACAGGCTGCACGGTGGTGAGTCAACCAGTTCAGCAATCAAGGCTGGCAACCACGCCTTGACCACTGAAGTTTGAATGATCTGAAAGATATAAGGAGGCAGTGCGACTGGCTCACGGCGGCCAGAGCATCGCAGCGGCGGCCAGGATGCTGGGCGTGGTGGAACAGACGCTGTTCAACTGGGTCAAGGCGGATCGCCTGGGCAAGCTCACAGGCGCTGACAGCAAGGCAGTGAACGCCGAGCAGATGGAGATCAGTCGACTGCGCGCGGAGCTTGCACGGGTGAAGATGGCGCGTGACATCTTGGGAAAAGCGACGGCGTACTTCGCGAAGGCGCAGAGCTGAAGTACGCCTTCATTCACCGCAACCGCCAGGCGTGGCCGATCTCTGTGCAGTGCCGAGTCCTGCAAGCCAGCATCACCGGCTACCACGAACACTTCGTTCGTAGAGCCAGCGCGGCCCAGCGGCACCATCTCAGCGACGACGCGCTGCTGGTGCACATCGAGGTGATCCACGCCGAAACGCGGGGCGGCTACGGCTGGCCGCGCACGTGGAAGGAACTGCTGGCCAGGGGCATCCGGGTGGGCAAGGAGCGGGTGCGCAAACTCATGCAACTGCACGGCATCCGGGCCAAGGGCAAGCGCCGCTTCAAGGTCACCACGGACAGCAAGCATGACCTGCCGATCGCCCCCAATCTGCTGGATCGGCAGTTCGATGTGGCCGAACCCGACAAGGTCTGGGTGGGCGACATCACCTACATCGCAACCGACGAAGGCTGGCTGTTCCTGGCCGTGGTGATCGACCTGTTCAGCCGCCAGGTGGTGGGCTGGTCGCTGCGCCAGGACATGACGCGCGACATCGTCATCGATGCTGTGCGCATGGCCTGGTTCAAGCGCCATCCGCGCAAGCATGCCGGGCTGATCTTGCACAGCGACCGGGGCAGCCAATACGCCAGCGAGGACTTCAGGGACGTGCTCGCCCAGTGCGGCATCACGGCCTCGATGAGCCGCAAGGGCAACTGCTGGGACAACGCCTGCAGCGAGACCCTGTTCGGTTCGTTGAAGGTGGAGCGACTGCATGGGCAGCGCTTCGTGACGCGGCGCCAGGCCAAGGACGAGGTCATCGCCTGGGTACTCTGGTACAACCGCACCCGGCTGCACTCCACGCTGGCGTACGTCAGCCCGGCGCGGTTCGAGCAAGACTGGCATGCGGCTCAGGCCAAGCAAGCCAATTCGTGACTCCGCTATGGGGTACGGATTCCAGGGGCAAGGTCATTTTCCTCTGTGCCCCGCCAAGGTGAGCAGCCTTGGCCCAACGCCTCCCATGCGGAGGCGTTTCTTTTGGCATGCCAAGAGGCCCATCACAGCGATGCCTCCGGCGCGACGGCCTTGGCCAGCAACTGGCCCAGATCGAGGTTCTTGCTGGTTTCCGCCCAGTCCGGCTCCTGCGTGAAGGGCTGGCGCACGTAAAACGGCCCCTCGTGCCGATCACCGTCCACCAGCACGATGGCGAGGATGAACTTGTCCGCCTGGTTCAGGCCGTAGAGGATTTCGTTGCGCGTGACGGTGATCGTGGACTGGCCCTTGGCGCGGCCTTTCACCTCGATGTGGCGCGAGGTCGTCAGGCGGCCATCCACGGGCTGGGGCTGGCTGGTCAGGTCCCAACCGCACTTCTGCGCCGAGACATCGATGACGGCGTGACCCAGGGCGCGTTCGGCGGCGATCACTGCGTGCATGGCGATGCGCTCGATGCGGGTGCGGGCGGCGGCGTCTGCCGACCAGCCGCCTTGTTCCGCCGGAACGCCCTTGCGTTGCATCAGCAGCCCCGCCGGGATGACGAGCGCGCCGCCGAGCACGACCGGCGTGGCCGAGACCACATGGCGCATGGCCAGTAGTTCCTTCTCGCGCGATTCGCGGCGTGCCGTGAGGTCGTCGATGGTGCGGCGCACATTCTCCAGCGTCAGGCGAACATCCTTGCCTGCGGCTAGGTCGTCTTGCAGCTTGATGTAGCGGTCTGACCAGAAGTTGATTTCCTTGACCAGCCGCTCGTGGACGGCGTTCAGGGTCTTGTCCACGGACTTCTCGCGCCGCGAGCGCACTTCGTCGAAGTGTTCCGGCACGAGGTGGCTGCCCGCGTGGGCCAGGGCTGCGTGCTCCAAGTCCTTGGCGATCCACGGCGCGGCCAGCATGTCTTGGATCAGCGCCATGTCGCCAGCGGCGAGCGGCTCCAAGTCCAGATGGGGTGCCCAGCCCGCATCGATGGTCTGGCCGGAGGCATCGATCTCGACGAACTGCATGCGCCGTGAGGCCACGCGCGCGGGGTCGGCCCGTTCCAGGACCCGGTGGTCGATGATGAACATGACCTTGGGTGCCAGCCCCCAGTCGCTCGGATCGACCAGCACTGCGCCTTGCTTGAGTTTGTTGCGGTGCTGCTCCAGCACGATGTCGGTGACCGACTGCATCAAGGGGTGGCCCGGATGCAGCAGGCTGGCCATCGGCACGCCCACCCGGTCGAGAATGCGCACGTACTGCTTTTCGAAGCAGATGCGCTCGTAGCGGCGCAGCACCGGGTCGGTGTTGCGCCGGTCCCGGCCCGTGATCTGGCGGTCGCGCTCGCGGATGATGGCGGGGACGTTGGTGATCTCGTAGCGGCCCGGCTCGCGCGGCCGCAGTTCGCCGCCCAAGGACGCGAAGGCTTGCTTGAAGAAGGCGCGGATGAAAAAGGGCTGGAGCTTGCGGGCTTCGGCCTTTTCCATTTCATCCTTGACGGTGAACAGGCGCTTCTCGTCCATCACTTCTTCGCACAGGGCGTTGCGCTGGATGATGTTTTCGAGGTGGCGGGTGTCGAGCGCGCCTTCGATCTTTTTGCGCAGGCGCTCGCGCACCCCGGGGTCGGCCCCGTAGCGGATGGCCTCGATCAGCAAGTCTTGGAGGCTCTTTTCCTCGAACACCTCGCCGAGGATGTCGAACACGCGCCCGCCCAACGCCTGCCGCTCCACTTCGAGCTTCTCGAACAGGCGCTGAAACACATCGCCCTCGCGGGTTTCGGCGGCGACCATGTTCCACAGGTGGCAGACCTCGGTCTGGCCGATGCGGTGGATGCGGCCAAAGCGCTGCTCCAGCCGGTTGGGGTTCCACGGCAGGTCGTAGTTGACCATCAGGTTGGCGTTTTGCAGGTTCACGCCTTCGCCCGCCGCGTCGGTGGCAACGAGAAAGCGCGCGCTCGGGTCGTTGCGGAACAGTTCCTGCACCTTGCGCCGGTCCTCGCGCTTGACGCCGCCGTGGATCATCACCACGGCTTCCTCGCTGCCGATGAGGCCGCGAATCTTCACCGCGAGGTAGTTCAGCGTGTCGCGGTGTTCGGTGAAGATGATGAGCTTGCGCTGGCGCCCGGCGCTGTCGTGCATCTCCGGCGTGTCTTGCAGCAGGCGGGAGAGTTCGTCCCACTTGCGGTCTTGGCCGGAGTGCACGACCTGCCGGGCCTGTTCTTCCAGCCCTTCGAGGAGGATGATTTCGGCTTCCAGTTCCTGGATGGTCTGCGCCGCCGTGGTCTGATCGACCAGATATTCCTCGAAGTCCTCATAGGCTTCGGGCGAGAAATCGTCTGCGGACTCCCAGATATCTTCGGGCGAGCCGTTGCCGTTCTCGTAGCCGACGGTTTCGGCCAAACCTTCTTTGACAAGTTGGCCGCGCTGGCGCAGTTTTTCATCCTCGACGCGGCGCTTGAGCTTGTTGCGGCGGCGCTTCAGCGACTGGTAGATGGCCTCGGGGCTGGAGGCGAGCCGCCGTTGCAGCGCGGTCAGGGCAAAGCCCACCGTGCCCTTGCGGCCACCGTCGGCCAACTGATCGGCGCGGGCGAACTCGGTCTTCACATAGTTCGTTACCGCCGCGTACAGGGCGGCTTCGGGATCGGAGAGCTGGTAGTTGACGGTGTAGGCACGCCGTTCGGGAAACAGCGGCGTGCCGTCGAACGTGAGCATGTCTTCCTTGACCATGCGGCGCATCAGGTCGGCCACGTCCACCTTGTGCGCGCCGTCGCGGAACTTGCCGTAGAAGCGGTCGGCGTCCAGCAGCCACCCCATTCCCTTGCTCCACACGGTCTCACCAAAGACCGATTTCCACGCGAAATCAACGACTTAGACGGGTCGTTTGCATCAGGAGCATTCAACCGGTTTCATAAAAAAACCGGTCAATGTGGGGGAACATTTGGGGGAACGAATGGCGGTTTTTCAACCGTTAGGAGTTGTTCCCCCATGCTCACCGATAAGCACTGCAAAAACGCACTCTGTCCCGCCGATAAGCAGCGGGTTCGCCTCTCCGATGCGGCCGGTTTGTACCTTGAGGTGTCACCGTCCGGTTCCAAACGCTGGTTTTGGAAGTATCGCTTCGACGGCAGAGAAAAACGGCTCGCGCTCGGCGTCTATCCAGACGTACCGCTCAAGGACGCACGAACGGCACGCGATGATGCGCGAAAGCAACACCAGCGCGGCGTCGATCCAGTGCTTGAACGTCAGCTTGAGCGGCTGAGCAACCGTTCAGACCCTGAAGCTACCTTTGAGGTTGTTGCGCGGGAGTTCCACACGACGAAAAAGAGGTCCTGGAGTCTGGAGTACGCCAGAAGGTGGCTGGAGCGTCTGGAAAAAGACATCTTTCCGTGGCTTGGCAAACTGCCGCTCAAACAGATTTCTGCTCCTATGCTTCTGCAGGCCTTGCGCCGCGTCGAAGCGCGGGGCGCGCGCGAACTGCCGCATTCGCTGTTGGAAGCCTGCGGGCAGACCTTTCGTTACGGTATCGCCACTGGCCGGTGCGACAGGAATTCCGCAGCGGACCTTCGAGGTGCTCTGCGCCCAGTGCTGACGAAACACATGGCAGCCATCCTGGAGCCGAAGGAGGTTCGTGAGTTGATGTTGGCCATTCGTGGCTATGACGGGCAACTGACCACGCGGGTCGCCCTTTACCTGTCGGCGCTACTGTTCCAACGGCCGGGCAACATCCGCCAGATGGAGTGGGAAGAGGTTGATCTTGAGGCGTCCATGTGGAAAATTCCTTCGGAGAAGATGAAGCGGAAGAAGAGCGAAAAGCTCAACGGGCGCCCGCATCTGGTTCCGCTTGCGCGTCAGGCCGTGGCCGTGCTTCGGGATCTGCAGCCGCTGACAGGGAGAGGGCGCTACGTGTTCCCCGCGGTCGTTAGCCCCAAACGTCCCATGAGTGAAAACACGGTGAGGGTAGCATTGCGTCGGATGGGATTCGACAACGACACGATGACTCCTCACGGCTTTCGAGCGATGGCCAGAACGCTTCTCGTGGAGTGGCTGAATATCTCTTCAGATGTCATCGAAGTGCAATTGGCCCACCGGAAGTCTGGACCGCTCGGCTCGGCCTACGACAGGGCCGAGTTCATGGTGCAACGCCAGACCATGATGCAGTCTTGGGCTGACTATCTTGACGCTTTGTGTGAAGCTCACACGGGCTCGGGGGAGAACGCTTATCAACATGAGAGTACCGTAGCGGCAACATGACGCGCCCTGCATGCAAGAATGGATTCCCTATTCAGCTTGCCCTTTGGTATGTTTTAGTCAATACTACTAATTAGCTTGTTTGACTAATTTCTCCAAAATGTACTTTTTCCGCCGCACCGCCTTGGCCGAGCAGATGGCCAAGCAACTCATTCAGCCTGGCATGCTTGATCAAGGACTGCGGTCAGGACTCTTCCTGTCGGGACTGCGGCGCACTGGCAAGACCACCTTTCTGCAGCAGGACCTGATTCCTGCCCTGGAGGCGATGGGGGCGCTGGTCATCTATGTCGACTTGTGGGCCGATACCAAGGCCGATCCCGCCACCCTGATACATGCGGCGATCCGCAAGGCGCTGGAGGACTTGCAGACCCCCACCTCTGGCGCGCTGGCGCGCCTGAAGCGGCTCAAGGGGCTGGATATTGGTGCAGTTGGACTCAAATTCGGCTTCCAGCTCACCGATCTGGGCGCACGCGGCGGGCCCACCATCGCCCAGGCCCTGACCGAAGTGGTCGACCTGGCCAAGACCGACGTGGTGCTGATCGTCGATGAGGTGCAACAGGCCCTTGCCGGCGATGACGGCAGCCAGATGCTGCTGGCCATCAAGGCGGCACGCGATGCGATCAACCCGAGGCCCCACACCCCCGGACACTTCATCTTCATCGGCACCGGCTCGCATCGCGCGCAGGTGGTCGGCATGACGCTGCAGGGAAAACACGCTTTCGCGGGCGCCACGTCGGTGGACTACCCCACGCTCGGTGAGGACTACGTCGACGACGTGCTCAAGGGCATTGCAGGCGAGGGCGCGAAGGTCTTGCCCAGCCTGCCTGTCGCCGTCGAGGCGTTCAACACGCTGGGCCGCCGGCCGGAGGAAATGACCCGGGCCTTGCGGCAACTGCAACAACAGGATCCAAAGGACGCGGACCGCTACCTGCCGGTGATCGCGGCGACCTTGAAGGGTGCGGCCGCGGACGTGGAGTTGCGCAAGGTCGAGGACCTGGGGGTTCTCGCCACGGCCGTCTTCAATCGCATTGCGAGTGCGCAGGGCGATGCGACGGGCTTGTTCGCTGCGGACGCTTTGGGCGAGTACGCCGCGACGGTGGGGCGCGAGGTGACGGCCGACCAAGTCCAACGGATCGCCGAGGAACTGCGCAATGCCAACATCATCATGCGCAAGGGCCATGGCGTCTACGCGGTGACCGACCCCTTCGTGCAGGATGCTTGGCGCGGGCGTAAGACATTCCCAGCACCGGCCGTCAAGGTGGAGTCGACATGAGCACGCTCACCGGGACCCCGTGGGGCTTCTTGTCCGATCCAGTGGCTGGAGTTAACGTCACGGCTGTCTACTTGCAGTTACGTGCGCCTGACAGCACGGTGTCCACCGTCACGGACGCAATGCGCCACGTCCAGCAGTTGCCGCGGCCGATCACGCCTCGCATCGTCTCCGCGCCGGGACTTACCGTGCAACTCGAACTCTGCGCCAGGCCGCAGATCATCGCCGGTCGCTCACCACACCGGCTCGACCAAGATGAGGAGGAATTGCGCGAAATCCTGCGTGTCCTGGCTGCCCATGGACTGCAAGTCACGCCGCCGGCGTAGCTGAGAGGTTCAGCCGGCGGTGCGACGGACAAGGCGCATGGCGTAGGTGCCCGCAACGATGCGGTCCACGTTGCTCGAAAAGGACTTCACCGCATCGATGAGGGCCTCAACCTGTTCGAGGGTGATGGCTTGCGTGCAAGTGCTGAGAGCATTTCGACCTTCGCTCCAGTAGTCGCCGCTCAGACGAGCCGTGAGTTGATCACGCGCGAAGCGCAGGTAGACGTGGGCTTCCTTCGGTCCGACCGCAGTCGCATAGACCTTGGTGGCGGTACCGTGCGATACCAGTTCCTCGGTGTTCCAGCCGAGAGAGGCAAGTGCGGCACAGATGTGTTGGGTATTGCTCATGGCATGGCTCCATTTCAGTGACGGATTCCGGTGTGGTTGCGCACATCCGAATCCAGATTTCCAGGAAGAAACGGGACCACTGCTTCCCCAGGGATGCGTGATCCCTGGGGAGTGAAGAAACGCGGGCCAGGCCCGCTCTGGCACTTAACGCGTGCGACGCCCGGAAGACTCCGGGATGTTTTCACAATGGAAGCTTCGCAGCATCAATTCTCGAGGTCTATGGCGATGTCGTCTCACGAAGGGTGACACTGCCACATCGAATGCCCTGCTGGGGACGCAGAATGTGCGTGGCGAGAAAGTGTGAGCGCGCGGCTACTGCGCATGTAGCCCGCTTTTGAACCTCGGCGAGCCGGATCACGGCCTCACCTGACCGGACCGCCGGCCGGCCCGGTCAGAGGTCCAGTACCAAACGCTGGCCCTTGCTGCCCGAGACGCAGACCATCATCACGTCGCCGCGCGCCTTTTCGGTCGGCGTGAGCACGCTGTCGCGGTGCTCAACCTCGCCGTCTAGAACCCGCGTCTCGCAGGTGCCGCAAGCTCCTGCCATGCAACTGTAGGGCACCTGGATGCCCTGATCCATCAAGGCGTGCAAGATGCTGATGCCGGGCGCCACGTCCACGCTGCGGCCACTTCGTTGCAACACCACGGTGTAAGGGGCCACGGTGGACGCCGCACTTACCACCGGCGCCGAGAAGCGCTCGACGCGGGCATCGGTCAAGCCCAGGCGGGCGCTCGCGGCCTCGAAAGCATCTAACATCGGGGCGGGCCCGCAGCAGTAGGCACTGGTGTCTCGCGGCAGGCGCGCCAGCCATCCGGCCAGGTCAGGCGGGAGGCTGGCCTCGCTGTCGATGTGCAACGTGAGTTCAGGCACCAGCGCGTGCAACTCGGCAGTGAAAGCAGCCGCTGACGCGTGTCGGACAGCGTAGAGCATGCGCACGGGCTTGCGGAGCTCGGCAAGGCGCTGCGCCATCGCCAGAATCGGCGTTACGCCGATGCCCCCGGCTATCAGCGCGAAGGCCGGCGCGGCCTTGTCCAGGCGAAAGTGGTTGCGCGGCGCGCTGATCTCCAGCAGCGCACCCGCGCGCAGTTGCTCATGCACCCAGCGCGAGCCGCCGCGGCTGGCGCGGTCTAGGCCGATGCCCAACACGTAGCGATGCACGTCGCCCGGTCTGCTGCACAGCGAGTAGCTGCGAGTAAGGCGGTTGGGCAGATGAAGGTCCACATGGGCTCCTGCCTCGAAGGCCGGTAGCGGTACGCCGTCGACGTGCACGAGTTCGACCGAGATTACGCCCTCGGCTTCCCAAACGAGCGAGCGCGCCCGGACGCTGATTCGGTCGTCGTTGTGCATCAGGCCCCTGCTCAGAACAGTGCCGTCAGGTTGTTGGCACCGACGGTAGCGCCGTTCATCACTGCCTCGCGGGAACGCAGGCGCCAGCGCCCGTCGTGCCGGCCAAGCACGTCGTCGCGCGTGATGGTTAGCACTATCGGCACCGTCGAGCGCCCGCAGATGCGGTGCACCAACTGGTGTGACCGCACATGCACGCTATCGGCCGCCGTGCCGGCCGCCACCATCACGTTGGAGACGAGACGCCGCGTGAAGCTGTGTGGGTTCTCCGCAATCGAGAGGCTGCTCTGGCTCAGCAGGTACACATGCGCCTCGAGCGAGGCGCGGTTCTCGTCGAGCAGCGGCACAGCCACGGGCGTGCTGGCCGCATCGATGACCTCGCGCGAGCACAAGCGGACCAGTACCTGCGGCTCGAGCAGTTCAAGCCACTCGGCGTAGTGCGCTTCATCGAGCAGCCGCGCTTCTTGGTAGAGAAAGCCGGTGACGTCCAGGTGGAGGGCTACGGCCTCGGGATTTAGCAGATTGTTCATGTTGAAGGGCCTCGTGCGGGAGCTCAGCGGACAACTTCGGACCAATGGCGCAGCCAGTTGCGCTGCAGGTGCTCGCTCAGGAGTGAGGGATGCACTTCGCCCGGTCCACGATACGGCACGGGCTTGACGCATGCCCTTACACACAACGTCCCCCCGCATCCTGAAGCAAGCGCATATGCTCAACACCCTGCACAAAATCCCTGACCCGGGCAAAGCCAAGCCAGAGGGATTTGACGCCGGGCTGTCCATCGCACTTGCGACCCAGGAAGCCGCCGAGCATGGCGATTTGCTGACCCTGCCCACGAAAAACGTATCCCTTGCTGAGTGGTTCAATGCAAGCAAGGAAAACGGAAATGACGAAGACAGTGCGGGCGCGCTACACGCTGGAATTCAAGCAGGAGGCAGTGCGACTGGTTCACGGCGGCCAGAGCATCGCAGCGGCGGCCAGGACGCTGGGCGTGGTGGAACAGACGCTGTTCAACTGGGTCAAGGCGGATCGCCTGGGCAAGCTCACAGGCGCTGACAGCAAGGTCGTGAGCGCCGAGCAGATGGAGATCAGTCGACTGCGGGCGGAGCTTGCACGGGTGAAGATGGAGCGTGACATCTTGGGAAAAGCGACGGCGTACTTCGCGAAGGCGCAGAGCAGCCGCCAGGTGGTGGGCTGGTCACTGCGCCAGGACATGACGCGCGACATCGTCATCGATGCTGTGCGCATGGCCTGGTTCAAGCACCATCCGCGCAAGCATGCCGGGCTGATCTTCCACAGCGACCGGGGCAACCAATACGCCAGCGAGGACTTCAGGGACGTGCTCGCCCAGTGCGGCATCACGGCCTCGATGAGCCGCAAGGGCAACTGCTGGGACAACGCCTGCAGCGAGACCCTGTTCGGTTCGTTGAAGGTGGAGCGACTGCATGGGCAGCGCTTCGTGACGCGGCGCCAGGCCAAGGACGAGGTCATCGCCTGGGTACTCTGGTACAACCGCACCCGGCTACACTCCACGCTGGCGTACGCCAGCCCGGTGCGGTTCGAGCAAGACTGGCATGCGGCTCAGGCCAAGCAAGCCAATTCGTGACTCCGCTATGGGGTACGGATTCCAGGGGCAAGGTCACGTATCATTACGGTTTTTATGAAAAACAGATCCCCTCCCCCCGCCGCACGCACAGCATAGGAAGCTACCGCAGTCGCCCAGATGCGCCGAGAGCCCTGGCTTCGAATTCAAGCGCAGCGGTCGGTCAGCTTGTGTGCGGCGTTGAAAGCATCCGATTGCACACATCTCACAGCGCCTGGATTTCCCTGGCGTAGTCCAGTCCGGCAGCGAAGTCGGCCACGCGCTGCATGCCGATCCATAACGTCTTCACGCCGGGCTCGCCATCGCACTTGCGCCCCAGAAAGCCGCCCAGCGTGGCAACCATCCGGATGACGGTGTTCAGGCGCGGCGCCTGCTTGGGGATGGGCTTTTTGAGCAGGAAGTGCACGCCGCGCCATTCGTCGGGCTCGAAGAACAGTTCGGCGGGTAGATCCGGGCCATTGCGCCCCAGGCGCATCAAGCGCGCGATGCGCCAGGCTATCACCAGGTACAGGGCGATGGCGCGCTCGAGCCGCTCGATGCGGCTCAATTGCAGTGCCTCGATCCGGCAGCCGTTCTTGACGACGTGAAAGAACAGTTCGATCTCCCAGCGGGCGCGGTACCACTCGATCAACTGCGTGGCTGCCTGCAAGTCGCCGGCTGGGCGGTTGCTCAGCAAGCGCCATTCGATGGGTTTGACGCCGCTCGGCGGGTGTTCTTCGCGAGCGATCACACAGGTCACGGTGACGCCCTGGGCCAGCCGCACCGACTTGGCCCACACCGTCTGGTGCACCCGCCGGGCGCGCTGGCCGCGCGGCGCGTGGGTGAAGACGATCTGGCCCAGAGGGTGGCCGCTTGTCACTGTGGCCCACAGCTTGCCGTCTTCGGGCAGAACCCGGTTGTGCTTGGCGCGCACCAGCCAGTCGGCCGGATGGCCCAATTCTGCAGCGCGGCGCATCAGCGCCAGCAGGTCGCTTTCGCGGTCGGCCACATAGACCAGCCGGGTTCCAGGCAGGCTGGCCGCCTGCTCGGCGATGCGCTCGTAGCCTTCGATCCAGCGCGTGCTCTCCAGCACCTCATCGCTCGCAGCCTGCCCCTTCTTGGCCGAACGCGCCCACATCCACGCATCGATCACGCCCAGCGGTTCGCGATCGGGCGTGATCGCGTAGGTCGGATGCAGGTACATCCCGCGCTGCGCGTCGTAGCTCAGCCGGCCCAGCCCGGCAATGCCCTGACCGTTGAAGTCCAGCTCCGTCGTGTCCTGCAGGCACAGCACCACCGGGTGCTCGGCCATGCGCTGGGCGCTGGCCTGCCAGTGCGGCTTGAGGATGTCCTGCCAGTCAATGTCCTCGTGCGCAAAGAAGCGGTAGGCACCGCGGGTGTCGCCCCAGCCCCCGCAGGCAGCCGGGATGCTGGGTGTGGGCTGCCGGCTGAAGGTCTCGGCCAGTTTCACCTGCCGCCGGTTCAGGCGCTTGTCGCCCAGGTCCAGGTCCGCGAACTCCTCTTGTGCCCAGCTCATCCGTTCCATCTTCTCTTCGAAAAATCAACAGCTTACCGCCGAATCTTCAAGATGTGTGCAATCGGATGCGTTGAAAGCGGCCACCGGCGAAGTGCTGGGCCGCGCCGTGAAACGCCAGCGAGCAGTTCGTCGACATCCTCACAGATGTGTTGAGCGTGCTAGACGCAAATCGGGTTTCAGATCAGAGTTAACTCATCAATTCAGCCATCCGTAATGACTATCAATACCCGCATCTTCTTGCTCATCTGCTTGGGCGCATTCTGCGCGTCTTTTGTCGTGCAAACCGTATTCCAGAGCATTCTTGGCGGGTCTATGTCGGTGTGGGGAGGTAATGCGGGCTGGCAGCGTGAGATTGCGTTTTGGAATGTCGGCGTTGCGCTGATCGTCGTGCAGCTGTTAAGGCTCAACGATCAACGAGCGGCGCTCGTTGCAGTACAGGGTTTTACAGTGCTTTTCTTGCTGCTAGGCCTTAATCACACGCAGGCATTATTCA
Source organism: Verminephrobacter eiseniae EF01-2 (assembly GCF_000015565.1). NCBI lineage: Bacteria > Pseudomonadati > Pseudomonadota > Betaproteobacteria > Burkholderiales > Comamonadaceae > Verminephrobacter > Verminephrobacter eiseniae. The sequence goes on from NC_008786.1 coordinate 3,126,408, forward strand.
CAAACCCCGGAGCGCAGTTTCATTGGCCGCCTATGGTGCTCAACTCAATAGGTTTCTTTTTCGGAGTGAGGCTTTTATACAAAAGGGGTGCTTAGTTGTCCAGCACCCTACTTCCGAGCGGCTTGCGCCAAGAATACCCGTTTCGATACATCAACTGCTCGGGCCACTTGAAGGCTGGTGTCAGCCGCAGCCGCAGCGGCTGGTGTCTCGGTCCCGGCCTGCGACTTGAACGCCGTCCGCGCGGCCCGGACTTTCGGATCTGCCGAAAGGCGACGGACCTTGGCCGAGGCCGGTTCGGCACCCTGTTCGGGCAGGCAGGCCACGGCGATGTCGCCGCTTCGGCCGAGCGCACGGCGCAGTGCCTTTGGGAGCCTGATGAAAAAGCCACCCAAGAGCCAGCGCACGAAATGGCCGATACGCTGGTTTCGTGCCTCGCGGGCCTGGTGCAGCCGCAGGGATTCCCGGCAGCACAGGTACAGCGCCAGGTGGTCGCGCTTCATCTGGGCGTCGGCTTCGAGTTGAGCCATCACTTCAGCCGCGATCGCCGGATCCTTGCCGACACGCTGGTAGAACGACACCCAGGCGCGGTCTTCCTCGGTGGCGATGCTGGCTCGGCGCGGCTTGGCACGGGGCGCATTCAGGGGCATGGTGTTTCTCCTTGGTTGCGGGAAGTGCGTACCGGCCCCATCGGGAGGCGGCAGTCTCCCAGGGGTTGAAGCGGTGCGCTGCTTTGCTAAGCTGGCTTCCCGCACACTTCGAAAGCCCACACCTGCTTCGTGCAGGCCATTCACTACGGTTCACGCCCGTCGAGGTCGAGGAATTCCGAAAGCTCGGACTCGACGTCGACGGGGCGCGAACGCAGGACGATCTCGAACAGGCGCTGACCCGATGGGCCGGGACACTGACCGAGGAACGCCCTGATCTGCTGGACAAGATCGCCTCAGCGCTTGCTCAGGCGAAGGGCGCCCCGCTACCCGCGCGATTGACGCGGGTGCGGTGAGGCGCCACGCTGGGCATTTGCTTCAGCGATCGCGATCCAGCGGTCGGCGATCCGATCCAGGTAGACCAGATCGTCGGCCTCGATCTCGCCCGCTGCGCGCAGACGGGCGATCACTTCCTTGACCAGGGACGGATCGTCCCGGGCCAACTCGACTACGGTGGCGGCGATGCGTTTGCGGTACAGGTCGACGCACATGGTCAACCTCCGGCGGCGCAGCGCCCACACGTGTGAACCGTGCACCCGCAGGAGCAGGGCAACGGTCGCAACAGCACCGGCAGCACACGGCGCGGCGGATGGAGACGACGGGCAAGCCCGGACCCACCCGGCAGCGTCGGCACGGGGCGCAACTCTCTTGTCACAGGGACGACGAACATGGGGTTCTCCTTCTGGAAAAGGGAACACCCATCCCTGGCGGGGACTTGGGGGTCCCCGTTCGGGAAAGCTCCGCGGTAGCAGAGCGGCTCGGCGCAGACCAGGACGGCCCGCGTGGGATGAAGGCCCGCGTCCTTGCGGGGCAGGCCTTCGCTCGATGGCATGCAGCCGCAGGGCTGCGCGCCATGCGCACATGGGCCGGCTGGTAGGCCGACCGGAACTCACGACCGCCGAAGCGGCCACCCCGGACGAAGCCGGGGATCTCGAGGGCAGGTAACGACTGCGACGCCAGCGTGGCTGGACTTCATGCAGCCGGAGCTGCGGTGAAGGCTTTGTGGACGCGATGTCCACGGGAAGCCTTTGCAGTATCGGACGCTGGGTATGTTGTAGGCGTTCCTGTTCGACTCGCCACCCGAAACTGCACGCGTGACGGGGTGGTTTTCAGGGGCGGTGTCTTTGGTGAACTACAGCTCTTTTTCCAATAGCGTCAAAGGCGTGACGGCATAGCCACTGAGAGCACCAAGATTGGTGGCTGGATTGAGCCCCAGCATTGCGCCGCTCACCCTACGGATGCCCGAGTGGAGGGTGGCCTCGGCTTGCCTACCAGCGGGGACTGATCCGCTATTCCACCCAGAACGGCGTGGCCAAGGGCCGGAGCCGCGCGCAAATGCTGCTGTGCGCCTTGCGCCCGCGCGTGCTTATTACACCTGCATCCTGGGGGCCATCTGCATGGCCCTGGCGGCCAGCCTGTGCAGACTCAGGCGCAGCACGTTGACGGGTGGTCGCAGCAGTTGTGCATCGACCCCGGCCAGCAACAGCGGCACCAGGCGATGTCAGCGCCCGAGGTCTTTCGCGCTGACCCCGGCAATGCCCCAATTCTGCTTAGGCACGTCGTGGATCCAGACACGGATGGTTTCCTTGGGTGCCCCCACGGCCTCATGCAAGGCCTGGGTCACCTTTTCGATCACCGCGCGCTTCTGGTCTTCGGTGCGGCCTTCGAGCATGTAGATCTGGGCGAATGGCATGGCTGTCTCCTTCAGGCGGCAAGCCGGCCGCGTTCGCGCGCCATGGTCATGGCGGTGTCCTCGATCATGTCTTCCTGCCCGCCGACCATGCCGCGCCGGCCCATCTCGACCAGGATGTCGCGCGCCGGGACGCCGTACTTCTGTTCGGCGCGTTTGGCGAACAGCAGGAAGGAGCCGTAGACGCCCGCGTAGCCCAGCGTGAGCGCGTCGCGGTCGATGCGGATCGGGAAGTCCATGATGGGCACCACCAAGTCCTCAGCCACGTCCTGGATCTTGAACACGTCCACGCCGGTCGCTATGCCCATCAGATCGCACACCGCGATCAGCACCTCCATCGGCGTGTTGCCCGCGCCCGCGCCGAGGCCGGCCGCCGCCGCGTCGATGCGGTTGGCCCCCGCTTCAATGGCCGCGATCGAGTTGGCCACGCCCATTGCCAGGTTGTGGTGGCCGTGGAAACCCAGTTCGGTTTCAGGCTTCAGTGCCTCGCGCACGGCGCCCACGCGGGTCTTGACGGTCTCGGGCAGCAGATGCCCGGCCGAATCGGTCACGTAGATGCAGTTGGCGCCGTAGCCCTCCATCAGCTTCGCCTGCTCGAGCAGCTTCTCGGGGCTGGCCATGTGCGCCATCATCAGGAAGCCCACGGTGTCCATCTCCAGCTTGCGCGCGAAGCGGATGTGCTGCTCGGACACGTCGGCCTCGGTGCAGTGCGTGGCCACGCGGATGGTGTGCACGCCCAGGCCGTGCGCCATCTTCAGGTGGTCCACGGTGCCTATGCCCGGCAGCAGCAGGGCCGAGACCTTGGCCTGCTTCACCAGCGGGATGACCGCGCTCAGGTATTGCTCGTCGCTGTGGGCCGGAAAGCCGTAGTTGACCGAGCTGCCGCCCAGGCCGTCACCGTGAGTGACTTCGATCAGCGGCACGCCGGCGGCGTCCAGCCCGCAGGCGATGGTCTTCATCTGCTCGAGCGTCATCAGGTGGCGCTTGGGGTGCATGCCGTCGCGCAGCGTCATGTCGTGCACGGTGATCTGCTTGCCTTTGAGTGTCATGGGGTGCTCCTTCTCACGCGGCCACGGGTTCGAGGACGAGCTCGCCCTTGAGGATTTCTTCGGCGAACATCTCGGCCGTGCGCGCGGCGGCGGCGGTCATGATGTCGAGGTTGCCCGCGTACTTGGGCAGGTAGTCGCCCAGGCCTTCGACTTCCATGAAGACCGAGACGCGCTGGCCGTCGAACACCGGGCCGTTGACCAGCTTGTAGCCCGGCACGTACTTCTGCACCTCGCGGATCATGTCGTGGATGGACTGCGTGATGGCGGCCTCGTCGGGCTTGCCCTCCACGAGGCAGTGCACGGTGTCGCGCATGATCAGCGGCGGCTCGGCCGGGTTGATGATGATGATGGCCTTGCCCTGCCTGGCGCCGCCGACCTTCTCGACGGCGCCCGCCGTGGTGCGCGTGAACTCGTCGATGTTCTTGCGCGTGCCCGGGCCGACCGAGCGGCTGGAGACGGTGGCCACGATCTCGCCGTAGGCCACGGGCTGCACGCGGCTGACGGCGTAGACCATGGGGATCGTGGCCTGGCCGCCGCAGGTGACCATGTTGACGTTCATCTCGCGCCGGCCGACGTGCTGCTTCAGGTTCACCGGTGGCACGCAGTAGGGGCCGATGGCCGCGGGCGTGAGGTCGATCATCATCGCGCCCTGGGCGTTGACCTTGGCGCTGTTCTCGGCGTGCACGTAGGCGCTGGTGGCGTCGAAGACAATCTGCACGCCGTCGGCCTTCATGTGCGGGATCAGGCCGTCCACGCCTTCTGCGGTGGTTTTGATGCCCATCTCACTGGCACGTTTCAAACCATCGGATGCCGGATCGATACCCACCATCCATACCGGCTCCAGCACGGGGCTGCGCTGCAGCTTGGCCAGCAGGTCGGTGCCGATGTTGCCCGGACCGATCAGGGCGCATTTGATTTTTTTCATGGGGATTCCTTCATTCATTCGAGTGTGATGCGGGGGTCGCGGATTACCTTGGCCCAGCGCTCGTTTTCGGCCCGGATGTAGCCGGCGAAGCGCTCGGCCGCCATGGGGGTCGGTTCGGCACCGATCTGCGCGAAGCGTTCGGCGACCTCACTTGTGCCGAGCACTTCGGTGATCGCCCGGTGCAGGGTGGCGGCCACCGCCGGAGGCAGGCTGGCCGGTGCGACGATGCCGAACCAGGTCGGCACGTCGAAGCCGGGATAGCCCTGTTCGGCCACGGTTGGTACGTCGGGCAGCAGGGCGCTGCGCGTGGCCGCTGTGATGGCGATGGCCTTGAGCCGGCCCGCATTGACGTTGGGTGCAGCGCTGGTCAACGAGCTTTCGAACGACAGCAGCACGGTGCCGGCCAGCAAATCCTGGGTGGCGGGCCCGGTGCCCCTGTAGGGCACGTGCACCAGTTGAATCCCGGCCGCTACCTGGAAGGACTCGGCCGCCAGGTGGTTGGCAGTGCCCATGCCCGAACTGGCGTAGGCCAGTTTGCCCGGGTTGGCCTTGGCATAGGCGACCAGACCCCGAAGGTCGTCGAACGGCGCCGAGGGGTGCGCCACGATCGCGCCCTTGGCGATGCCCACCAGCGTGATCGGCGTGAAATCTGTCTTCACGTTGTAGGGCAACGCCGGATACAGGGCCGGGGCGATCGCCAGGCTGCTCACCGCGCTGAGCGCGATCGTGTAGCCGTCAGCTGGTGCGTTGGCCACGGCGGCCGTGCCCAGGTTGCCACCGGCACCGGCCCGGTTCTCGATCACCACGGGCTGCTTGAGCCGTTCGCTCAGCAGTCGGCCGACGACACGGCCCATCACGTCGGTGGGACCGCCAGGCGCGAACGGCACGATCAGCTTGATCGGACGAGACGGATAGGGATCGGCTGCCAGCGCGGCGCCAGCGCCTAGTGTCGCGTCACCGATCAGATGTCGTAGGCTGCGCGCAGCCATCGGAGCGCAGCGCAAGGCGCATCGCGCAGCCAATACCGAGCGTATTGGCAAGCGATGCAACGCCGCGATGCGCTTCGATGGCCAGCGCAGACCGACAGATGATCGGTGACGCGACACTAGCGCCAGGCCCGCCAATGCCAGGGTGGAAATCAGGAAAACCCGTCTTCTGTTCATGCGTTTCTCTCTCGTTTGAATGGGAAGAAGGGGTGTCAGGTGAACCGCATCGAGACCGTGCCCAGGTCCTGGAAGCGCACGTTGACGCTGTCGCCGGCCTGCACGGCGATGGCCTCGGTCACGCCGCCGGTCATGATGAAAGTGCCGGCCGGGATGGCCTGGCCGCGTTCGCCGAGGTGGTTGGCCAGCGCGGCGATGGCCGCGGCCGGGTGGCCCATCACGGCCGCGCCCGCGGCCATGGCCACGATCCGGCCGTTCTTTTCCAGCACCACGCCGAGCGTGCGCAGGTCCAGCGCGTCCACGCTGCGCGCGCGGCCACCGATCACGAAGCGCGAGGCCGAGGTGTTGTCGGCGATCACGCTCTTGAGGTCGAACTTGAAGTCGCGGTAGCGGCTGTCGATGATTTCCACACCGGGGATGACGAAGTCGATGGCGGCCATCACGGCGCCCACGTGGCAGCCCGGTCCCTGCAGCGGCGCCTTGGTGACGACGCAGATCTCGGCCTCCACCTTGGGGTGGATGAGTTCGGACGTCCTGATCTCACTGCCCTCGGTGCGGGCCATGTAGTCGCTGACGAAGCCGAACACGGGCGTGTCCACACCCATCTGCTTCATCTTGGCGTAGGAGGTCAGGCCGCACTTGAGGCCCACGGTCTTCTGGCCGCGGCCTTCCTTGCGGGCGCGGATGGCATCCTGGATGGCGTAGGCGTCGGCCCAGTCCATGTCCGGGTGGTCGTCGGTGATCTTGAGCACGTCCTGGGCCTCGAGTTCGGCGTTCTCCAGGTGCTCGGCGAGTTGGGCGATGGTGTGCTGGTCGAGTTTCATGAATCGCTTCTCCGTTCAAGCCACAAACCGGACGGAAGTACCGCCCAGTCCACCGACCGTGCAATACAGGCTGTCGCCCGCCACCACCGGCACCAGGGGCGACTGCGAGCCCGAGAGGATGATGTCGCCGGCCTTGAGGCCTATGCCCAGCCGCCCCAGCGTGTTGGCCAGCCAGGCCACGGCGTTGACGGGCGAGCCCTGCACCGAGGCGCCGCACGAGGTGCTGACGATCTCGCCGTTCTTCTCCAGCACCATGCCGGCCAGGGCGAGGTCGATGTCGCGCGGGCTGCGGCGCAGGCCACCGAGCGTGAGCACGCCGCAGGAGGCGTTGTCGGCCACGGTGTCCTGGATCTTGATCTTCCAGTCCTCGATGCGGCTGTCCACGATCTCGAAGCAGGGCATCACGCAGTCGGTGGCGCGCAGCACGTCGGCGGCGGTCACGCCCGGGCCTTCGAGGTCGCGCGCGAGGATGAAGGCCACCTCGGCCTCGGCCTTGGGCGCGATGAATTGGGCCATGCTCAGCGGCTGGCCTTCGTTGAACACCATGCCCGAGAGCAGGTGGCCGAAGTCGGGCTGGTTCACACCCAGCATGTCCATCACGACCTGGCTGGTCACGCCGATCTTCTTGCCCACGACGCGCTCGCCGGCGTCGAGGCGGCGCTGGATCATGCGCAACTGGATCTGGTAGGCGTCGTCGATGGTGATGCCCGGCTCGCGCTCGGTCAGCGGCGCCACGGGCTGGCGGCTGAGCAGCGATTGGTACAGCTCGTCGCCGTGGCGCTGGATTTTTTGTGGGTCCATGGGGTGTCCTGTGAAAGGGAAATCAGGCGCCGTCGGCCTCGGCCAGGAAGTCGCCGACGAGGCGCACGAAACGGTCCGCGTGTTCGATCTGCGTCCAGTGGCCGCAGTGGCCGAACACGTGCAACTGGCTGTGGGCAATCCACTCGCTGAGCCTGAGCGAGTTCTGCAGCGCGATGACCTTGTCTTCCCGCCCGTGCACGATCAGCGTCTCGTGCGGCAGCGCGCGGATGGCCGCCTCGGGGCTGGCCATCGCATCGACCCAGCGCTGGCGCGGCGCCGGGAACATGGCGGCGAACGATGCCTGGAAACCGGGCCGGATGCTGGCCTCGTAGCGCAGTTGCGCCAGTTCGTCGGTGACCAGCGCGCGGCTGTGGGCGAAGATGTCCAGCAGGCGCTTCATGTTGTCCAGCGAAGGCTCGTAGCCCCACACGGCGTCAAGGCCCGGCGTGATCGGAAAGGACACGCCGACCGATCCCATGAGCACCAGCCGCCGCACGCGCTGCGGCGCGCGGATGGCCAGCGCAAGCGACAGCGCGCCGCCGAAGCTGTTGCCCACCACGTCGGCCTGCTCGACGCCGAGCGCATCCATGAGGTCCAGCACCTGCTGCACCCAGGCATCCATTGTGTAGGCCTGTCCGGCGGGCCGGTCGGTGTAGCCGAAGCCCACCATGTCGGGCGCGATCACGTGGCGGTCTTGCGCGATCACGGGCAATGCCAGCCGCCAGTTGGCCCAGGCGCTCACGCCCGGGCCGGAGCCATGGATGAACAGCACCGGCGGCTGGCCGGGGCGGGATTCGCCGAGGTCGTGCACGTTGGTGTGGAAGGAGCCGGTGCGCACGCTGCGCGCAACTTCGGGGTTGTGCGGCGCGTTCACAGCTTCACCATCACGTTGCGCAGTTCGGTGTAGAACTCCAGCGAATGCACGCCGCCCTCGCGACCGATGCCGCTGGCTTTCGATCCGCCGAAGGCGGTGCGCAGGTCGCGCAGGAACCAGGAATTGATCCAGCACAGGCCGACATCGATCGCGGCGGCCACGCGGTGCGCGGTGCCCAGGTCCTGCGTCCACACGGTGGTGGCCAGGCCGTAGTCGGTGGCGTTGGCCAGTGCGATCGCTTCCTCCTCGGTGTCGAAGGGCGCGATGTGGCAGCAGGGGCCGAAGATTTCCTCGCGGATGACGGCGGCGCTCTCGGGCAGGCCGATCCAGATCGTGGGCAACACGAAGTGGCCTTCGGCGAATTCACCCTTCATTTCGGGCACACCGCCACCGGTGACCACGGTGGCGCCTTCGGCCCTGGCCTTGGCGTAGTAGCCCAGCACCTTCTCCTTGTGCTCGGCGGAAATCAGCGGGCCGAGGTTCACGCCCGGCTCGTGGGATGGCCCGACCTTCAGGCCTTCGGCACTGGCCTTGAGCGCGGCCACGAACTTCTCAAAGATCGGGCGCTGCACGTAGACGCGCTCGGTGCCCAGGCAGACCTGGCCGCAGTTCTCGAACGCGCTGCGCGTGATGCCGGCCACGGCCTTCTCGAAATCGGCATCGGCGAACACGATGCCGGCGTTCTTGCCGCCGAGCTCGAAGCTGACCGGGCGCACGCCCTTGGCGGCCGCGGCCATGATGGCTTCGCCGGTGCGCGTCTCGCCGGTGAAGGTGATGCCGTTGACGCCGAGGTGCTTAGTGATGAACTCGCCGGCCGAGCCGGGGCCGAAGCCGTGCAGCACCTGGTACACGCCCTTGGGAATGCCCACGGCGTTCATCACCTCGCCCAGCAGCGTGGCGGTGGCGGGCGTTTCCTCCGAGGGCTTGACGATCACGGCATTGCCGCAGGCCAGCGCCGGGCCGACCTTCCAGGTCATCAGCAGCAGCGGCAGGTTCCAGGGGCAGATCACGCCGACCACGCCCAGCGGCGAGCGCACCGCGTAGCTGATGGCGGTGCCGCCGTCGGGTGTGGCCATCTGGAAGCTCTCGGTCGGCACGTTTTTGACGATGTCGGCAAAGATCTTGAAGTTGGCCGCGCCGCGGGGAATGTCGATGTGCGAGGCCAGCGAGCGCGGCTTGCCGGTGTCGGCGAGTTCGGCTTCGAGGAACTCGTCGAAGCGGCGGTGGATCTCGTCGGCCACCGCGTGCAGCAGTTCGGCGCGCCGGACCACGCTCATGCGGCCCCATTCGCCCTTGAGCGCGGCGTGTGCGGCGGCCACGGCGGCATCGACCTCGGATTGGCCGGCTTCGTGCACCAGGCCGATGACCCGGTTGTTCGCCGGGGCGCGGTTCTCGAAGGTTTTTCCGGTGGCGACGAACTCGCCGTTGATGAAGTTGTGAAACTGTTTCATGGTGAACAGAGGTGGTGGAGATTCAAACCAGGCCCAGGGCTTGCAGGCCGGCGCGGGCGCAGGCTTCGTCCTGCTCGGCCGAACCGCCGGAGACGCCGATGCCGCCGATGCGCGCACCGTCCGAGACGATGGGCAGCCCGCCGCCGAACAGCACCAGCCGCTCGCGCCGATTCAGGCCGATGCGAAGCAGCTCGTCGTCGCCGATGACGCCGCTCCACTTCGAGGTCGGGAAGCCGAAGCTGGCGGCGGTGTAGGCCTTGTCGACCGCGATGTCGATCGAGTGCAGGAACGCGCCGTTCATGCGCAGGAACGCCATCAGCGTGCCGCTGCCGTCGGTCACGGCCGCGTTGATGGTGATGCCCAGCGAGCGGGCGTGATTCACCGCGGCGGCCACGGCGGCGTGGGCCGCCGTGGTGCCGATTTGCGGGGTCTCGACGAACAGGTTCATGGCGCGCCGGATCAGGTGTACACGTCCGTGAAGGACGGCACCGCTTCACCCGTGTGATAGAAGATGCCGCTCCAGAGCTTGTCCTCGGTCCAGGTGGTCACGGGCCGGTCGCGCTGGGCCAGGTAGCCCAGGCCGGCGAAGGTCTCGTTGCGGTTGCCGCTGGGGTCGAAGAAGTAGATGGTCTCGCCGCGCGTGATGCCGTGGCGCGTGGGCGCCACGTCGATGCGGGTCTTGTTCTTGGCCATCACGTCGGCGGCCTTGAGCACGTCGTGCCAGGAGTCGAGGAAGAAGGCGATGTGGTGCAAGCCGCTGCGCGCGCCGCCGACGAAGGCGATGTCGTGCGGCGTGGTGGTGCGGCTCATCCAGGTGGCGGCCTGGATGCTGCCGCCGGGGCCGACCGTGACCTGCTCGGTCAGGAAGAAGTCCAGCACTTCGGCCATGAAACGCGTGTTGTCGGCCACGGTGTTGATGCCCGCTTCCGGGTTCATCTCGCACATCAGCAGCGTGTGGTCCAGCCAGTGCGCGCCGGCGCCCTTGATGCCGTCGGGCCAGGGGTCGGGGCTGGTGGTGCCGACCTCGGTGCCCACGTATTCCTTGGTGGCGTACAGCCGCATCTCGTGGCCGCTGGGCAGTTTGAACTGCAGCATGCGCCCGGTCGATGGCAGCGTACCCTCGTCGAGTATCGTGGTCTTCACGCCCCAGGCCTCGATCTTTTGCTGGAGTTCGTCCAGGTCGCTCTCTTTCTCGACCTTGTAGGCCACGTGGTTCAGGCCGGCCTCGTCGGCGGGCGTGAGCACCACGGAGAACTTGTCCCATTCGTCCCAGCACTTGAGGTAGACGTTGCCGGCCTTGTCCTGCATCGTCACCTTCATGCCGAGCACGTTCTCGTAGTGCCGCAGGGCCGCGGCCATGTTCATCACTTTCAGGCTGGCGTGCCCGATTCTCATTACACCCATGATGTGTCTCCTTGTGGGGGTTGCTGCTGTTCAGGATTCGGAGCCTGCCGCCGCAGATACGGCAGGCCTTCTGGAAAAGGGTTTCTCGAACTTGCCGAGCACCCGCAGGGTCACGGACGTGGCGGGCGCGACCCGGCACGCCAGGGTGAAGCCCTGCTGCTCGTCGGCTTCGCTCACGTGCGCGCGGCTGACCGGCCCCAGCGGCGTGGTCCGGCCTTCGAGCACGCGCACCTTGCACACGCCGCAGCCGCCGTTGACGCAGCCGACCGGGATGCCCTTGCGGCCCAGGCGCAACATGCCCTGCAGCAGGCTTTCGGTGGTGGCGCAGGCGTAGCGCTCGCCGGTCTGCTCGACCAGCACGCTGACTTTGGGGCGGGTGTCGAAGAGGCTCATGCTTCACACCCGCCGGAACAAGGGGCTGCGCGCCGACTGCGCATCGGCCGCCGAGAGAAATTTCTCGGTGTAGATGTCGCGCTCGAACAGCCGGCCCTGCATCAGCGCGGCTATGCAGGCCTCGATCATGGGCGGCGGCCCGCACAGGTAGGCCTTGTGGCCGGCGAAGCCCTGCGGGAAGTGCGCCTTGGCGGCTTCGTGTACGAAGCCACGCGCGCCGCTCCAGTCCGTGCCTTCGGGCTCGTGCGACAGGGCCGCCACGTAGGTGAAATTCGGATGCCGCTGTACCAGCGCGCGGAACTCGGCGTCGTAGTACAGCTCGTCGCGGCTGCGCTGGCCATACACCAGGGTGATGGGCTGTGTGCAGCCCTTGCCCAGCAGGTCCAGGATCATGGCGCGCGGGCTCGACAGACCCGAACCGCCTGCCATGAAAAGCATGGGCAGTTGCGCCGATTCGCGCACGAAGAAGCGGCCATAGGGCCCGCTCAGGCGCAGCCGGTCGCCGGCCTTCAGCTTCTCGTGCAGGTAGCCGGTACCGGCGCCGCCGGCCACGATGCGCACGTTGAGTTCGATCTCGCCGCTGGCCTGCACCTCGGCCGGCGCGTTGGCGATGGAGAAGGCGCGGCTCTGGCCCAGGCCCGGAATCTCCAGTTGCACATACTGCCCGGCCTGGAAGTGGATGGGCTTGTCGAGCTGCAGGTGGATGGCCTTGATGGTCGGGGTCAGGGTGGCTATGCGCGCCACCGTGGCGGCGAAGTCGCACACCGGGATCACCTCGGCATCGGGCTCTTCGTCGATGTCGGCCTCGATGGTGGCGTCGCTCTGCAGCGTGCAGCAGCAGGCCAGGGTCTTGCCCTCGTCGCGCTCGAAGTCCATCAGCGCGAACGGGTTGGCCGCGCCATGGTCCACCTCGCCGTCGCTCACCCGCACCTTGCAGGTGCCGCACAGCCCGTGGCCGCAGGCGTGCGGGATGTAGATGCCCTGGCGCAGGGCCGCATCCAGCACGGTCTGGCCTTCCTCGACCTCGATGGTCGCGTCCAGGGGTTCGATGGTGAGTTGGTAGCTCATGTCGAGAAGGCCTGGTGCTCAGTTGAACGAAGCCCCGATGCCCGTGAGGCCCGGCGTGCGGAAACGGATTGCGTCCTTGTGCGTCAGGCCGTTGTCGGCCAGCGACTTGGCCGGGTCCGGCTGCCAGGGCTGACCCGACTTGAACCACTCGACGGTGGACCAGTCGATGCGCGCGAAGTCCGGGTGCTCGCCGTAGACGCCGGCAAGCACGGCCGTGGGCAGCGCGCCGAACGGCATGTCGGGCGGCAGCGGCAGGCAGAACGGGGCGCAGAACATCAGGTGGTCTTCCCAGCCGATGTAGAGCAGCGGCGCGGGAAAGTTCTCCCGCACGTCCTTGGCCGGGAAGTCGTATGTGGAGAGGGCGACGACGCTCATTTCGCGGCTCCTTCCATGGGCTGGCCGCGCCAGGTGGCGAAGTTCTTCTGGTCTTGCGAGCCTTCGAAATCGAAGTTGTCGCGGCCGATCTCCATCTCGTACCACTGCAGCACCGCGATCAACGGGTCGAAGCCCTCGACCGTGGGGTCGGTGCCGGGCTTGAAGCAGTGGCCCTGGTAGATCTGGTGCACCGGCAGCCAGCTCTGCACGTATTTCTCGGGCTCGTGATCGAAGATGTCCTTGCAGTGGTCCGAGCAGAAGTGGTGCTTGTTGCCGCGCCAGTCGCTCTCGCGGTAGCAGATCTTGCTGGCGTCGCCGGGCTCGGTGAACAGCATCGGGATCTGGCAGGTGTTGCACAGCATGGGCAGCGTCTTGTTGTAGAAACGCTTGCCGGCCTGCTGCTGCGCGCGGTAGTGCTCCAGGCGCGGGCGGTAGTGCTTGTCGAAGGTGTCGGGGTATTTCTCCGACAGCCAGTCCATCTCGTCCTCGTTGGGCACCCAGGTGTGAAAGGGCGCGGCGGCGTTGTAGTTGTAGAAGGTGTTCCAGGCCTGGTGGCTGATGTGGTCCTTGCCTTCGCAGGCGTCCTTCCAGCCCTTGGGCTCGCGGATGCCGTAGCGCGCCAGGTCCTTGAACAGGGCCCCGCCGTTTTCCTCGGCATACATCTCCCAGGCTTCCTTCCAGCTCATCACGCGCTTGGGCAGCATGTAGTCCTGCATCATGGCCACCAGGGTCAGCAGGCGGTAGCCGCGCCAGAGCCACTTGTCGATCCAGCCCTGCACGATGGGCACGTTGTCCGGGTCCTGCTCCAGCAGGAACTTGATGCATTCGATGCCCAGCGTCATGTGGCGGCTCTCGTCGCTTTGCGCGCTGAAGCCGAAGGTCACGGTGGACATGTCGCCGTTGTGCGCCGCGCCGCTCATGAAGGGCACGAACAGCAGGTTGGTCAGCACGTATTCGAAGCTGAAGCTCACGGCGGTGAGAAACTCGAACGGGCCACCGGTGCAGGCGTCCTCGAAGAAGCTCTTGGGCACGCTCAGGTACCACACGCGGTCGAACCAGTGGTTCGAGTGGTGCATGCCGTTGAAGTATTTGTTGTAGTGGCTGATCGCGTGCGTCTCGGTCTGGTAGTGGCGCAGTTCGTCGATGCTCTGCATCTGCGCGGCCACGCGTGCGCCCTCGCCGGTGAATTGGCGGCCCACGTGCGCGAAGCCGCGGTGCGCGTAATACTCCAGCGGCGTGACACCCTGGATGAACAGCTTGAGCGCGTTGATGTAGCGCGCGTCGCTCACGCCCAGCTGGCCGTTGTTCTGCGCGAAGGCCTCGATCACCGCGTAGAGCTTCTTCTCCTTCTCGCCCTGGTATTTCCAGTAGGCGTCCATGGTCAGGCGGAAGGGGTCTTCCCACTTGTCCCAGTCGTGGATCTTGATGCCCTCGTACTTGTCGTAGGGGAAGACCTTGTCCATGGGCTGGTAGGTGGTCTGCCAGCCCAGGCCGCGGGTCATGGCGGCGTAGCGGTCCTTGAGGCCGAGTTTTTTCTTGGTGACGCGGGTGTCCATGAGATATGTCTCCTCGGGTGGGCGGGGGGTCAGTGTTTCCAGCTCAGGGTGAGTTGGTCGTCGTCTTCGTCGATGTGGCCCGACAGCGTCACCAGGTTGACGTGGATCTGCTGCAGGTCGTAGGGGCGGCCGGTCTGCTCCTCGATGGTCGAGCGGCGGATCGTCAGGCGGTCGGGCGCGTCGATCTTGACCAGGCCGGGCGAGTGCACGACCTGTGCGGCGGGGTTGTCGGCCACGATGGCGTCGATCACCGGACGCGATTCTTCGTTGTGCTGGAAGGCGATGAATACGTTGGACATCGGGTTTCCTTGTGGGCAGGGTTCAGAGCGCGAGGCCGGCCTTCTTGCAGCGGGCCTTGAACTGGTCCACCGCCTCGCCCAGCGCGGCGGGGCCCTGGGCGTCCAGGGCCAGTTCGGCCACCGGTGTCAGCGCGGCCTGGGCGCGGTCCGACCATTCGGCCGCCCACCGCGAGATCAGGGCTCGGTTGGCGTCGGACTCGGCCGCGGCGGTCTTCACCAGCGCGTCGACCCAGCGCGTGGTCTCGTCGAACCATTCGGGCATGAAGCTGGTCAGCATGGCCACCGCGGTGCCGCCTTGCAGCGCGACGTGGTCGTCCACGAAGCGGGTGTAGACCAGCGGGTACAGCAGGCCGTCGAGCGCGAGGTTCTGCGCCACGAACAGCTCGAACGGGTCCTGCAGCACCAGGGTGTCTTCCACGTAGCGGCGCAGGCCCTGCCAGTGCGGGTCGTCCAGCCAGGCCTGCTTGCCGGCATCCAGAGCCTGCGGCTCGGCCATCGCCAGGCCCAGGCGGGTCAGGTACTGCGCGATCCCGAGATTGTCCATGGCGTGGAACATGGCCGGCGCGGTGAAGGCGGTGCCAAAGCCGTAGGCGGCGATGGACGCGTTGTTCATGTTGGCGCCCCAGGCCGCGTGGCGCAGCGGCAGCAGCACCGCGAGCGCCTTGTCGCGCACCGCTTCCGGGATCATGGCGACCATGCCGCGCGATTCGACGAACTGGAAGCTGGCTTCCATCGCGTCCTGCTGGCGCGAGCGCGTCATGGTCCAAGTGGCGTAATAGAACTGGCGCGGGTCCTTCAGCACGTACCAGTCGGCCAGCACCACGCGGCTGCGTGCTGCGTCGAACAGTTCGTGCGCCGGGTCCCAGGTGGGCCGGTAGTGGAAGTTGGTCATCGGCTGGGCGCCGAAGGTGGCTTCCTGGTAGCGCGAGGCCACCTTGTCGCCGCCGATGTGCTGCGCCACGTGGGCATAGGTGTGGCGCAGCGGTGTGATCTCGCGCGCCTGCAGGTCGATGTTCATCGGGTCTTGTCTCCTGGTGTTGTAGGGGTTCAGTCTTCGCGCCAGATCACGTGGTTGTGGGCGCAGAACTCGTCGAACGCCGCCGAGGGCAGCATCAGTTCCACCGCCAGCTCGGGCCAGCCGATCGAGAACTCGAAGCTGACCAAGCCGTCGCCGCGGCGCTCCAGCAGGCGCACGTAGCGGCGCTGCAGGTCCACGGCGGGCAGGTTCTGGAATTCGGGGGCGTGTACAGAGGTCATGGTCGGGCGGGTTGGACACGGCTGCTCTTGCATGGGGTGTGCCTGAATGGACCAGAATCTCCAAAAATCTCGATATTTAAGGGAATGCCCCTAAGCATCAAGCATCGGAGGAGGTGGGTTTTCCCGGGTTCTGGCGGGAAACTCGGTCTGCCAAACACCGTGCAACACCATGAAATGCAAAATGAATTCACTAAATCATCAAGGTCTTTGCCGGTGTTTGATGAAATGATGAAGGCTGTACCGAACCTCTGCTGGCTTGCCGAAAAAGGCTTGTGCAGTGAAAATATCGAGAATCCGCGCAAACACAGCCCAGCGACCAGGAGACCCCGTGGAACCGCATCTGAACTACCCTCCGGACGCCGACCTGAGGAAACTGCTCCGCTTCGAGCCCGACAGCGGGGCCATCTGGCTCGGCGAGCGCCGCATGGTCCTGCTGCACACGGCGGCGCTGAGTGCGTTGCGCCGCGACCTGATCACCTCGGTCGGCACCGACCACGCCCGCCGCCTGCTCACGCGCATGGGCTACGCCAGCGGTCTGCACGACGCCGGCTTTGCCAACAAGACCCGGGGTGACTGCAGCCTGGAAGACATGTTCCTCGTGGGGCCTCAACTGCACATGCTCGAAGGCGCGGCCCGGGTCACGCCACTGCACCTGAAGATGGACGCGGCTGCGGGCCTGTTCGAGGGCGAGTTCCGGTGGGACGATTCCTGGGAGGCCCATGCCCACCGCCTGGCCTACGGCGTGGTGGACGAGCCGGCCTGCTGGATCCTGCTGGGCTACGCCAGCGGCTACACCAGCGCGTTCATGGGCAAGCTGATCCTGTTCAAGGAAATCCGGTGCGGCGCCTGCGGAGACGAGCACTGCCACATCGTGGGCAAGCCGATCGACGAATGGCCTGACGGCGCGGCCTACGGCCAATACTTCGAAGACGATTCGCTGCTGGACAAGATGGACGCGCTGAGCCAGCAGGTGCAGGCGCTCAAGACCACGCTGGAGCCCACGACTTCTGGCGGCATGCTGGTCGGGAATTCGCCGGCGTTCCAGCAGGCGCACAATCTCATGCAGCGTGCCGCGCAGACCCAGGTCACGGTGCTGCTGACCGGCGAGACCGGGGTTGGCAAAGAGCGTTTCGCCCGCGCCCTGCACGCGCACTCCGACCGCGCCGCGGGCCCCTTCGTGGCGGTGAACTGCGCGGCGCTGCCCGCCGAGCTGATCGAGGCCGAGCTGTTCGGTGTCGAGAAAGGGGCCTACACCGGGGCCCATGCGGCGCGCGCCGGGCGCTTCGAGCGCGCCGAAGGCGGCACGCTGTTCCTCGACGAGGTCGGCGACCTGCCGCTGGCGGCGCAGGCCAAGCTGCTGCGCGTGCTGCAGGAGGGCGAGATCGAGCGGCTGGGGGCCGAGGCCACGCGCAAGGTCAACGTGCGCATGGTCACCGCGACCAACGTGGACCTGGAGGAAGCGGTGGCGCAGGGGCGATTCCGGCGCGACCTGCTGTACCGGCTCAACGTGTACCCCATCCGCATCCCGCCGCTGCGCGAGCGCAGCGCCGACATCGAGCCGCTGGCGCGCCATCTGCTGGCGCGCTTCATGGCGGTGCACAACAAGCGCCTCAGTGGCCTGGGCGAGCGCGCGCTGCAGGCGCTGATGCGGCACGACTGGCCTGGCAACGTGCGCGAGCTGGAGAACCTGGTCGAGCGCGGTGTGATCCTGGCGGCCCAGGGCGGCACGGTGGAGCTCGAACACCTGTTCCCGAACCAGCCCCAGGAGCGCCAGGATAGCGTGGACCCCCAGGGCCGGCTGGCCCGGGTCTTGCCTGCCCAAGAGAGCGAACTCTGCGAGCGCATCGTGGGCAGCGGCCTGCCGCTCGAACAGCTCGAAGCCCAGGTGCTGGCGCTGGCGGTCGAGCGCAGCGGCGGCAACCTGTCGGGTGCGGCACGCCTGCTGGGCCTGACGCGGCCGCAACTGGCCTACCGGCTCAAGCGCCAGCAACTGGACGAAGAAACCCCTTGAAACCCGCAACGGGACGAACCGCATGCTGCCCACTCACCACATCAACGACAGATCGGCCGGACCATTCAACCGGCTGGCGGCCGAGACGCCCCGAACGCTCGCGGAGCGGGCCTACCTGGCGGTGCGCCAGGACATCGTGCATGGCCGGCTCGCGCCCGGCGAGCGCCTGCGGGTGGAGCACCTGAAAGACCGTTATGCGGTGGGCGCGGGCACCCTGCGCGAAGCCCTGGCCCTGCTGGTCTCCGATGCACTGGTCACGGTCGAGGGCCAGCGCGGCTACCGGGTCTCGGAAATCTCGCTCAGCAACCTCAAGGACCTGACCAACACCCGCGTGATGCTGGAGACCGAGGCCCTGCGCCAGTCCATCCGCCAGGGCGATGCGGCCTGGGAGAGCGAGCTGACGCAGGCCTTCGAGGTGCTCACGCGTGCCGAGCAGCATCCCGGTGGCCTGGAGCCGCTCGAATGGGAGGCGGCCAACAAGCGCTTCCACGAGGCCCTGATCTCGGCGCACCGCTCGCCCTGGAACAAGCACTTGCTGGGCATCCTGTACCGGCACGGCGAGCGTTACCGGTATGTGGCCATCCAGATGGGCGCAGCCCAGACCATCGAGCGCGACGTGCACGACGAACACGCCAGCATCTACAACGCGGCGATGGCGCGCCAGGAAGCGCGTGCTGCGCTGGCACTGGAAGCCCACATCCGGCTCACCTGCGACATCCTGGTCCAGCACGCCGGCGAGCTGCAGGCGGCCGCGCGGCAGACCGGCGCACCGTTGCCGGCCTGATCACGAAGGGGGAGCCATCTGCGGCGCCTCGGAGCGGGCCTGCCCGGTCCCTGGTCTTGCGGCAGGTAGTGGCCCAGGCGTCAGATGGGGTGCTTCAGCCGCAGCTTGTTCGTGCTCATCGCGGTATGCATACAAACCCCACCGGAGATCGCATCTCCGGCCCAACGCCTCCCTCGTGGAGGCGTTTTCCTTTGTGCCCCGCCAAGGTGAGTAGCCTTGGCCCGACGCCTCCCATGCGGAGGCGTTTCTTTTGGCATGCCAAGAGGCTCATCACAGCGATGCCTCCGGCGCGACGGCCTTGGCCAGCAACTGGCCCAGATCGAGGTTCTTGCTGGTTTCCGCCCAGTCCGGCTCCTGCGTGAAGGGCTGGCGCACGTAAAACGGCCCCTCGTGCCGATCACCGTCCACCAGCACGATGGCGAGGATGAACTTGTCCGCCTGGTTCAGGCCGTAGAGGATTTCGTTGCGCGTGACGGTGATCGTGGACTGGCCCTTGGCGCGGCCTTTCACCTCGATGTGGCGCGAGGTCGTCAGGCGGCCATCCACAGGTTGGGGCTGGCTGGTCAGGTCCCAACCGCACTTCTGCGCCGAGACATCGATGACGGCGTGACCCAGGGCGCGCTCGGCGGCGATCACTGCGTGCATGGCGATGCGCTCGATGCGGGTGCGGGCGTCGGCGTCTGCCGACCAGCCGCCTGGTTCCGCCGGAACGCCCTTGCGTTGCATCAGCAGCCCCGCCGGGATGACGAGCGCGCCGCCGAGCACGACCGGCGTGGCCGAGACCACATGGCGCATGGCCAGCAGTTCCTTCTCGCGCGACTCGCGGCGTGCCGTGAGGTTGTCGATGGTGCGGCGCTCGTTCTCCAGCGTCAGGCGCCGTTCCTCGCGCTTGACGCCGCCGTGGATCATCACCACGGCTTCCTCGCTGCCGATGAGGCCGCGAATCTTCACCGCGAGGTAGTTCAGCGTGTCGCGGTGTTCGGTGAAGATGATGAGCTTGCGTTGGCGCCCGGCGCTGTCGTGCATCTCCGGCGTGTCTTGCAGCAGGCGGGAGAGTTCGTCCCACTTGCGATCTTGGCCGGAGTGCACGACCTGCCGGGCCTGTTCTTCCAGGCCTTCGAGGAGGATGATTTCGGCTTCGAGTTCCTGGATGGTCTGCGCTGCCGTGGTCTGATCGACCAGATATTCCTCGAAGTCCTCGCAGGCTTCGGGCGAGAGGTCGTCTGCGGACTCCCAGATATCTTCGGGCGAGCCGTTGCCGTTCTCATAGCCGACGGTTTCGGCCAAACCTTCTTTGACAAGTTGGCCGCGCTGGCGCAGTTTTTCGTCCTCGACGCGGCGTTTGAGCTTGTTGCGGCGGCGCTTCAGCGACTGGTAGATGGCCTCGGGGCTGGAGGCGAGCCGCCGTTGCAGCGCGGTCAGGGCAAAGCCCACCGTGCCCTTGCGGCCACCGTCGGCCAACTGATCGGCGCGGGCGAACTCGGTCTTCACATAGTCGGTTACCGCTGCGTACAGGGCGGCTTCGGGATCGGAGAGCTTGTAGTTGACGGTGTAGGCACGCCGTTCGGGAAACAGCGGCGTGCCGTCGAATGTGAGCATGTCTTCCTTGACCATGCGGCGCATCAGGTCGGCCACATCGACCTTGTGCGCGCCGTCGCGGAACTTGCCGTAGAAGCGGTCGGCGTCCAGCAGCGACATGAAAAGCTGGAAGTCCTCTTCCTTGCCGTTGTGCGGCGTGGCCGTCATCAGCAGGAAGTGGCGCGTGATGGAGCCTAGTGTCGCGTCACCGATCATCTGTCGGTCTGCGCTGGCCATCGAAGCGCATCGCGGCGTTGCATCGCTTGCCAATACGCTCGGTATTGGCTGCGCGATGCGCCTTGCGCTGCGCTCCGATGGCTGCGCGCAGCCTACGACATCTGATCCGTGACGCGACACTAGCAGTTCGCCGAGCAGGAACCGCTTGGTCTTGTCGACCTTGTTGCCGAAGTAGCTGGCCGAGAGCTTGTGCGCTTCGTCCACGACGACCAAGTCCCACTGCGTGGGCATGAGCTTTTCTTGCAGGTCTTCGGCGCGCGCCAGTTGATCGACGCGGGCGACCAGCAGGTCGATGTCGTCGAAGGGGTTGCCGCTGCGCGATCGATCGATCTGCTCGCGCGAGAACAGCGTGAACGAAAGGCCGAACTTCTCGAACATTTCGTCCTGCCACTGCTCGACCAGGCTGCCGGGCGCGACGATCAGCACGCGCCTGGCGTCGGCGCGCATCAGCAACTCGCGGATGAACAGCCCGGCCATGATGGTCTTGCCCGCGCCGGGGTCGTCGGCCAGCACATAGCGCAGCGGCTGGCGCGGCAGCATGGATTCATAGACCGCCGTGATCTGGTGCGGTAGTGGCTCCACGTTCGAGGTGTGGACGGCCATCATCGGGTCGAACAGGTGGGCCAGATCGATCCGGCAGGCTTCGACGGCGAGCTTGAACTCTTCGCCCGGCGCATCGAAGGCCCACGGGCGACCGGCTTCGGCCAAGGATAGCCCGGCCTCGTCGGTGCGGAACAGCATCCGCTCGCGCAGCGTGCCGTCGGCCAGCTTGTAGTAAACGGTCAGGGCGCTGTAGTTGTCACTGAGGCCGACAGGCTCGGTCGTGACGATGCGCACCACCTGCCCGGGCTCCAGGCCCGAGAGGGCTGCGTTCTTCTGGATCCGTTCGAGCTTCAGCATGGCGCGCTCCCGGGTTGCTTGCGCATGTTCAGGGCGTGCGCCGGTTGCCAGGCGACTGGCCCGAAGTCCACTGTGTGTCGTGCTTGTCAGGTAGGGGCTGCACCGACGGAGCACTGGAAGCGAATCGCTGCGCTGTCAGGTCGCCAGCGCGCGCACCACGGCCTCGGCGCACAGCGCCATCAGGCCGCCGGGCAGCAGGCCCAGCACCAGGATCAGCGCGCCGTTGAGCGTCAGCAGCATGCGCACATCGATCGGCGCTGACACATTCGAGGCCGTCAGCGGGGCGTCGAAATACATCACCTTGACCACGCGCAGGTAGTAAAAAGCGCCGATCAGCGACATGCCTACCGCAAACACCGCCAGGGCCAGGTGCCAGCCCTGGCCGGAGGCCAGCAGCGCTTGCAGCACCGACAGCTTGGCATAAAAGCCGACCAGCGGTGGAATGCCGGCCAGCGAGAACAGGCACACCGCCATGACGCCGGCGTACAGCGGGCTGCGTTGGTTCAGACCGGCGAAATCGGCAATCTCTTCGCTCTCAAAGCCTTCACGGGCCAGCAACAGGATCACGCCGAACGCCGCCAGCGTGGTCAGCACGTAGGTGATGACGTAGAACATGGCCGCGCTGTAGGCGTTTTCGACCGCCGTGGCATCGACCTTGCCGTTGACCACCCCCGACATCAGGCCCAGCAGCACAAAGCCCATTTGGGCGATGGTCGAATAGGCCAGCATGCGCTTGAGGTTGGTTTGTGCAATCGCCGCCAGGTTGCCCACCAGCAGCGAGCCGATGGCCAGTAGCGCCAGCATCTGCTGCCAATCGATCGCCAATGGCAGCAGGCCGTCGACCAGCAGGCGCAGCGTGATGGCCAATGCCGCCAGCTTGGGCGCGCCAGCCAGCATCAGCGTCACCGCCGTCGGGGCGCCTTGGTAGACATCGGGAATCCACATGTGAAACGGCACCGCGCCGAGTTTGAAGGCCAGGCCGGCGACCACGAAAACCAGCCCGAAGACCAGCACCTGGTGCTTGATCTGGCCGGCGTTGATGGCTTTGAATACCTGGCCGATGTCCAGCGAGCCGGTGGCGCCATAAAGCATCGACAGGCCGTACAGCAGGAAGCCGCTGGCCAGCGCGCCGAGCACGAAATACTTCATGGCGGCTTCGGTCGCCGTGGCGTTGTCGCGGCGCAGCGCCACCAGCGCATAGCTCGATAGCGTGAGCAGTTCCAGGCCCAGGTAGATCACCAGGAAGTTGTTGCCGCCGATCATGATGAACATGCCCAGCAGGGCAAACATGCCCAGCGTGAACAGCTCGCCCCCGCGCAGCATGTCGCGCTCGGCCGCATAGGGGCGGCCATAGACCAAGGTGATCATCATCGCCACGGTGGCAAAGCATTTGAGCCAGTTGCCCATCGCATCGCTGATCACCATGTTGCCGAAACCGTAAAAGGTGTGGCCGCTGCGGGCGTACATGGCCTGCAGCACGGCCACCACGGCCAGCGTCAGCATGGTCAGCACATAGGTTTCCGTGCGGCGGGGGCTGCGCACGCCCAGGTCGGCCAGCGCGATCACGCAGGCCATGGTCAACAGCACGATTTCGGGGTAAATCGCCAGCCAACTGATGTCGTTGATCATCTCGAATCCATTAGTTCAGCTTGGACTGCGCAACATGCCTGAGCAGTTCTGTCACCGAGGGGCCCATCAGATCGGTGACGGGACGGGGGTACAGGCCCAGCGCCAGCACGGCGATGGCAAGCCAGGCCAGCACCAGGAATTCACGGCCACCGATGTCGCTCAACCCCCGGACCTGGTCATTGCCCACCGGGCCCAGGTACACGCGCTTGAACATCCACAGCGTGTAGGCGGCGCCCAGGACCAGTGCCGTGGCGGCCGCCAGACCGATCCAGAAGTTGGTCTTGACGGCGGCCAGAATCACCATCCATTCGCCGACGAAACCGGCCGTGCCCGGCAGTCCGCAATTGGCCATCGCAAACAGCAGCGCGAAGGCGGTGAAATTGGGCATGCGGTTGACCACGCCACCGTAGGCCGCGATGTCGCGCGAATGCACGCGGTCGTACAAGACGCCGATCGACAGGAACATCGCGGCCGAGACGAAGCCATGCGCAATCATCTGCACCAGGCCCCCGGCCACACCCAATTCATTGAAGATGAAAAAGCCCAGCGTCACAAAGCCCATGTGGGCCACCGATGAATAGGCCACCAGTTTTTTCATGTCCTTTTGCACCAGCGCCACCAGCCCCACGTAGATCACCGCGATCAGCGACAGCGCGATCATCAGCCAGGCCCATTCGCGCGCCGCATCGGGGGTAATCGGCAGCGAGAAGCGCAAAAAGCCGTAGGCGCCCAGCTTGAGCATGATGGCCGCCAGCACCGCAGAGCCACCGGTGGGCGCTTCGACGTGAACGTCCGGCAACCAGGTGTGCACCGGCCACATCGGCACCTTCACCGCAAAGGCGGCAAAGAAGGCAAAGAACAGCAGGCTCTGGGCGGTGCTGCCCAATGGCAGTTGCTGCCAGGTGGCGATATCGACGCTGCCGCCGGACTGGTTGTACAGATAGATCAGCGCGATCAGCATCAGCAGCGAGCCGAGCAGCGTATACAGAAAGAACTTGAATGCCGCGTAGATTTTGTTCGGCCCGCCCCAGATGCCGATGATCAGGTACATCGGTATCAGCGTGGCCTCGAAAAACACGTAAAACAAAATCCCGTCGAGCGCGCTGAACACGCCGATCATCAGGCCCGACAGGATCAGGAACGCGCCCATGTACTGGTTCACCCGCTCGGTGATGGCCTGCCAGGAGGCGATCACCACGATCACGGTGGTGAAGGCCGTCAGCGGCACAAACCAGAACGAGATGCCATCGACCCCCAGGTGGTAGTGCACATTGAAGCGCTCGATCCAGGCCGTTTTCTCGACAAACTGCATCGCCGCAGTGCCCGGTTGGAAGCCCTGGTACAGGGGCAGCGTGACCAGCAAACCGAGCACGGCCCCGAGCAGGGCCAGCCAGCGCACGGAGTGGGCATGCTCGTCGCGCCCCATGGCGAGCAGCACTACGCCGAAGGCCACCGGGATCCAGATGGCAAGACTCAACAGACCCATTTTTCTTCTTCTCCTACTTGTTGAGCCAGACGAAGTACGTCATCAGGACGAAGACACCCAGGATCATCACCAGCGCGTAGTGATGGATGAAGCCCGACTGCAACCAGCGCACCGCGCCTGCGATCGAGCGCACCAGTTTCCAGGAGCCGTTGACCAGCATCCCGTCGATGATGGCCTGATCGCCGCCTTGCCACAAACCGCGCCCCAGTGCCCTGGCCGCGCGGGCCAGGATGCGCTCGTTGAACCAGTCGAGGTAATACTTGTTTTCCAGCAAGCGGTAGAGCGGCAGGACCCGGGCCTCGACCGCAGCGGGCAGCGCAGGACGGAGCAGGTACATGTAGTACGCCAGCGCAACCCCGGCCAGTGCCAGCCAGAAAGGCGCTGTCTGCAAGCCATGCCAGGCCATGGCCCAGGCGCCGTGGAACTGCCCGGCCAGATCTGCCATCGACGGGTGCTTGGCGGCATCGACAACGATCGCATCGCCAAAAAAGTCGCCGAACAGCATCGGCCCGATGAAGATGAACCCTGCCAGCACCGAAGGAAGCGCCAGCAGCACCAGGGGCAGCGTCACCACCCACGGGGACTCGTGCGGCGGCGCGTGTGCTCCATGGCCATGGTGCGCGCCGTGCTGCGCATCCGGGTTCTGCGCGTAACGCTCCGGGCCATGAAAGACCAGGAAGTACATGCGCAGCGAATAGAAAGCGGTCACGAACACGCCCGCCAGCACCGCGAAATGCGCAAACCCCGCCGCCGGCAAGTGGCTGGAATGGACGGCTTCGATGATGCTGTCCTTGGAGTAAAAGCCCGAGAACAAGGGCGTGCCGATCAAGGCCAGCGAGCCCAGCAGCGAGGTGATCCAGGTGATGGGCATGTGTTTGCGCAGCCCGCCCATCCAGCGGATGTCCTGGTTGTGGTGCACGCCCATGATCACCGAGCCGGCGCCCAGGAACAGCAGGGCCTTGAAAAAGGCATGGGTCATCAGGTGAAACAGCGCCACCGAATAGGCCGAAGCCCCCAGGGCCACCGTCATATAGCCCAGTTGCGACAGCGTGGAATAAGCCACCACCCGCTTGATGTCGTTCTGGATGATGCCCAGAAAACCCATGAACAGGGCCGTGATGGCGCCGATGACCAGGATGAAGTTGAGCGCCGCGTCCGACAGCTCGAACAGGGGTGACATGCGCGCCACCATGAAGATGCCGGCCGTCACCATCGTGGCCGCGTGGATCAGCGCGGAAATCGGCGTCGGGCCTTCCATTGAATCGGGCAGCCAGACATGCAGCGGAAACTGCGCGCTCTTGCCCATCGCGCCGATGAACAGGCAGATGCAGATCACGGTGATCAGCATCCAGTCCGTGCCGGGCAAGAGCAGGGCGCCGAATTGGCCCGACTTGGCGAAGGCAAAGAGTTCCGCGTAGTTCAGCGTGCCGGCATGGGCCGCAATCAGGCCAATGCCCAGAATGAAGCCCAGGTCGCCGACCCGGTTGACCAGGAAGGCTTTCAGGTTGGCAAAGACCGCCGAGGGCTTGTTGAACCAGAAACCGATCAGCAGGTACGAGATCAGGCCCACCGCCTCCCAGCCAAAGAACAGTTGCAGCAGGTTGTTGCTCATCACCAGCATCAGCATGGCGAAGGTGAACAGCGAGATGTAGCAGAAAAAGCGGTTGTAGCCTTCGTCCTCCCGCATGTAGCCGATGGTGTAGATGTGCACCATCAGCGAGACGAAGCTGACCACCACCATCATCATCGCGGTCAGGCTGTCGACCAGAAAACCGATTTCCATCTTCAGGCCGCCGAGCAGCATCCAGGTGTAGATCGTCCCGTCGAAACGGTCGCCGTCCAGCGTCACGCGGTACAGCGTCATGGCCGATAGCACGAACGAAATCAGCACCCCCGCGATGGTCAGGCTGTGGCACAGGCGGCGGCCGATCCGGTTGCCGCCGAGGGTGGTGCCGAAGATGCCGGCCAGCGCGGCGCCCGCCAGCGGCGCCAGCGCAGCCGCCAGCAATGTGGAAGCAGGGAGGGTTTGACACATTTTTGGAAACCTTGGGGGATTGCGCGTGGCCCGTCAGCCTTTGAGGGTGTTGAGGTCTTCCGCGTCGATGCTGGAATGGTTGCGCATCAGCAGCACCAGGATGGCCAGGCCGATGGCCGATTCGGCGGCGGCCACCGTCATGATGAAGAACACGAACACCTGCCCGTGCATGTCGCCCAGGTAATGGGAGAACGCGACGAAGTTGGTGTTGACCGCCAGCAGCATCAGTTCGATCGCCATCAGCAGCACGATCAGGTTCTTGCGGTTCAGGAAGATCCCTGTCACCGCCAGCGCGAACAGCATCGCCCCCAGCACGAGGAAATGGCCCAAGGTCAGCGTCATGCTTTTTTCTCCCCGGCCACGGGCGTGGCCGGCATTTGCGCCGGGGCCTTGCGGGTGGCCGCCATCCGGACCAGTTCCAGCCTGTCGCTGGCGCGCACGCGGATTTGCGCCGCCGCATCGATGGCCTTGCTGTCCTTGCGCTGGCGCAGCGTCAGCGCAATCGCGGCAATCATCGCCACCAGCAGGATCACCGCCGCGATTTCCACCGGGAACAGGTATTCGGTGTACAGCAGTTTGCCCAGGGCCTTGCTGTTCGAGTAGGCGAGCAACTGCCCGGCTGCATCATCGGCAATGGCCACACCGGCCTTGGGCTCGTCCGTGGCCCGAAAGCCTCCCATCAGCACGGCCGCCATTTCCAGCGCAATCAGCGCGCCCACGCTGGCGGCCAGCGGAAAATGCTTCCAGAAGCCCCGGCGCAAGCTGTCGATGTGGATGTCGAGCATCATCACCACGAACAAGAACAGCACCATCACCGCGCCGAGGTACACCAGCACCAGCGTGATCGCCAGGAATTCGGCCTTGAGCAGCAACCAGACGGCGGCGGCCTGCGAGAAGGCCAAAATCAGGTACAGCACCGCATGCACCGGGTTGCGCGCAGTGATCACCCGGAAGGCGGCAAACAGCAGCACGACCGAGAAAAGGTAGAAGAAACCAGTCTTGGCGTCCATGGATCGGGCCTTTGTCGGAACTCAGCGGTACTTGGCATCGGCCGCCCGGGCGGCCGCAATCTCGGCCTCGTAGCGGTCGCCCACGGCCAGCAGCATGTCCTTCGTGAAGTACAGGTCGCCACGCTTTTCGCCGTGGTATTCAAAGATATGGGTCTCGACGATGGAGTCGACCGGGCAGCTTTCTTCGCAAAAGCCGCAGAAGATGCACTTGGTCAGATCGATGTCGTAGCGCGTGGTGCGGCGCGAGCCGTCAGCGCGCAGTTCCGATTCGATGGTGATCGCCAGCGCCGGGCACACGGCCTCGCACAGCTTGCAGGCGATGCAGCGCTCCTCGCCGTTGTCGTAGCGGCGCAGCGCATGCAGCCCGCGAAAGCGCGGCGAGAGCGGGGTCTTTTCTTCCGGGAACTGCACCGTCACCTTGCGGCGAAAGGCATGGCGCCCGGTCAGGGCCATGCCCTTGAACAGTTCCACGAGCATGAAGCTCTTGAAGAAGTCCTTGAACGAAAAAGGCGCAGCAGCAACGGCCGTCATTTGTGTTCCCCGCTTATTTCCAGATATTCCAGGGCGAGAGCAACCACCCGCCGGCGATGAGCAG
Organism: Verminephrobacter eiseniae EF01-2; assembly: GCF_000015565.1. Lineage (NCBI taxonomy): Bacteria > Pseudomonadati > Pseudomonadota > Betaproteobacteria > Burkholderiales > Comamonadaceae > Verminephrobacter > Verminephrobacter eiseniae. The sequence continues at coordinate 3,154,506 of NC_008786.1, forward strand.
GCAGGCCAGCGTGACCGGGATGAAGATCTTCCAGCCCAGGCGCATGATCTGGTCGTAGCGGAACCTGGGGAAGGTGGCGCGAATCCAGATGAACATCGACACCACCAGGCAGGTCTTGATCCCGAGCCAGATCCAGCCGGGAATCCAGTGCAACGAGGCGCTGTCCACGGGCGGCAGCCAGCCGCCGAGGAACATCAGCGCCGCCAGTATCGACACCAGCCACATGCTGGCGTATTCGGCCAGGAAGAAGATGGCAAAGCCCATGCCGGAATACTCCACCATGTGACCGGCAACGATCTCCGCCTCGCCTTCCACCACGTCAAACGGATGGCGGTTGGTTTCGGCCACGCCCGAGATCAGATAGACCAGGAAAACCGGCAGCAGCGGCAGCCAGTTCCACGACAAAAAGCCGATGCCATTGGCCGCCGCCACGCCACGCCCCTGCGCCAGCACGATCTCGGTCAGGTTCATGCTGCCCGAGACCATGATCACGATCAGCAGGCAAAAGCCCATCGCGATTTCATAGCTCACCATCTGCGCCGAAGCGCGCAGCGCGCCCAAGAACGCATATTTGGAGTTCGATGCCCAGCCGGCAATGATCACGCCGTAGACCTCGATCGACGTGATCGCCATCACCAGCAGCAGGCCCGCGTTGACATTGGCCAGCGCCACATCGGGGCCAAAGGGAATCACCACCCAGGCGGCCAGCGCCGGCATGATGGCCATCACCGGCCCGAGCACGAACAAGCCCCGGCTGGCCGCCGTGGGCTGGATGATTTCCTTGGTCAGCAGTTTCAGGGCATCGGCGATGGGCTGGAGCAGACCCCAGGGGCCGACGCGGTTGGGGCCATGGCGCACCTGCATGAAACCCAGCAGCTTGCGCTCCCACAGCGTCAGATAAGCCACGGCGCCCATCAACGGGATCAGCAGGGCAACGATCTTGAGCAAGATCCACAGCACCGGCCAGACCATGCCCGTCCACCAGCCCCCGGGCAGCAGTTGCAGGCCCGCTTGGTAGAGCGCGTCGATCATGCGGTCACCCCTGCGTCGGCGGCCATGCGCGCATCCGCCGTCAGTTGCAGCGACCTGGCGCGGCGCACCAGAGCGTCGAGTTGATAGATGCTGGCCACCACCGGCTCGCCGGCGCGCGCCGGCGGTTCGGCGCCTGCGGCGTCCATCGCATGCACGGCGTTCACGGCGTTCGATAGCCGCTGCGCCGGCACTTGCGTCAGGCTGCCCGCAGGCGCATCGGTGGCGCGGGCCAGCACCTGCTGCGAGTTCTCGAAAGCCACATCGTCGAGCCCCAGCAGATTGGCCAGCACGCGCAGCACCTTCCAGGCCGCCCGGGTCTCGCCCAGGGGGCGCACCACTGCATGGAAACTTTGCAAGCGCCCTTCGGCATTGGTGAAACTGCCCGAGGTCTCGGTGAAAGGAGCGATGGGCAGCAGCACATCACAAAATTGCATGTTCGCCTTGAACGGGCTCAGGCTCACCACCATCGAGGCCGCCGCCAAGGCCGTGGCCGCCTGCGCACCGGCGGCCGAGTCGTAGACCGGTTCGGTGTTGAGCAACAAGGCCGCCTGCAAACCACCGGCGAGCATTTGACCGGCATGCAGACCGCCATGGAGGGGGTAAGCGCCGACCCACTGCGCGCCCACGGTGTTGGCCGCCTCGGTGAGGTAGCCGACCGTGGCCCCGGTGTGCTCGCCAATCCAGTTGGCCAGCGCCAGCAGCCGGCTGGCCTGGGCATGGTGCGCAGCGGCGTTGCCGAGCAGCACGGCCTTGTGCTCGGCCGGGTCCAGCAACGAGCGCGCAATGGCCATGGCCGCCGCGTCGGTGGCCACGGCCCCTTGCGGCGCCGCAAGGCCCTTGTGCCGTGCAATCGCTGCCGCAATGGCGGCCAGCGTCTGCGGCCACTGGCGGGCTGGCTGCGCGACGAACGGCGCCACCGGCAACGCCCAATCGCGCGCCGCCGAGCCCAGCGCGCTGACCTGGCAACCATGGCGTGCCGCCTGGCGGATGCGCTGCGCGAACAGCGGGTGGTCTTTGCGCAGGTCCGAGCCGACGACCAGCACCCGCTGCAACAGCGACAGCGACGCAATCGATCGGCCGAGCCAGCGTATGCCCTCGGGCTGCGCAAACTCGGCGTTGCGCAGCCGGTAGTCGATGTTGTCGCTGCCCAGCCCGCGTACCAGCGTCGCCGCCAGATACAGTTCTTCGAGCGTGCTGTGCGGGCTGACCAGGGCGCCGATGCTGGCCGCGCCATGGTCGCGGCGAATATCCTTCAGCCCGTTGGCCACATATTCCAGCGCGCTCTGCCAATCGACCTCTTGCCAGACGCCGCCTTGCTTGAGCATGGGCCGGGTCAGGCGGTCTGCGCCATTGAGCGCTTCGTAGGAGAAGCGGTCCCGGTCGGCAATCCAGCACTCGTTGACGGCCTCGTTCTCGAACGGCAGCACGCGCATCACCTGGTGGTTCTTGACCTGCACGATGAGGTTGGCGCCGGTGGAGTCGTGCGGGCTGACCGAGCGCCGGCGCGACAGCTCCCAGGTGCGCGCGCTGTAGCGAAAGGGCTTGCTGGTCAGCGCGCCGACCGGGCAGATGTCGATCATGTTGCCCGACAGTTCCGAATCCACCCACCGGCCCGCCACCGTGGTGATTTCGGAATGCTCGCCGCGCTCGATCATGCCCAGTTCCATCACGCCGGCCACCTCCTGGCCGAAGCGCACGCAACGGGTGCAGTGTATGCAGCGGCTCATCTCCTCCATCGAGATCAGCGGCCCCACGTCCTTGTGCGGTACGACGCGCTTTTCTTCCGCGTAGCGCGCCGCCGAGCCGCCGTAGCCCACGGCCAAGTCCTGCAACTGGCACTCGCCGCCTTGGTCGCAGATCGGGCAGTCCAGCGGGTGATTGATCAGCAAGAACTCCATCACCGAGCGCTGGGCCTTGATCGCCTTGTCGCTCCTGGTGCGCACCACCATGCCTTGCGTGACCGGCGTGGCGCAGGCCGGCATCGGCTTGGGCGCCTTTTCCACATCCACCAGGCACATGCGGCAGTTGGCGGCAATCGACAGCTTCTTGTGGTAGCAAAAATGCGGGATGTAAGTGCCGGCCTTTTCTGCGGCATGCATCACCATGCAGCCTTCGGCGACTGCCACTTTCTGACCGTCCAGTTCAATTTCAAGCATGGGTTTTCTCGTGCTCAGGCGCAGGCTTGCCGATCAGGGCTTCAAACTCGGGACGGAAATGCTTGATCATCGCGCGCACCGGCATCGCCGCCGCATCGCCCAACGCGCAGATGGTGCGGCCCTGGATGTTGTCGGCCACCGAGTTGAGCAGTTCCAGATCACCCGCGCGGCCCTGTCCATGACGGATGCGGTCGATCACGCGCCACATCCAGCCCGTGCCCTCGCGGCAGGGCGTGCATTGGCCGCAGGATTCGTGCATGTAGAAATACGACAGCCGCCACAGGCTCTCGACCATGTCGCGCGAGTCGTCGAGCACGATCACCGCGCCCGAGCCCAGCATCGAGCCGGCCTTGGCGATGGCGTCGTAGTCCATCGTGCAGGCCATCATGGCGGCCGCTGGCAGTACCGGCGCCGACGAGCCGCCGGGAATCACGGCCTTGAGCCGACGGCCCTGGCGCACGCCGCCGGCCAACTCCAGCAGCTTGGCAAAGGGCGTGCCCAGCGGCACTTCATAGTTGCCGGGCAGCTCCACATCGCCGGAGACCGAGAAAATCTTCGTGCCGCCGTTGTTCGGCTTGCCGCATTCCAGATAGGCCGCAGCGCCATGGCGCATGATCCACGGCACGGCAGCAAAGGTCTCGGTGTTGTTGATCGTGGTGGGCTTGCCGTACAGGCCGTAGCTGACCGGAAACGGGGGTTTGAAACGGGGCTGTCCCTTCTTGCCTTCCAGCGATTCGAGCAAGGCCGTTTCTTCACCGCAGATGTAGGCGCCGAAGCCATGGCTGGCATGGAGCTGAAAGTCGAAACCGCTGCCCAGGATGCCGTGGCCCAGATAGCCTGCGGCGCGCGCCTCGTCCAGCGCGACCTCGAAGCGTTCGTAGGTCTTGAAAATCTCGCCGTGGATGTAGTTGTAGCCGACCGAGATGCCCATCGCATAAGCGGCGATGAGCATGCCTTCGATCACGATATGGGGGTTGAATTGCAGGATGTCGCGGTCTTTGCAGGTGCCCGGCTCGCCCTCGTCGGAATTGCACACCAGGTACTTTTGCCCGGGAAACGAGCGCGGCATGAAACTCCACTTCAGGCCCGTCGGAAAGCCCGCACCGCCGCGCCCGCGCAGGCCCGACTCCTTGACCATGGCCAGCACCTGGTCCGGGGTCAGGCCCTGGCCGCCGTCCCGGCCCAGAACCCGGCGCAGCCCCTGGTAGCCGCCACGGGCCTCGTAGTCTGCCAGCGTCCAGTTGCTGCCGTTCAGGCCGGCGTAGATCTGGGGCTCGATATGGCGGCCATGGAAGCAGGTCTGCACCCCTGTGGCCTGGAACTGCGAAAAAATCTGTGCTGCCGTGGTCATGGCGTGCCCTCCTGGCGTGCTTGCCGCAGCCCGTCCACCAGCTGATCGAGCTTGTCGCCGTCCATGAAGCTGCACATCGTGCGGTCGTTGACCAGCAGCACCGGCGCATCGGCGCAGGCCCCCAGGCATTCGCAGGATTGCAGCGTGAACAGGCCGTCGTCCGTGGTGCCGCCGCTGGCCAGCGCCAGTTTGCGCTCCAGATGCTGCAGGGCCTGTCGACCACCGCGCAACTGGCAGGGCAGGTTGGTGCAGACGTTGATCTTGTACTGGCCCACCGGTTGCCGGTTGTACATGTTGTAGAAGGTCGCGACCTCGTGCACCGCGATCGGGGCCATGCCCAGGTAGTCGGCCACCAGCGCCTGGCTGTCGGCGCTGACATGGCCCTGCTCCTGTTGCACGATGGCCAGGCAGGCCATGACCGCAGACTGCTTTTGGTCTGCCGGGTACTTGGCCACTTCACGCGCAAAACGCGCCAGCGTTGCTTCGCTCATCATCGGTCGATCTCTCCGAACACGATGTCCATGGTGCCAATGATGGCCACGGCATCGGCAATCATGTGGCCACGCGCCATTTCATCGAGCGTGGCCAAGTGCGCAAAACCGGGCGCGCGGATCTTCAGGCGATAGGGCTTGTTCGCGCCATCGCTGACCAGATAGATGCCGAACTCGCCCTTGGGATGCTCGACGGCGGCGTAGGCCTCGCCTTCGGGCACATGAAAGCCCTCGGTGAACAGCTTGAAGTGGTGGATCAGCTCTTCCATGTTGGACTTCATCGCTGCGCGCCCCGGGGCCGCCACCTTGTGGTTGTCGGTGATCACCGGGCCGGGGTTGGCGCGCAGCCAGGCCACGCATTGCCCGATGATGCGGTTGGCTTCGCGCATTTCCTGCACCCGCACCAGATAGCGGTCGTAGCAGTCGCCGGTCTTGCCCACCGGCACATCGAAGTCCATGTGCTCGTACACATCGTAGGGCTGGGTCTTGCGCAGATCCCAGGCGATGCCCGAGCCGCGCAGCATCGGGCCGGTCATGCCCAGGTTCAGCGCCCGCTGCGGCGAGACCACGCCGATGCCTACGGTGCGCTGCTTCCAGATGCGGTTGTCGGTGAGCAGGGTTTCGTACTCGTCGACGCAGCCCGGAAAGCGCTGGGCAAAGTCGGCGATGAAGTCGAGCAACGAGCCCTGGCGGTTCTGGTTCAGCGCCGCCAGCGCCCGGGCGTTGCGGATCTTGCTGGCCTGGTAGCGCGGCATGCTGTCGGGCAGGTCGCGGTACACGCCCCCCGGACGGAAATACGCCGCGTGCATGCGTGCGCCCGACACGGCTTCGTACATGTCGAACAGGTCTTCGCGCTCGCGGAAGGTGTACATCAGCATGGTGGAACTGCCGCAATCGTTGGCGTGCGAGCCAAGCCACATCAGGTGGTTCAGCAGCCGGGTGATTTCGGCGAACAGCACGCGGATGTACTGCGCGCGCAGCGGCACTGGCAGGCCCAGCAGCTTTTCGAGCGCCAGGCAATACGCATGCTCGTTGCACATCATCGATACATAGTCCAGCCGGTCCATGTAGGGCAGCGACTGTATGTAGGTCTTGTGCTCGGCCAGCTTTTCGGTGGCGCGGTGCAGCAGACCGATATGCGGATCGGCCCGCTGCACCACTTCGCCGTCAAGCTCCAGCACCAGGCGCAGCACGCCATGCGCGGCCGGGTGCTGCGGGCCAAAGTTCAGGCAGTAGTTCTTGATTTCAGCCATGGTGGGTCGCGGGGGTGGCGCTGCGGTTCGAGGCGGCTTGATACGGCTTTGGCGCGGCTTCAGTGCGGGTCGGCGTAGTGGTCTTCGCGGATGATGCGCGGCGTGATCTCGCGCGGCTCGATCGACACCGGCTCGTAGACCACACGGCGCAGTTCGGCGTCATAGCGCATTTGTACGTGACCGGACAGGGGGAAGTCCTTGCGGAACGGGTGGCCGATGAAGCCATAGTCGGTCAGTATCCGGCGCAGGTCGTCGTGCCCGTCGAACAGGATGCCGAACAGATCGAAAGCCTCGCGCTCATACCAGTTGGCCGAATTCCACAGCCCGCAGACCGAGGGCAGCAACGGAAAATCATCGTCCGGGCAGAACACCTTCACGCGCAGGCGCTGGTTCAGGCTCACGGACAGCAGATGCGCGACCACGCAATAACGCGGCCCCTGCTGCACGGCGTCGGCATAGGTCGAGTAATCCACCGCGCACAGGTCGATCAGCTGCTCGAAGCGGCAGACCGGGTCATCGCGCAGCACGCGCATTGCATCGAAGTAGTCGGCCGCAGCCAGCACCACGGTGACTTCCTCCAGCGCCAGCGTGATCTGGCGCAGCCGGGCGCCGAGGGCTGCGGCAATGTGGTCCCGAAGTCGTTCCGGCCGAATGGCAACAGCGGTCATCATCAGGCCCTCAGGCGCGGGCAATGGTGTGGCTGCGGCGAATCTTCTGCTGCAGTTGGAGGATGCCGTAGATCAGGGCTTCGGCCGTCGGCGGGCAACCCGGCACATAGACGTCGACCGGCACGATGCGGTCGCAACCGCGTACCACCGAGTAGCTGTAGTGGTAGTAGCCCCCGCCGTTGGCGCAGGAGCCCATCGACAGCACCCAGCGCGGCTCGGACATCTGGTCGTAGACCTTGCGCAAGGCCGGCGCCATCTTGTTGCACAGCGTGCCGGCCACGATCATCAGGTCGGCCTGGCGCGGGCTGGCACGAAACACCTCGGCGCCAAAGCGGGCCAGGTCATAGCGTGCCGCTGCAGAATGGATCATCTCGACCGCGCAGCAGGCCAGACCGAAGGTCATGGGCCACAGCGATCCGGTCTTGGCCCAATTCACCACCGAGTCATAGCTCGTAGTGATAAAACCTTCCTTCATCACGTTTTCGATCATTGCATCGTCCTCAGTGCACGGCACTCATTCCCAATCGAGCGCACCCTTTTTCCACTCATAGGCAAAGCCCACGACCAGAATCGTCAGGAAAATCAGCACGGCCACGAAACCGGCCATGCCCACTTGCTGCAGCGTCACTGCCCAGGGGAAGAGAAACGCGATTTCGAGGTCGAACAAGATGAACAAAATCGCCACCAGGTAGTAGCGCACATCGAACTTCATGCGCGCATCGTCGAAGGCTTCGAAGCCGCATTCGTAGGGTGAGTTCTTCGCGGCATCCGGGCGGTTCGGGCCGAGCACATAACCCAACACCAGCGGCACGACGCCAACGGCAATGCCGACCAGGATGAACAAAAGGACGGGGAGGTACTGATCGAGATTCATCGTGGGGATGCACTCAAGCGCTGCGGCCTGTCGGAGCCGGTGCCCGGGCATCCGGCGCCGGCAAGCAGGTCAATGGTTTTGCCCATGTTTTTTTGCAAGTCTTCGTTCTGGTGCCGTCGGCGAGACTCGAACTCGCACAGCTCGCGCCACTACCCCCTCAAGATAGCGTGTCTACCAATTCCACCACGACGGCCATTTTTTTGTCTGCTGGGCATGAGGAAGACGGGAAAAGCGCTTCGCAGACAATCGCGGATTCTACCCCCGCAAAAACCCTGGGTGGGCCTCGGCGCCTGATTATTTGGTCGGAATCTGCGCTGCCCCCGAAGCCGGTGTCGCCGCAGCCGATGCCGGTGCGCTGGCCGATGCAGCCGGCGCCGCAGCGGCCGGGCTTTCCAGCACGCTGCCGGCGCCGGCGGGGCGGGAATTGCCAAAGTGGGCCAAGGCCAGCGTCGCCAGCAAAAACACCGATGCCAGCACCGCCGTGGTGCGCGACAGGAAGTTGGCACTGCCGCTGGCGCCAAACAGGCTGCCGGAACTGCCGCTGCCAAATGCCGCCCCCATGTCCGCGCCCTTGCCATGCTGGATCAGGATCAGGACGATCATCACCAGCGCCGCCAACATCTGCACGACCAAAATCAGATTCACGATCACGTTCATTGTCTGTTCACCCCTGATTCCATCGCTGGCCCGCCGTCTGCGCAGGCCGCCGCGATGATTTGCAAAAAGTCCGGCGCCTTCAGCGCTGCGCCGCCGACCAGCCCGCCGTCGATGTCGGGCTGCGCCAGCAATGGCGCGGCGTTGGCCGCGTTCATGCTGCCGCCGTACAGCAGACGGATGCGCCCGGCATGGCTGCTGGCAGCGCCAAGTTGCGCGCGCAGCACGGCATGCACCGCCTGCGCTTGCCGTGCAGACGCCGTGCGGCCCGTTCCTATGGCCCAGACCGGCTCATACGCCAGCACCACCTCACTGATGCAATGGCCGTTGAGCTGTATCACTGCCGCCAGTTGGCGCCGGACCACGGCCTCGGTCTGGCCGGCCTCACGCTCTGGCAAGGTCTCGCCCAGGCAGACGATGGGCGTCAGACCCGCCGCCAGCGCGCGCTGCACCTTCTTGGCCACCAGCGCGTCGGTTTCACCGTGGTACTGGCGCCGCTCGGAATGCCCGACCAGCGCATAGCGCACGCCAAAGTCCTTGAGCATGGCTGCCGACACCTCGCCGGTATAGGCGCCGGCCTCGTGCGGTGACAGATCCTGCGCGGCCAGCGCCAGCGCCGAGCCGGCCACCAACGCCTGCACCTGCGCCAGATAAGGCGCGGGCACGGCCAGCGCCACAGTGCAAGCGGCAGCATCCAGGTCGGCGATGCCGGCGCGGATGGCCTGCAGCAAGTCCTGGTTCGCGGCCAGGCTGCCATTCATCTTCCAGTTGCCGACGATGAGTTTTTTCCTGTCGTTCATGGTCATGGCCAAGTCAACACGATTTTGCCGATATGCCGGTTCGACTCCATCAGCGCATGGGCTTGGCTGGCATCGGCCGCAGCAAACTGGCTGTGCACCACCGGGCGCAGCGTTCCGGCGGCCAGCAGCGGCCACACCCGTTCGCGCAGCGCGCGCGCAATCGCCCCTTTGAATGGCACGGCGCGGGGCCGCAGCGTGGAGCCGGTGATGGTCAGCCTGCGCCGCAACACCAGCCCGGCGTTCAAACTGCTCTTGACGCCGCCTTGCACGGCAATGATCACCAGGCGGCCATCTTCGGCCAGGCATTCCACCTCCCGCGCCACGTAGTCGCCAGCGACCATGTCGAGCACCACATCCACGCCCCGGCCTGCGGTGATGCGCTTGATTTCGGCGACGAAGTCCTGCGTTTTGTAGTCGATCGCATGCTGCGCGCCGAGCGCCAGACAGGCCGCGCATTTCTCCTGGCTGCCCGCCGTGGCAATGACCGTGGCGCCAAAAGCCCGCGCCAGTTGTATCGCGGCGACGCCGATGCCGCTGCTGCCGCCTTGCACCAGCAGGCTCTCGCCCGCTTGCAGCCGGCCCCGATCGAAGACATTGCTCCACACCGTGAAGAAGGTTTCCGGCAGCGACGCCGCCTGCACATCGCTCAGCCCTTCGGGCACCGGCAGGCATTGCACGACCGGCGCCACGCACCACTGCGCATAGCCCCCGCCGGCCAGCAGCGCGCAGACGCGATCGCCGACCCGGATGCCGGCCTCGGCCAGCGCCGCCGCATCGCCGGACTCGACCACGCCGGCGACTTCCAGCCCCGGAATGTCAGAACTGCCCGGCGGCGGTGCATAGTGCCCGAGCCGCTGCAACACATCGGGCCGGTTGACGCCACTGGCGCGAACACGGATCAGCAACTCTGCCGTGCCCGGTTGCGGCACCGGGCGCTCGGCCAGACCGAGCACCTCGGGGCCGCCAAAGGAGCGTATCTCTACCGCCTGCATGGTGCGCTTCATGGGGGACGATGGGGGTTGTGGGGTGACGACGCAGCCAAGCGATCCTGGCCACCAGCGCATGGTTTGCCCGGCGCCAGTCGCGGCAACATCGATGGCAATGGGGATCAGCCGACGCGCTGCCCGGAGCCGGTATCGGCGGGCGGCGATTGCTGCTGCTGTTGCTCCGATGGCGGATGGCCATGGTCGCGCATCTCACGCCGCGGCTCGCGTTCGGCCAGTGCCGGACGGTCGCTGCCCGGCGCAGGGCGCTCGCTGCCTGTGCCGAAACGGTCGCTGCCCGGGGCAGGGCGTTCGGCCAGCACCTTCATCGACAGCTTGACGCGACCCCTTTCGTCGGCTTCCATCACCTTGACCCGCACGATCTGGCCTTCGCTCAGGTAATCGGACACCCTCTCGACGCGCTCGTGGGCGATCTGGCTGATGTGCAGCAGCCCGTCCTTGCCGGGCAGCAGGTTGATCAGCGCGCCGAAGTCCAGCAGCTTGGTCACCGGGCCTTCGTAGATCTTGCCGATCTCGATCTCGGCGGTGATCTGCTCGATGCGGCGCTTGGCGATGTCGGCCTTGGCGGCGTCGGTCGCGGCGATGGTGATCGTGCCGTCCTCCTCGATGTTGATCTGGCAGCCGGTTTCTTCGGTCAGCGCCCGGATCACGGCGCCGCCCTTGCCGATCACGTCGCGGATTTTCTCGGCGTTGATCTTCATCGTGTACAGCTTGGGCGCAAAGTTCGACACCTCGGTCTTGGCCTGGCCGATGGCTTGCTGCATCTTGCCCAGGATATGCATGCGCGCTTCCTTGGCCTGCGCCAGCGCCACCTGCATGATCTCCCGGGTGATGCCCTGGATCTTGATGTCCATCTGCAATGCCGTGATGCCCGCCGTGGTGCCGGCCACCTTGAAGTCCATGTCCCCGAGGTGATCTTCGTCGCCCAGAATGTCGGTCAGCACCGCAAAGCGGTTGCCATCCTTGATCAGGCCCATTGCGATACCCGCCACATGCGCCTTCATCGGCACGCCCGCGTCCATCAGCGACAGGCAGCCCCCGCAGACCGAGGCCATCGACGAGGAGCCATTGGATTCGGTGATCTCCGAGACCACGCGCATGGTGTAGGGAAACTCCTCCTTGGTCGGCAGCACCGCCACCAGCGCCCGCTTGGCCAGACGGCCATGGCCGATTTCGCGGCGCTTGGTCGAACCCATGCGCCCCACTTCGCCGGTGGCAAAGGGCGGCATGTTGTAGTGCAGCATGAAGCGGTCATCGTACTCGCCGGCCAGCGCGTCGATGCGCTGCGCATCGCGCTCGGTGCCCAGCGTGGCCACCGCCAGGGCCTGGGTTTCGCCGCGCGTGAACAGCGCCGAGCCATGGGCCCGGGGCAGCACGCCGGCGCGGATCTCGATGGGGCGCACGGTGCGCGTGTCACGGCCGTCGATGCGCGGCTCGCCGGCCAGTATCTGGCTGCGCACGATGCCCGCTTCGATGTCGAACAGCAGGCCCTCGGCCTTCACGGTGTCGCATTCGACGCCATCGGCTTGCAACTGCGCCAGCACCGCCGCATAGGCTGCACGGCAAGCCTCGGTGCGGGCCTGCTTGTTGCGAATCTGGTAGGCCGCGCGCAGCTTGTCGTCCGCCAGCGCCGCCACCCGGGCGATCAGCGCCTCATCCCTGGCCGGCGCTTCCCATTGCCACACCGGCTTGCCGGCTGCGTGCACCAACTCGTGGATGGCATCGATCGCCACCTTGCCTTGCTGATGGCCGAACACCACGGCGCCGAGCATGATCTCTTCGGACAATTGCTGCGCCTCGGATTCGACCATCAGCACCGCCGCTTCGGTGCCGGCCACCACCAGATCCAACTGCGAGCTTTTGCGCGCCGTGGGGCCGGGATTGAGCCGGTACTCGCCCTGGATGTAACCCACGCGCGCAGCCCCGATCGGGCCATTGAACGGAATGCCGGAGAGCGCCAGCGCGGCACTGCTGGCGATCAGCGCGGCGATGTCGGCGTCGACCTCGGGGTTCAGCGACAAGGTGTGGATGACCAGATGCACCTCATTGAAAAAGCCCTGCGGGAACAGCGGGCGCAGCGGCCGGTCGATCAGGCGGCTGGTCAGCGTTTCATGCTCGCTGGGCTTGGCTTCGCGCTTGAAGAAACTGCCGGGGATCTTGCCCGCAGCGTAGGTCTTCTCGATGTAGTCCACCGTCAGCGGGAAGAAGTCCTGGCCGGGCTTGATCGAACGGGACGCGACCACGGTGGCCAGCACCACGGTGTCGTCGATGCTCACCAGCACCGCGCCGCTGGCCTGGCGGGCGATTTCGCCGGTCTCCATGACGACGGTCTGGTCACCCCATTGGAAAGTCTTGGTGACTTTATTGAAAATTCCCATTTCAACTCCTGTTTTGAACTACCCGATTGCGCTGTGGCGCCATTCGCCACCCGATGGCGTTCCGGCGAAGGAACGGCACAGGTTCACGCTGCATGTTCTGCATGTGGCTGCGAAGTGAAAAACGCCTGAGCAGGCCCAGGCGTTTTTGCATGTGGTGAGATTATTTGCGCAGCCCCAACTTGGCAATCAGCGCGGTGTAACGGTCTGCGTCCTTTGCCTTGAGGTAATCGAGCAGCTTGCGGCGGCGGCTGACCATGCGCAGCAGGCCACGGCGGCCATGGTGGTCCTTCGCATGGGTCTTGAAGTGCGGCGTCAGTTCGTTGATGCGGGCGGTCAGCAGGGCCACTTGCACTTCGGGGCTGCCGGTATCATTGGCCGCGCGGGCGTTCGCCTTGACGACTTCGGCCTTGATGGAGGATGCGATCATGTCTTTCCTTGGAAGATGGGCCCACCGCTGTACGGGTTGGGCGGGCCTGGCGGTTTTGACTTGCGCCGGCGATCGGAAATGGCTGCCGGCGTGTGTCTTGCACCATGCAAAACCGGCCGATTATAGCCCGGCCCAGTTTTTCAGCCGCTGCACGCCCTGCACCAGCCGCCCGGTGTCCTGGCAGGCAAAGCACCAGCGCAACCACCCCTGGGCCTCGGGGCCGAAGGCATTGCCCGGCGCCAGGCCCAGGCCGGCCTGCGCCAGCAACTGCTTGGCCAGCGCCAGAGAATCGTCGTGCGCTGCCATGCGGAAAAAGGCATACATGCCGGCGCGCGCAGCCGCCACCTCGACCCCCGGCAGCGCCTGCAGCAGGGCGACCAGCGTGTCACGGCAGTGCTTCAGATGGGCCACCACCTGCGGCGTGATCTCGTCGGCATGTGCCAAGGCCGCCATCCCGGCCCGCTGCGTGAAAACGCTGACACAGGAAGTATTGAACTCGATCAGCTTGCCCATATGCCGGCCCATCGACGGCGGCATGACCAGCCAGCCCAGGCGCCAGCCCGTCATCAAAAAGCTCTTGGAAAAGCTGTGCACCACGATCAGCCGGTCTTCGGGCTGCGCCAGATCCAGAAAACTCGGCGCGCAGCCGTTGGCGCTCGGCTCGTAGTACAGGCGCTCGTACACCTCGTCGGCCAAAATCCAGCAGCCGGTCTGGCGGCAGCGGGCAAGAATCGCGCGCTGCTCGGCGGCAGACAGCGTCCAGCCCGTCGGGTTGTTCGGCGCATTCAGCACCAGCAGCCGCGTGGCCGGGGTGATCGCCGCCAGCAGCGCGTCGACATCCAGCACCCAGGCGCCCCCCGGTTGCGGCCGCAGCGGCAAGCAGCGCAGCACGGCGCCCATGATCGCCGGCTGCGCGGTCAGATTCGGCCACACCGGCGTCACCGCCAGCACCTCATCGCCCGGATCGACCAGCGCCTGCACCGACAGCATCAGCGCCTGCACGCCCCCGCAAGTCACCGCGATCCGCTCGGCCCCCACCGCGCCGTGCAGGCGACCCATGGAATCGGCCAGCGCCTGGCGCAACGCCGGCAGCCCCAGGTTGTGCGTGTAAAACGTCTCGCCGCGCTGGATCGAATCCATTGCCGCCTGGCGCACGGCCAGCGGTGTCGCGGTGTCGCTTTCGCCAAACCAGAAGGCCAGCACATCGTCGCGCCCCAGGCCCGCATTGGCGACCTCACGGATCAGGGATTCTTCGAGGTTCAAGACAGTGTTGCGCATGGCAGGATGCAAAAAATGGTGGCAGCGTGGACGGCGCCGTGCCGTTCACTGCCATCCTACGCCCATGCGCCAACCTCCGATGTCCATCACTTCCACCCCCGCCACCCCCGCCACGACCCTGCCGGCCAAGGCCAAAGCACGCTGGGCCCCGCTGTTGCTGTCAGCGGGCCTGGCACTGTGCTTGACGGCAGCCGATGCGCAGACGCGTGAGAAAAAAACCAAAACCAAAAAAACCAAACCCCCGGCCACGCAGGCGCGCGCCAAGCCCTCGGTCAAAGTCACGCACCAGCCCAGCCCCTCCGAGGAAAGCCGCGCCGAGCGGGAGCGCCGTCTCTACCGCGAATGCCAAGGGCGGCCCAACGCCGGCGCCTGCCTGGGCTACACCCGAAAGCCGTAGCGTCGCGTCACCGATCATCTGTCGGTCCGCGCTGGCCATCGAAGCGCATCGCGGCGTTGCATCGCTGGCCAATACGCTCGGTATGGGCTGCGCGCTGCGCCTTGCGTTGCGCTCCGATGGCTGCGCGCAGCCTACGACATCTGACCGATGACGCGACACTAACCCCAAAACGGCTCCCGATCGCGCCAGCGCGCCAGGATGCGCACATCCTCGCCGACCCGCTCCAGGCCGTGAAAATCCAGCGCCTGCGCCTGCGACAGCGCCGCCAAAGGCGCCAACTGCGCCATGCCCAGGCCCGGCCCGATCAGTTTCGGCGCCAGGTACACCAGCAGTTCATCGACCAACCCTTGGCGCAGTAACGCGCCATTGAGCTGCTGCCCCGCCTCCACATGCAACTCATTGACCTGCCTGCGTGCCAGGTCGTGCAGCATGGCCGCCAAATCCACCCGGCCCTGGCTGTCGGGCAGCACGGCCAGCGTTGCACCGCGCTGCTCCAGCGCCCGCCTCTTGGCATCATTTTCTGCGGCGGCGTATAGGTGCACTGCACGGTCTGCTGCGAATATGCAAGCATCCAGCGGTACCCGCAACGCGCTGTCGAGCAGCACCAGCGCCGGCTGCCGCTCGGTGTGCAGCGCGCGCACATCCAGCCGGGGGTCATCGGCCAGCACCGTCCCGATACCGGTCAGCAGCGCACAGGCCCTGGCCCGCCAGGCATGGCCATCGGCACGCGCAGCAGGCCCCGTGATCCATTGGCTGCTGCCATCGGCCAGCGCCGTCACCCCATCGAGCGACGCCGCCAGCTTCATGCGCACCCAGGGCCTGTGGCGCAGCATCCGGCTGAAAAAACCCACATTCAGCTCGCGCGCGGCCTGCGCGCCCGGACCGACCTGCACCGCCACGCCGGCGGCACGCAAACGGGCAAAACCCTGCCCTGCGACCAAAGGATTCGGATCGGTCAGCGACGCCACCACCTTGGCAATGCCCGCAGCCACCAGCGCATCGCAACAAGGCCCCGTGCGCCCATGGTGCGAACAAGGCTCCAGCGTGACATAAGCCGTAGCGCCACGCACCGAATGCCCGCCGGCTGCGGCATTGCGCAAGGCCATGATTTCGGCATGCGCGCCACCCGCAGGCCCGGTGCTGCCGCGGCCGATCACCACCCCGGCCGCATCGGCAATCACACAGCCGACACGCGGATTGGGTGAAGTGCGATACAAACCCTGATGGGCCAGGTCCAGGGCCTCGGTAATGGCTGCGGTAATGATGTCTGACATAGGTAAACCCATCGATACAAACCCGCCGGCGCACAGCGCTGTTTTGCGCCCGACGGTCAAACCAAAAGCATCGGCGGTATGCCGGCGGCAACCGGCCCGACGCCACAATTTGCGCCATATGATGCCCCGCACAAGCCATCGCCCCGGCCCTTCGAAAGGCTTTAGCCTGCTCGAAGTGCTGGTAGCCATTGTCATTTTGACCTTCGCCATTCTGGGCACCGTGGGCATGCAGGGATACGCGCTGCAGGCCAACCGCGAGGCGCGCTTGCAGGCCCAGGCCGTCATGCTCGCGAACGAACTGGCGGAAATGATGCGCGGGAACAATGCCATTGCCGTCCACCCCAAAGACAGCAACCCCTACATGCAGCAGGACGCCAGCAACTACTGCCTGCGCGTCGCCAATGCCAGCACGGGTTGTTCATCCACCACCGAGGTCGCGCAGGCACAAATGACCGACTGGCTCGCCAGGGTCCATGCCGATTTGCCGCAGGCAAAGGTCAAAGTCTGCTTCGATGGCGCCCCTTACGACACCGAGTCCGGCCTTGCGAAATGGGACTGTGATGACGCCGGTGACATTGCGTATATCAAGATAGGCTGGACCCGCCGCAGCACCAACACCGGCACCGGCTCCACGGTTGCCGGTTTCGAAAAAGCCACTGATGACGGCAGCCGCCCCTACGTCATCGTTCCGGTCACCGGCGGGGACCCCGCACCGGCCACCGGCACCACGCCAGCCGCCAGCACACCGGTCGCCAACGCCGCACCAGCCGCCGGCAGGAGCACCACATGATGCTGCCGGCCTGCCCCATCCGACGCTCGGGTCAGCCAAGCCCGCAGCATGGCATGACGCTGATCGAACTGATGGTGGCCATGGCGCTGGGCCTGCTGATCGTGCTGGCCGCCGCCGCGTCCTTGCTGTTTGCGCGTGAAGGTTTCACCGCCGTCGATGCCGCATCGCAATTGCGCGACAACGGCCGCTTCCTGCAAAACCTGGTGCTGCGCCTGGGAGCGCAAACAGGCTACAAAAACCTGCGCTTTGCCACCGAAACCAAACGACTGGGCGCCGCGCCCGGCAACGCCCTGGCGCCGCCCGACATCTTTGGCGTGAACAACGCCAAGCGCGGAACCCAGAGCGAGTGGGACAGTGGCACTGAGCGCCAATCAGGCGAAGTCGGTTATGGCAGTGACATTCTGGTGCTGCGCTACCAAACCAGTTCAGCGACTGCCGACAGCGCAACCTCTGACAAAACGATGATCGACTGCGCCGGCGTCGCCGCAACCAACGCACCGACAGAGCCGGGCGACAAACTGGTGAGCATTCTTTATGTGAAGGAGGACAGCGCCGGTGCAGAGCCAGCCCTCATGTGCGCGCGCTCCGAGACCGGGGCCGCCCCCTACGATGCCCAGCCCATCATCTCGGGGGTGGAAAACTTCCAGGTGCTCTATGGCGTCGATGGTATCGGCCCTGCCAACACCGCAGTTCCCGGCACGACAGACAGGGTTGCTGACCGCTATCTGCGCGCGGACCAGTTGACAGTGTCCGACGGTCAGCCGGCCTCTATCAATAAGGCGGCCACTTACGCCAACTGGCGCCGGGTGCGCAGCATCCGCATTGGCGTCGTGCTTCGGGGGCCACCCGGTTCGGCCAAGCCGGACGGTGGCAATCAAACCTTTTATCCCCTCGGAATCACAAAAGACTCCGCTTCAGGAACCGAAGGCGCGGCTTTTTCCAGCAGCAATGACCCGGGCAGCAGATACACCCCCCCGTTTGATGGCCGCCTGCGCCAGACCCTGACTTTCACCGTGCATCTGCGCAACGCCCAGGATGAAAACTGACATGCCCACCTGCAAACCGGGGCTGCGGCCCCTCCCTGCTTCTTCGAGACCGGCGAGACAACGTGGCTTGTCGCTGATCATCGTCATGCTGATACTGATCGTGGTGTCGATATTGGGCGTCGGCGGCATGCGGATTGCGATGATGGCAGAGCGCGGCACCCGCAATGACAGGGACATGCAAATAGCCTGGCAAGCGGCAGAGGCTGGTCTGGTCGACGCGGAATTCGACATCACGGGCCAGTCTGCCAACTCCACCAGTAACAGAAGTGCGGTCTTCAAGCACAACGAGGTCGACCTTGCCAAATTCATTGACAATTGCGGCAGCGCAGACCAAAGCATTGGTTTGTGCACTTTGAAAGCCACTGGCAAACCGGTATGGTTGACGGTTGACTTTGAAGCCACGGACGGCAATGCCAAAACAGTGGAATTCGGCAAATACACAGGCCGTGCCTTTCCGACGGGACCGACAGGCATACGGCCAGCCCAAAAGCCGCGTTATCTGATAGAAATCATTCCAGATCAGCATGGGACCAGATCATTCAGAACGACCAACCAAAACGAGTTGACCGGCAGCGAAACCTTGTCTTATGTATACCGCGTCACCGCCATGGGTTTTGGTCCGAATAAAGAAGCACAAGCCGTGCTCCAGATGATTTACCGCAATTGAGAGGGATTCACATGCCTGCACCCACCTTCAGAGAAAACATGCCTGGCGGCCTTGGGTGCAAACTGCAAGTGCTGCGCCAGCGACTGCCGCAGCACCTGGCCGCTTATGCGCCCTGGATTTTTGCGCTCGCTTTGATACCCCTGTCCTGGGTGGCCATTGGCGAAGAATCAGCGCCACCAAACATTCCAGCGGTCGATTTGGCGACCGTACCCTTGTTTGCGGAGATGACGGTGGACAAGCCTGCCATGACGTTGGCGCTGTCCGTGGAGCATCCGACGGTGGGGGCTGAATATAATGTAGCCGGAGGGGGAGACGATGCTTCCTATAATACTGTCACAGAGTATTTGGGATACTACGATGCAGAGGGTTGCTACACGTACAATAACCGCCCCACGGAAGTTCTCGCACCAGGAGGACAAATCGCAGACTACAAGCGATTCGACCGGACCGGTTCGGCGGACAAACGCAGATGCACCAATGCATTCAGCGGCAATTTCCTGAACTGGGCATCCGGCTCTGCCATTGACATGTATCGATTGGCTCTTTCGGGTGGTGACCGTTCCATTGACACACCAACGCTCACCATCTTGCAGCGTGCCATGATACCCAACGGCGATCCGATTTGCATGTGGCGCTACGGCTACTACTTCCCGAAGAAAATCCTGCGCAGAGATGGCGGCGGCACAGGTGCTTACTGGGGTGCAGTCCCCGCATCCATGATCACGGATGCGAATGACTCTGACATTCATGTGCTCAACACTCTCAACCGCATTTATTTCGGAACCTCGCGATCACCATTGCCTTCATCGAATCGGTGTGATGAGGATCTCCGGGGCTTCAACCTGGGATTCGCTGTCGACTATGGTGCGCGAGCCAATAATATCCCGTCCACCTCGGCCCGAGAACGTGCGACCTTCCGGCAAGATGGTATCCCTGAAGGTCTGGTTTATTGTGCCCAGCGTGGAGAATTTTGTTCATTCAGTGGTATCAAAGCAGTCTGGTATGGATCAAACCAGACTTGGAGTATTACTCCCGCCGTCAATGGCATCCAATGCGATACATCCAAACTGGGAACCCCACAGGGGATTCTTTGGTGGGTACCGGTGTGCTATGTCGGGGAGTACACTGGAGACTGGAGACCACCTGCACCTGCGGCCGAGGCTGCACCAGGCGCTTTGAATTCCGATGGTTTCTTTTACGCACGCGTGCAAGTTTGCAACGTCGATCGTGCAGGTGTCCTTCAGGATAGTCGTAACTACAACTTTTGCACGCAATATCCCAATGGCAAGTTCAAGCCAACGGGCGTCATTCAAAAATACAGTGATCAAATGCGCTTTGCAGCATTTGGCTATCTGCTGGATCAAACCCGAAGCAGGGAGAATGGTCGCTATGGTGGCGTGTTGCGCGTGCCCATGAAATATGTAGGTGCAAAAACTTACGACATCAGCGGCCGCGACAATACTCCTTCCGGAGGCAATCCGCATATCGAGTGGGATACCAACACCGGTGTGTTTGCCGCCAATCCCGATGCCAATGCATCGCCGCCCATCAGCGGGATCATCAATTATCTGAACAGGTTTGGCCGCTCCGGTACCAAGCCTGGCGTATACAAGGTATACGATCCCGTGGGTGAGCTTCATTATGAGGCGCTCCGGTATTTGCAGGGACTTCAGCCGAGTCCTGCGGCCATCGCAAAGCCCATCACCGATGACATGGCCGATGGCTTTCCTTACTTTACGACCTGGCATGATCCGTATGGAGATGGGCGCCCGAATACCGGTGACTACTCATGTGTCAAAAGCAATATCCTGGTGATTGGAGATGACGGCACGCATGATGGCAATCGCCTGCCCGCAGCAGACGCGGCAAAAAACATTCCAGATATCAGTTACTGGCGCGGGATCGTTCAGGCGTTTGAGAAAAAAGCTGCCGGTACTTCTTATATCGATGGACAAGGAAACACCCAGAGTGTTAGCAATCCACATACCCCGAACTACGCTGTGCCAAACGATATCCAGATGAGCCAGATCATGGGTTCTGCGTACTGGGCCAGAACGCACGATATTCGCGGCACCGGATGGACGGAGCAACGCGACAAGCAGCGCCCGGGCTTGCGGGTGAAAACATTCGCTTTTGATGTCAATGAGGGGGGAAATCAGAATAATGCTGCATGGCGCCGTAACGTCAATCAGTTATTCATGGCAGCAAAATATGGCGGTTTTGAAACGGATCCGTTCAATCCCGGCAGCAAACCTTATAATGCCAAAGGCAATCCATTCCAGGACCAGACCGGCAATTTCAACGATGATGTCTGGCAAAAAACCAATGACCCGGGTGAGGCCGCTACCTACTATGTTTTCAACACCGCAAAGCCGAAGCCTGCGCGTGATCTGCTCAATGCTTTCGATGATATTTTCAGCCGTGGATCGGTCGTCACCCGCAGTGTGGCCGGTGGCAGCATGAATACGGGCCGCAAGCTCAGCACCAACCCGGATTCGCCCTCGGTGATATATTCAGCCACATTCGATACCAGCAATTGGAGCGGCGATGTCGTTGCAGAAAAGATCATCCTGAACGCCAGCCAGGCGAATGCGCCGGTGCTGGGGCCGCCGCTCTGGCGTGCTGCGACGCAGCTTGGTGCCCCTTCAGCCGTCACCCGCAAAATTTTTATCACCCAGGCAAGCAGATCCGCCAGATCGGAAGTCGTCGGATTCACTTGGGCCACGATCAACGATACATTGAAGGGGTATATGAACAGGTATAACCCGTCGGCAGCCCCGGACGACATGGGACGCGCCCGGGTCTCCTACCTGCGCGGTGATCGCAGCAAAGAGGGGAACCCGTTTCGGGTGCGCGGTTCCTTGCTGGGGGACATTGTCAACTCCAATATCTCGTATTCCGGCGCCCCCTCCAGGGCGGCATTCACTGACGCCGGGTACAAGGCCTTTAGCGAGCAATACGCCCAGCGCGTGCCGGTCGTGTTTGCGGGTGCGAATGACGGCATGCTCCATGCGTTCAATGCCAAAACGGGCGATGAATTGTTTGCCTATATTCCCAGTTGGCTGGCGCCCAAACTGTCCGCCTTGACAGATCCTGGCTTTGCCATCAATCACCAGAACTACGTGGATGCCCCTTCGGTGGTCGCAGATGCGCAGGTAGCGAATACCGGTGCAGCCACCGACTGGAAAACGGTGCTGGTTTCCGGCACCGGTGGTGGCGGCCCCGGCGTGTTTGCGTTGGACGTGTCGAACCCGGCGCAATTCGACGCCGCCAATGTGATGTGGGAATTTACGCGCGCCGATGACCCGGACATAGGCCAAGTGGTGGGCACACCCAAAGTCATGAAGATCATGACCCAGGCCGCCCGCGTTACCGACGGCACTGCCAGCAGCACCACCACGCCCGCAAAGTATCGTTGGTTTGCCGTGGTGGGCAGCGGCGTCAACAATTATCGGCCTGAAAACGGAAAAAACAGCGCCACGGGCCAACCGGCGCTGTTCCTGTTGGCATTGGACAAGCCTGCGGGCCAAGCCTGGAGTTTGGGGAACAATTACTTCAAAGTGTCGCTACCGATAAACTCCACGCTGGCGAGAAGCAACCCCACAGGCTTGATCAACTTCAGCGCCTTGTACGGCATCCAAGGCGAAATGACGGACATCTACATGGGTGATCTGCATGGCAACCTGTGGCGGCTGCAGTTCGCCGGTAAGGAGACAAGGGACTGGAACATGGGCAAGCTGTCGTTTTTCAACCAGGGCGACACCAGCACTCCCACTCCGATTCCGCTGTACATCGCGCGCACAGGGGATACCGTCCCGAAAGTGCAACCCATCGCTGCCGCGCCGGTCATTCTGCCCGGCCCGATCGTGGGGGGGGTGGAGTCGTTCTACGTCGTGGTCGGTACCGGAAAATACCTGGAGCCGAGGGACAGCGTCTCAACGACCCAGCAAACGGTGTATGCCATTTATGACGACGGCACCCGGACGACGGACGGGGCGTCCCGGGCGAGCGCAACCAGTGTCATCACGGGCCGCAGCCGCCTGCGGGCGGGGACTGTCGATAAGGACGGCAGAAAAGTGACTGTCAGCGCTTTCCAGTGGGGGCGTCCGATGGCCGACACGCAGGCCGCTCGCGCCGGCTGGTACTTTGATTTGCCCGTCACCGGCGAACGTGTCGACCAGGCGGCGCTGGATTTGGGCGCTCTGACGGTCGCCATCAACTCGAAGATTCCCGGTTCGACGGCGACGGGCGCTGCGTCTTGCGCGAATGCGATGGGGGGCGGCAATCAGTATGTTCTGAGCATCGACAACGGCGCCGGAACCTATGTGCCTTCCACCCTGGGCCTGCTGGGCCCGCCGGTGCTTCAGGCCAGTGACGGTGACGCCCGGGTGTCGCCCAGCGACAGCGCCGGCCAGCGCATTCGCACCGTCACATTGCATCGCTTTACGCAAGCCCAGGGGGGCATAGACAGCAGCGCTCCGCCTGTTACGATCAGCGAGACTATCGGCCGGCTCAGTTGGCGACAAGTCTTCAACTATCTGGATCTGAAGAACGCCTCGCCATGATGGCCTTTCGAAAATCTTCCCGAGGGTTCACGCTGATTGAACTCATGATCACGCTGGCAATCGTGGGGGTGCTCGTTGCCGTCGCTTATCCTGTTTACACGAACTCGATGATCAAAGGCCGCAGGGCCCAAGGCCGAACAGCGCTGGTGCAACTGTTGCAGCAGCAGGAACGCTATATGACCCAGCGCAACAGCTACCTGGCTTTCACCACTGCCAAAGAGACAGGCGTTCCAACCCCAAACACGGCCCCATTCAAAACCTTTTCCGGAGACACATTCGCGGGCTCTTACTACGTACTCAGTGCAGTTGCCTGTTCTGAAGCTGCGCCGATCACCACTTGTGTGAAAGTGACAGCCTCTCCGAGACAAGCCGATCCGGAAGTGGGAGATCTGACGATGACCAGTATCGGCGAGAAAAGCTGTACGGGTTCGGTCCCCCGCCTGTGCTGGCCCTCATGATGAAACGCCATACCGGCAAAGGCCGGGACCACGGCTTCACGTTGATCGAACTGATGGTCACCATCGCGCTCGTGGCGGTGATGATGACGCTCGCGGCACCCAGCTTCGTTCAATATCTGCGCAATTCCGAGCTTACATCGCTGACCAACACGCTTTTGGCCGCCATCAATGCCGCCAAGAGCGAGGCCATGAAATCCGGCAAAAGTGCTTTCGTCCAGCCACTTGGCACGGGATGGGCAAGCGGTTGGGTCGTCTATGTCAACCGTGAAAAACAAAGCAACCCCGGCATGGCTACCATCGTGCAAAAACAGGAACCCGTGAAGTCTTATTTCAGCATCGCGGGAAACGGTACTGCCGGTGAATCCGGTCCGTATATCAGGTTCGATAGTTCCGGGTACTCTGTCACCACCGGCGGGGCGCCTGCAGCTTTGACCCTGACGATCCAACGGACCGACACAGACAGTGCGTCGGAGATACGGCACATCATCGTGGCACGGACCGGCAGGGTAAGGGCATGCAAACCGAAATTGAGCGCCAATAACAACAATGTCGTCAATGCCGGTCCGGACTGCTAGTGTCGCGTCATCGGTCAGATGTCGCAGGCTGCGCGCAGCCATCGGAGCGCAGCGCAAGGCGCATCGCGCAGCCCATACCGAGCTGTATTGGCAAGCGATGCAACACCGCGATGCGCTTCGATGGCCAGCGCAGACCGACAGATGATCGGTGACGCGACACTGGGGCACTTCAGGTTTCCGGGTGGGTGCCGCAACCCGGCGCGAGGATAATCGCCTTGCCGTGCGCCGGTCAGCCGGTGCGGGTCGCTGGCGTTATTCCATTCCTGAATCATCCGTGCACTTTGTCGGCGTCGCTTGCCGCATATTCGTACTGCGTGACCGTTGACTGATTTGCCCCACGCCCGCCTGACCCCGCAGATGCGCGCTGTGCTCGAACGCATGGCCCGCGCCGGCCGGCCGTCGCTGCACCTGCTCCTGCCCCGGGATGCACGCCTGGCCTACGAGGCCAGATCGGGCGTGCTGGAACTGCCCCGGGCGGACTTGGCACGGGTGCAAGACCTGAGCATCCCGGCCCGCGATGGCCATGCGCTGCCTGCGCGGCTTTATGCGCCGTCCACGGCGGCTGGGCTGGCGCTGCTGCTGTACATGCATGGCGGCGGCTTCACCATTGGCAGCATCGCCACGCACGACACGCTGTGCCGCGAACTGGCGCGCCTGGCCGGGTGCATGGTGGTGGCGCTGGATTACCGGTTGGCGCCGGAGCATCGCTTTCCCACGGCCAGCAACGACGCCTGGGATGCCTTGGTCTGGCTCGCTGCGAACGCGCCGCTGCTGGGGGCCGACCGCGCCCGCCTGGCCGTCGGCGGCGACAGCGCAGGCGGCACCCTGGCGGCCGTGAACGCCATCCTGGCGCGCGATGCGGGCTTGCCGCTGGCATTGCAACTGCTGTTTTATCCGGGCTGCGCGGCCCATCAGGAGCACCCGTCCCACGCCCGCTTTGCCCGGGGCCTGGTGCTGGAGGCGCCCGCCATCCGCTGGTTTTTCGACCACTATGCCGGCAACCGCGAGGAGCGCGAGGACTGGCGCTTCGCCCCCTTGCTCGCGCCGGATGTCGACGGCGTGGCGCCGGCGTGGATCGGCCTGGCCGAGTACGATCCGCTGGTCGATGAGGGCGTGGCTTACGCCGACAAACTGCGCCTGGCCGGGGTGGCGGTGGAACTGGATATCTACCGTGGGGTGACCCACGAATTCATCAAGATGGGCCGCGCCATCCCTGAGGCGCGCCAGGCCCATGCCGACGCAGCCCGGGCCTTGCGTCGCGCTTTCGTACAGGAGTGATCGAAGTGAACGGAGTCAAACCGACCATGCAACGCAGCGACTTTCGCTGTTTTCACCGCCTGCGCGTGCGCTGGGCCGAGGTGGACATGCAAAAAATCGTGTTCAACGCGCATTACCTGATGTACATCGACACGGCCATGTCCGACTACTGGCGCGCGCTGGCGCTGCCCTACGAAGCCGGCATGCTGGCCCTGGGCGGCGAGATGTACGTCAAGCAGGCGACGCTGCAATACCACGCCTCGGCGCGTCTGGACGATCAGTTGGATGTGGGCCTGCGCTGCGCGCGGATGGGCAACTCGTCGAGCCTGTTCCAGGCCGGCATCTTCAGCGCAGACCGGTTGCTGGTGTCGGGCGAACTGGTCTATGTATTTGCCGACCCGGCCACGCAGACCTCCAAACCGATGCCGCCGACCCTGCGCTCGATTTTCGAGGACTTCGAGGCCGGCGCCGCGATGGTGCAACTGCGCAGCGGCGACTGGAATGCGCTGGGCCACGATGCGGCTTGTCTGCGCAACGCCGTGTTCGTGCGTGAGCAAGGCATTGCGGCAGACCTCGAGGTCGATGCGCTCGACGCCAGCGCGCAGCATGTCGTCGCCTACAACCGCTTGGGGCAGGCCGTGGCCACCGGCCGCCTGCTGCCGGGCGTGCCCGCGCAAGACGGCATTGGCCGCATAGGTCGCCTGGCGGTAGACCGGTCCGTGCGCAGTGCGCAGTGGGGGCGGCAGCTACTGGACGCGCTGCTGGAGGCCGCGCGTGCACGCGGCGACCGCCAAGTGCAACTGCACGCCCAATGCAGCGCCGAAGGGTTCTACCGCCGGGCCGGGTTTGCCGCAGAGGGCGCGCCCTGGGAAGAAGCCGGCATCGACCATATCCTGATGACCCGCCGCCTGTAGTTTCCCCCTGCGCGTTGCCGCGCCATCCTCAGGATTTCGGACGCAGGCTGCGCAAGACGTTCCGCAGGCAATAGGCGCTGCCCAGCACCATGACCCAGACCGTGACGGAAATGATGCCGACATTCCAGAATTCGCGATCGAACCCCATGGTCACCAAAATGGCCGTCAGCAGAAAAATGCCAAGATACTGAGGCCATGGAAGCCATGGGGCACGAAACGATAACGTGCCAAGATCATTCCTTGCCCAATGCCTTCTGAATGAAAGATGGCTCGCCAAAATGATCAGCCAGACCAGAATGCCGCCGCCGAGCGCAACGCCGAACATATAGTGGTAGGCGCTGGAACTGAACATGCTGGTCAGAACCGCGATCAATACCCCGACGCTGGAAACCAGCGTGGCCCGCACGGGTGCCCCCTGGCGGTTCAGTTGCCCGAACGCCGCCGGGGCAAAATTCCCGCGGGCCAATGAAAACAACATGCGCGCGCAGAGGTACAAATTGGCGTTCATGCTCGACAGCGCGGCGGTGATCAGCACGAAATTCATCGCTGCGGCGGCATAGGGAAAGCCGTAATAGGCGAACACCTTGACGAACGGGCTTTGCGTCACGCCCTTGGCCCCCGCCTCGGCCCATGGCACGATCGCCAACATGATGGCCAGCGACAGCCCATAGAACAGCACCAGGCGCACGATCATCGTGCGCAGCGCGCGCGGTACGGCGATTTTCGGGTCTTGCGTTTCGCCGGCAGTCACGGCAATGATCTCGATGCCATAAAACGAGAAAATGGCCATCAACACCCCCATCCAGACGCCCGCAAAACCATGGGGCAAAAACCCCCGATCGGCGGTGTAATTGCCAAAACCCACGGCGGCGTGGCCGATGCCGAAAATCAGCGCCAGACCGGCGGTGATGAAAATGCAGATGGCCATGACCTTGATGGCCGAGAGCCAGTATTCCAGGCTGCCGAAGCTCGACACGGAGCGCGTATTCGCATGGATGATCGCGGCGCCGAAACTGGCCGTCCACATCCAGACCGGGACGCCGGGAAACCAGAACGTCATATAGACACCAATCGCCACCGCCTCGCCGCCGATGGCAATCGACTGGGCCGCCCAATAGGTGTAGCGCACGATGAAGCCGAGCCACTCGCTCAGGTACAACTCGGCATAGGTGCCAAAGGAGCCCGCCGTCGGATGGGCCACCGCCATCTCGGACAGGCTGTACATCATGATCAGCGCAATCGTCGCCGCTATCAGATAGCTGAGCAGCACGCCGGGGCCCGCGTAGCCGATGGCGATGCCGCTGCCCATGAAAAGCCCCGTACCGATCGCGCCGCCAAGGCCGATCATGGTCAGTTGCCGCTGCGACAGCTTGCGCGCCAAGCCCTTTTCCCGCTCGATGATCTGCCCGTTTTTATCCATTTTTATCCATCTGATTGCCAACTTTTGCGGTGAAGTGTGTGCCCACTGCGGATGCAAGGCCGAACGTGATGCCATGAACGCAAGACCCGAATGGAGCACGATGGGCGCGCTTGCCGCCCCCGCTGGCCACCTTTTGTGCAGCCTTTTGTGCCGCCTCTTGTGCCGTCTTTTGTGTCGCCTTTCGATGGTAGGCAAGCGTGGCCGGTGCCCGATGTCAACTGGTTGACGCTGGCGTGGATTTCATCTCCGTGAAAACCCGGGCTGCGCGCGGCAATGCCGGCATCGGGGCCACGTATAAAATCGGCGCCACTCTTTTGGAGTTTCCATGGCAACGGCGATGCGTATCGGTGAACTGGGGCGGGCGACCGGTGTGGACATCGAAACCATTCGCTACTACGAAAAAATCGGCCTGCTGCCCGCTCCGGCACGCAGCGACAACGGCTATCGCTCATATGCCCAGCCGCATCTCGAACGCTTGGCGTTCATCCGCCATTGCCGGGCGCTGGACATTTCGCTGGCCGACGTGAAGCGATTGCTGGACTTCGCCGCACAGCCTGGCGCCGACTGCGGCGACATCGACCGACTGATAGACGCACAACTGGCCCGGGCCCGGGCGCGCCTGAAAAGCATGCGCGCGCTGGAGCGGCAACTGGCCGCTTTGCGCGCTCGCTGCCATCCCGGCCAGGTCACGGGCGAGTGCGGGATACTGCATGAGTTGATCGCAGCCGCCCACGGTGAGGCTTGCGCCTGCCATCGCGATGCCGGCGCCGATCCCGCGCCGACCGCGCGCCGGCGCGGGCAGGTGCTCGCGGCCAGCCCCCCGTACCCATTGACACGCAGGCCGGGCCCATGAAACAGCCCGTGCCGCGTGCCTGCCTGCCCTGCAGGAGCCTCAGGAGTCCCCGATGAACCCATGCCCGGCCAGCACCCACCGCGTGTTCAACCAGAGCGCGCCCTGGGTCGACGTGAACCTGTTCACCACCAACCTGCCTTTGCAGGACGCTGTGCGCCTGCACTGCGCGGATTTGCCATTGACCTGGCTGAGTGCGCTGGGCGCTGAAATGGGCTCGGCCCAGATGCAAGAGCATGCGCGTCTGGCCAACACCCACAAGCCGCAGTTGCACACGCACGACCGTTTTGGCCAGCGCAGCGACATGGTGGAATTTCACCCGAGCTACCACGCGCTGATCGGCGCCGCGTTGCGCCACGGCCTGCACGCCACGGCCTGGACCCGCACCGGGGCGGCGGCAACCCATGCGCACACCGAGCGCGCCGCAGGCTTCATGCTGTTCACCGAGACCGAGCCCTCGGTGCTGTGCCCGGTGTCGATGAGCTACGCCGTGATACCCGCCTTGCGCGGCAATGCCGCCTTGTGGGCCGACTGGCATACCGGCCTGGCCGGCACCCGGTACGACCCGCGCCTGGTGCCGTACACGCAAAAATCCGCGCTCACCATGGGCATGGGCATGACCGAAAAGCAGGGCGGCTCGGACGTGCGCGCCAACACCACACAGGCGCTGGCCGATGGGGCCGACGCCTGGGGGCCGCGCTACCGCCTGACGGGCCATAAGTGGTTTTTCTCGGCGCCCATGTGCGACGCGTTTCTGGTGCTGGCCCAGGCGCCGGGCGGGCTGAGCTGCTTTTTCCTGCCGCGCGTGCTGCCCGCAGGCGAGGACGGGGCAGGGCGCATCAACACCCTGCGCATCCAGCGCCTGAAGGACAAACTGGGCAACCATGCCAACGCCAGCGCCGAGGTCGAGTTCATCGACGCCGTGGCCTGGCGCGTCGGCGAGGAAGGGCGCGGCGTGGCGCAGATACTGGAGATGGGCATCATGACGCGGCTCGACTGCGCCCTGGGCACCAGCGGCCTGATGCGCCAGGCGCTGGCGCTGGCGCTGAACCACGCGCGCCAGCGCATGGCCTTTGGCAAGAAACTGATCGATCAGCCGCTGATGCGCAATGTGCTGGCCGACCTGGCGCTGGAGAGCGAAGCGGCCACGGCGCTGTCCATCCGGCTCGCCAGCGCCTTTGACCGGCAAGAGCGCGACCCGCACGAAGCCATCATGGCCCGGCTGCTCACGCCCGTGGCCAAGTTCTGGGTCTGCAAGCGCGGCAGCGTATTTGCCCAGGAGGCCATGGAATGCCTGGGCGGCAACGGCTATGTGGAAGAGGGCGGCGCGGGCACCATGGCCCGCATCTACCGCGAAATGCCGCTCAACTCCATCTGGGAAGGGGCGGGCAACATCATGGCGCTGGACCTGCTGCGAGCGCTGCGCCGAGCCGACAGCGCCGCCGCCCTGGCCGACGAACTGGCCCCCGCACGCGGCGCCCACCCGGCGCTGGACCGCATGGCCAGCGCGCTGCCACTGCGCATCGAAGCCATGGGCAGCGAGGCCCAAGCCCGCCGCCTGGCGCAAGACATGGCCCTGGCCGTGCAAGCGGCCCTGCTGTACCGCAGCGCCCCGGCCAGCGTGTTTGGCGCCTTCTGTGCATCCCGCCTGGGCGGCGACTGGGGCTACGGCTTCGGCACGCTGGGCGCCGGGATCGACTTCGAGGGCCTGCTGGCGCGCGCCTTGCCCGTCTGAGCCGGCAGGTGCATCGACCTGCCGTATGGCTGACCTGTAGCGAAAGGAATCGGAAATGATCGAAGACTTCAACGGCAAGACCGCCGTGCTGACCGGCGCAGGCTCCGGCTTTGGCCTCGAATGCGCCCGCATCGGCGCGCGCCTGGGCATGAACCTGGTGCTGGTCGATGTGCAACGGGACGCGCTCGACACCGCAGCGGCCGAAATGCGGGCCAGTTGCAGCCCGGGCCGCCAGGTGCTGGCCCGCCAGGTGGACGTGGCAAACGCCGCCGGAATGCAGCAGTTGGCCGAAGACGTGCAGCAGCGCCTCGGCGCGCCGCACCTGGTGTTCAACAACGCCGGCGTGGGCGCAGGCGGCCTGGTGTGGGAGAACTCGGTCAAGGACTGGGAATGGGTGCTGGGCGTGAACCTGTGGGGGGTGGTGCACGGCGTGCGTCTGTTCACCCCGATGATGCTCGCCGCCGCAGGCAAAGACCCGGCCTGGCGCGGCCACATCGTCAACACCGCCAGCATGGCGGGACTGCTGGCAGCCCCCAACATGGGCATCTACAACGTCAGCAAGCACGCGGTGGTCAGCCTGTCGGAGACGCTGTACCAAGACCTGGCGCTGGTCACGGACCAGATCGGCGCCAGCGTGCTATGCCCCTTTTTCGTCTCCACCGCCATCCACCAGAGCCAGCGCAACCGCCCCGCCAGCCTGCCGGCCGACAGGCCCACCCGAAGCCAACGCATCAGCCGGGCCATGAGCAACAAGGCCGTGGGCAGCGGCAAGGTCAGCGCCGCTGCCGTTGCCCAAAAGGTGTTCGACGCCGTCGCCCAAGGCCGGTTCTACATCTACAGCCACCCCAAGTCCCTGGCCTCCGTGCAGACGCGCATGGAAGACATCGTGCTGGGCCGCAACCCCACCGACCCCCTGGCCGACAAACCCGAAATCGGCGCGCAATTGCGCGCCGCGCTGCGCGCCGATGAAGCCGCAGGCGCCTGAGCCGTGATTCCATTTCCCAATCGTTCGTGAGCGCGAAGGCGAAGCGCAGACAGCACGAATGCACGGCAAGCGACGCCGGCAAAGCGCACGGATGATTCGGGAATGGAATTACTGAATGACTTCGACGCGATCGAGTGTCGTTCAACCTGCCCGACGGGCGCGCTCTGTTCGATCATTTGAACCACACCTTCAGTGCCAGGGCCACCGGCATGGTCGAGAGGTTCGATGGCCGCATAGCGGATGTCCTGAGGCCCCACAGGTGCAACAGCCGCGAGGACATGGAGCAGACCTTGCCGCGCCATGTGGCCCTGTACAACCAACTTGCGCAGTCAGCGCTGGGCAGCAAGACACCTATGCAGGCCATGAAGGAGTGGCACCAGGGGGCACCCGCATCCGTTTCACAAGCGGCCATATGATCGTCCGGGATGCAACACCGACGCCGTGCCGATGGATTCCAGCGCCAGAGCACGCCAGAGCACGCCAGTGATTGGCACCGACGGGCACAGCGCCTGGCGTTGCCGGTCAAGCCCCGAATGATTTGTAATCGATAGCTGCACGCGCTGTCAGAACGAGCGCCAGGGCCTATCTTGACGACTACCTCCCGCATCGACTTCACCCAGCCGCTGGACGGCCAGGCCGCGCGCCTGCGCCAAGCCTTTGGCAGGCCGCGCCAACTGTTGCTGGCCCACACCCATGCCGACGTGCGCGCGGTGCTCGACGCCGTGCATGCCGCAGCGCAGCGCGGCCACTGGTGCGTGGGCTATCTGCGCTATGAGGCAGCGGCGGCGTTCGACACCGCCTTGCAAACCCACGCGGCCGATGGCCCGCTGGCCTGGTTTGCCGTGCACGACGCTCCCATGCCCTGGCCGGATGACAATCTGCAGCAGCGGGCGGCCGACCCGGCACGGGTGGAGTGGGCCGACGGCCCGGAGCGTGCCGCGTTTGACGCAGCGCTGGCCCGCATACAGCAGGCCATCAGCGCGGGCGAGCTGTACCAGGTCAATTACACCGCCCCGCTCAGGGGCCGCTTGCAGGGCGCCGCCGAGGCGCTGTTTGCCGCGCTGCAACAGGCCCAGCCTGGCGGCTACGCGGCGCATATCGTTGCCGGGGATGAGCAGTTGCTGTCGGTGTCGCCCGAACTGTTCTTCGACTGGCACGATGCGCCCGGCGGCGGCCGCATCGTGGCCCGCCCGATGAAAGGCACGGCCCCGCGCGGCGCCACGCCCGGGCAGGACATGGCCAACGCCGAGTGGCTGCGCACGGCACCCAAGGAGCGGGCCGAGAACGTGATGATCGTCGACCTGCTGCGCAACGACATGGCGCGCATCGCCCTGCCGCACAGCGTGCGCGTGCCGGTGCTGTTTGCCACGCAGGCTCTGCCCACGGTGTGGCAGATGACCTCGGACGTGCAGGCGCGCACACGGCCGGGCACCACGCTGACCGATGTGTTTGCTGCGCTGTTTCCCTGCGGTTCGGTCACCGGCGCGCCCAAGGTGCGCGCGATGCAGATGATCCGCCAACTCGAGCCTGCCCCGCGCGGTGTGTACTGCGGCGCCGTGGGCGTGGTGCGGCCTCGCGGCCCCGCCGGGGCCGATGGGCTGCGCGCCGTGGCCGCCACGTTCAACGTGCCGATACGCACCGTGGTGCTGCATACGCAGGGCGGCCAGCAGCGCGTCCACTGCGGCATCGGCAGCGGCATCACCTGCGGCGCGCAGGCCGATGCCGAGTGGCGCGAATGGCAGTACAAGCGCGCCTTCGTCGAGCGCGCCAGCATGCCGTTCGAACTGCTGGAAACCCTGGCCCTGGAGGACGCAGCGTTTCGCCATCTGCCCGAGCACCTGGCCCGCCTGCGCGGCGCTGCGGCGCATTTCGGCGTGCCGTGGGATGCCGATGCCGTGCAGCAATGCCTGCGGGCGCTGGCGCAGCGCCACCTGGCGCAGCGCTGGCGTGTGCGCCTGCTGCTGGACGCTGCGGGCCGGCCCCGGGCCGAGGCCTTTGCCCTGCACGCCGCATCGGAGCCGGTGCGCCTGGCGCTGGCCACCCGGGCGTTCACGGCGGCGCACAGCGAGTTTGTGCGCTACAAGACGACGCGCCGCGCGCATTACGCGGCTTTTGCGCCGACTGCGCCGGGGGTGTTCGACACGCTGCTGTGGAACGAGGCCGGCGAGATCACTGAAAGCACCTTCGGCAACATCGCCGCATACATCGACGGCCGCTGGGTGACCCCGCCATGCTGCTGCGGCCTGCTGCCCGGCGTGGGCCGCGCCGTGGCGCTGCGCGAAGGGCGCGTGGCAGAGGCCGTGCTGCGCCTGACCGACAGGCCCCGGGTACAGGGCTGGGCGTTCATCAACAGCCTGCGCGGGTGGCTGGCCGCCACGGTGCAGTAAAACACCCCCGGCAGGCAAGCCAGCGCCAAACCGCCGCCAGCCGCACAGCATATGGCTGGGCAGGGCAGCCGGCACCAAGCCCGCGCCCAGGCACCAAGCCGGCGACCAGCAACGCGGCAAGACCGTCTCGCCCGGGCGCTCGCCGTGCGCCAGTGGGCAGCAGTGGGCAGGCCAGCACGGTCGGGGTTGCGCTGTTGAAGGGACGCAGCACCATGGTGGCGGGCCGTTGCTTGCACCCGCTGCCGGCAATGCCTTGCCCGGTCAGGGCGGATGTGCACTGTTGCCCTAGTGTCGTGTCACGGATCAGATGTCGTAGGCTGCGCGCAGCCATCGGAGCGTAGCGCAAGGCGCATCGCGCAGTCCATACCGAGCTGTATTGGCAAGCGATGCAACGCCGCGATGCGCTTCGATGGCCAGCGCAGACCGACAGATGATCGGTGACGCGACACTAGGTGCGAAGTACCCGGTGGGCAGGTCGTGTTCAGCGCTTGCGGCACTTTTCAATCGGTTCGCCCTGGCGGCGGGAGGCGTCCATGTCATTTTCTTGTGCGGCAAGCTGATGCACTGCGAAAGCCCGTATGCATAGCGCCTTCCGCTCTCCTGCGGCAGGCACACGCTACATCGCGGTGACGGCGGCAACCTTCCTGCCGTTCACCACCGGCGCCTGCCGGTCTTGTCTTTCCAGGGTACTCGCCAGCGTGGGCTTCGATCCGGGCCAGACCGGCCCTGGAGCGCGCAGCGGCGCGCTGGCCGGGCCTTGCCTGTCGCTGGCGCTGATGATCGGTGGCATGGGCCGGCACATGCCGGGCGCCTTCCTCTTGGTGCACTCGTGCATCGTGCCCGAGCGGCTGATGCAGTTCGGCGGCATCTACGGCGCCATGCAGTTGCGCTCCGCCCGTGCCAGCCGTGAAGCCGTTGGTGCTGCGCACGCCCGGCGCCGGGGCGGCTGCCGGCAAAGTCATGGCGCATTGCCGTGGCGCATTGTCGTGGCGTCGATGGCTTGCAAACTGCCGCGGCGCATTGCCTTTCCGGAGACCTTGCCGCGCCCCGGTGCCGGTAAAGTGTCGCGCTCCGGGTTGCGCACCCTGGATATGCCCGGAAGATCGCATGACCCCCGGGCAGTGACTGCCCGCCTTCCACCACCACCGCCACCACCGCCCGATGGCCGCCATCCATATCACCGATATCGAAGCCGCGATCAACCACTGGCGCAGCCGTGCGCCGTCGCCCGACGGCATCACGCTGGCGCCCGAGGTCCGGGCGCTCGCCGAGGTCTATGCGCTGATGGTTTACCGGCATCAGGATGAGGCCGCCGAAGACCGCTGGCCGCCGCAAGCGCTGGCCGCATGGCGGGCCTGGTACGACTCCACGCCCGATACGCCCTGCATCGCCATCTGTTCGACCAGCCAGGGTGACGATCTTTGCAAGGGCTGCGGGCGCACTGTCGACGAAGTGCGGTGCTGGCCGGCAATGACCCCGGCGCAAAAGCGCATGGTGTGGCGCCGTATCACGCTCGAACACAAAGCCTGGCGTTTCAACCGCTATGCCGAGCGGGTGGCGCCGCAGGCATCGGTCGAGCCGGTCGTTTCAACCCCATCGGCCTGACGACGCCGTGGTCGCCGTGGTGTGGTGCCGCTGGCCGACGGGCACCGTCGATGGCATCACCGCCCAGGCTCCAACTCGGGTCTGGCAAAGCGGCGGTTGGCCAGCACGGGCAAGACCCGGCGGGCATGGGCGATGCGCGCCGGGTCGAGCGCGGCGATCAGCAGGGCCGGGCTTTCGGCGGCGCGTGCCACGACCACGCCCAGCGGATCGACCACCATGCTGTGGCCGATGTTGCGCTCGCCGCATTCGCCCGCAGCCACGGCGTAGCAGGTGTTTTCGAGCGCGCGTGCGCTGAGCAGCAACTCCCAGTGGGCCTCCTTGAGCGGGCCTTTGACCCAGGCTGCGGGCAACACCAGCACCTCGGCGCCGTCGAGCGCAAGGCGCCGGGCCAGTTCGGGAAAGCGCAGGTCGTAGCAGGTCATCAGGCCCAGTTTCAGGCCCGCGACCTCGATCAGGGGCGGCACCTCGTCGCCGGGCATGACATTGGCCGACTCCTGCGCCGAAAACGCATCGTAGAGATGGAGCTTGCGGTACTGCGCCAGGATTTGGCCGTCGCGCAGCGCGATCAGCAGGTTGAACACCTTGTCGTTCGCGGCCGGCACATGCACGCACATCATCACCGTCAGCCCGGTCAGTGGCGCGCTGCGGCTGGCTTGCAGCAGCCGGGTCACGAACGGGCCGTCGAGCGGTTGCGCCGACCTGCGCACCAGGTCGGGGTCGGTGATGTCGCGCGCCAGCACGCCTTCGGGCAGAACCAGCAGATCGGCGCGCTCGCGCCCGGCCTGCGCCATCAATTCCAGACAGGTATCGGCATTGCGCTGCCATTCAGGGCGGACGGCAAACTGGCCGAGTGCGACTTTCATCATTCATCCTTGGGTTCGAGCGGCGCGCGAGCGCATGTCCGACGGGAACAGATCCTGCGGCGAGAGGCAGGCGCGGGTGATCTGCTGGGCGTGCAATTCCTTGCCGAAGTCGGCAATCATCGGCTCATTGTGCGCGAAGCCGTTGCGGTTCCATGCGTCGGGCAGGTCGCGCGCGGTCTGCTGCAGCTCGTCGATCAACCAGGGCGTGGTGTCGGCGTACTTGCGGCGCTTTTCCAGCCACAGCCGGGCCGCCTCGTCGAGCAATTCGCTCAGGGCCTGCGGCAGGCCCGGCTGCGCCTGCACCAAGGCCCGCCTGATGCCCAGCAGATGGATGCCAGGCACATAGCCCGTGGCCCGGAAATAGTCGACCTCGGCCTGCCGGCAACGGGGCAGCAAAGGCCGCAGACCGGAGTCCGGCGCGAAGAAGCCGGGCGGCATGAAGGGCGTGAATACGGCGTCGAGCGCGCCCGCGTGCAGCAGATCGACCAGGGGGCGCTCGCCGGCCACGGCCTCGATGCGGCCGGCCCGCCCATGGCCGCCGAGCCGGTCGGCCACCGGATGCGCAGCCGTCAGGCGCCCGGCGAACCACCGGGCGTCTTCGATGCCTATGCCGGCCTGGCGCAAGATGGCGCGGGTCCAGACATTGCCCGAGTCCTGCCAGCCGGTCAGCCCGATGCGCTTGCCGGCCAACTGGCTGATTTGCGTCAACGGGCTGTGCGCCGCAGTGATGATGCAGCGGTGGCGGAAGGCGCGCATCAGGAAATGCGGCACACCGGCGATGGCCTCGTCGCCACGCGCGCGCGCCTGCGCATAGCGGCTGAACGAGATCTCGCCGGCGTCGTAGCGCAGATCGCGCGCCAGGTCGGGCAGGGCCGCCACGCGGTGGAGTTGGACCTCCAGCGCGTCCGAGCGCACATCGCCGAGCGCCAGCGGGGTCAGGTAGTCCCAGTCGCGCACCGCCAGGCGCAGCGTCGTCTTCGTCATGCCGGCTCCGTTCAGTCCAACGCAATGCCGCGATCTTGCGCCAGTTGGCGCCAGCGCTCGCGGCTCTTGCGCTGCTCTTGCAGCAGTTCGTCGCCGATCAGCGTATCGGGCTGGCTGCCCATTGCCAGCAGCCCGGCGCGGACCGGGGGCGACAACAGCGTCTGCCGCAGCGTTTCCTGCAGCAGCGCGAGCACGGCAGGCGGTACTGCGCGGGGCGCGTACAAAGCCGTCCAGCCCAGCAGTTGCAACTGCGGGTAGCCCAGTTCGCCCACCGTCGGCACCTCGGGCAGCGCGGCCAGGCGCGTGCTGCCGGTCACGGCCAAGGCCCTGAGCTTGCCGGCCTGGATCAGCGCCAGCGTGGCCGACGGGGTGTCGAACTGCATATCGACGCTGCCCCCGAGCAGATCGATCTGGGCCGGGCCCGGCCCCCTGTACGGCACATGGCGGAGCACGGTGCCGCTGAGCAGGCTCAGCATCTCGCCCAGCATATGCGGATTGGTCGCCGGGCCGGCGCTGGCGTAGCTGATCCTGCCAGGGTCGGCCCTGGCGGCTGCGAGCAGTTCGGCCAGGCTCGCGATGCCGGAATGGCCACCCACCACCAGCAGGAAGGGCGAGGCGCTGATGCGCCCTATCGGCGCGAAGTCGGCATCGGCGTCGTAGGGCAGCTTGCGCCTGGACACCGCCGGCAGCATCACCATCACGCTCGAAGCCCCGGCGAGCAGCGTATGGCCGTCGGCCGGGGCCTTGGCCACCACATTCACCCCGATGGCGCCGCCCGCGCCGGCGCGGTTGTCCACCACCATCTGCTGCCCCAGCCGGCGCCCCATCTCTTGCGCCACCAGCCGGGCCGCCGCGTCCGATGCCGAGCCGGGCGTCGTATGCACGATCAGCTTGATCGGCCGGTCGGGATAGGCCGGCGCGCTGCCCGCACCGCCAGCGCAGGCCGCGCACGCCATGAACAGCAAGAAGCGCAGGATTCGGGTTGGCATCGGGTGATTCCGTGGTGGGGGTGAAAGACAGACGACGGCCGCGCCGTGACGGCCACTGTATATGCCACTGTATAGGTCGGCGCGCGCGGGTCAATGGCGTTCTTCGGGCGCCCACCGGCGTGGCCGATCTGGCGCGACGCTGGGCGCGCCCGCTGGCGTCTTGCCGATCTCACGCCTGGCGCGCATGGCTTGGCGCACCTGCCAGCGAGGGCCGCCGCCGCATGAGATGACGGCGCTGGCGCGCCCGGAGTTCTGGGATGCGGGGTCGCGGGGTCGCCCGGCGCGCCGGTCGGGGCGTCGCGATGGACGACCCGGCGCCGTCTGCCACCGGCCCGCAGTCCATCGATGGATCGGGGAAAGCCGTTCATACGAGCGCGGCCACTGCCGATTCCCTGGCCCTGGCGTTGCACGGAAGACCGCAACCGCCCCGGGTTGCGCCGGCACCGGTCGCGGCAGCGGTCATCCGATGCCAGGCAGTGCCAGGCGGCTATGGAGGTATGGGGAGATATGGGGGGCAGGCGCTCAGAACCAGAAATCGAGGGCCTGATCTTCGGATCTCTTGCCGATGATGGACAGCGGCATATACGCCGCAGCCCCGAGCACGGTGATGACGCCATCGGCCTTGCCGTCGGCATCGAACCGGCCGCCATCTTCGATCTGAAAATCCAGCCGCAGGCGGCCGCCTTCGGTCACCATCTTGCCGCCGTAGGGCGCGCTGGCCAGGTTCACCCAGATGCCGGTGTCGTCCTCGATCCAGTAGCCGTTGGCGCCCTGCGCCGGGTCTACGTACAGGCTGAAACTCTCGCTGCGGCCTGTCGCGCCCGGCGTCGCCGAGAAACTCAGCAGCCCGACGGGCATCTCCATCTCCGGGGGCAACTGCGCAGGCGCGGCCTTGTGCTCCAGGCTGGTGATGCGTGCCAGGCTGTCGGGGCCGAGCTTGCCATCCCGGCTGCCGGCGACCAGGGTGACGGTCTGGGTCGAGGCCACGGCAGATTGTGTTTTGTCCGGGATGCCGTCGCCGTTGCCGTCACCGGTGACGGCGCCATCCGGGCCGGTGATGCCGGGAGCCTGCTCCTCCCGGGCGTCGGGCAGGCCGTCACGGTCCTGGTCCAGCGGCCTGGATTTCGGGGCCGCTGATGCGCGGGGCGCAGCGGGGGTCGGCGCAGCGGTATCGTTGGCGACCGGCATCTGGTCGAAACCGGCGGCGGCGTTGCCGGCGGCGTCCTGTATGACGGTGGCGCTGCTTGCGGGGTCGTAGCCGACGCTCACCTGCTGGCCCGGTGCCACGGCGGTGGCCAGCGTCAGGGCGACGGTCCCGTCCGCATTCACGCTGACACCGGTGACGGCGTTGGGCTGTCCATCGACCAGCACGGTAAAGGCGCCGGGGGCGACCTCGTCGGTGGCCTTCAGGGCTTCACCGTAGCGGATCAGCAGTTGTCTGGCGTTCACGGTGATGCTGTCGCCGGCGTATGTGTCGGTGTCCATATGTCCATGTGTGCGAGTGCGGGCCGCAGGGTGTCGATGTCGAAATGGCGCACTGCCAGCGGCCTGGTGCCCGGCGCACCGGCATCGTTGGCCGTGCTGACGCTGAGGCTGCTCGACTGGCGCTGCACGCCGTTACCCGCAGTCAGTGTAGCGCTCCACACGGTATCGGATGGGCGCGTCCACCCGCCCAGCCAGCAGTTTTCGGGCGGGGTCACGGTAAAGCCGTTCACGTCCACCGGTTCGGAGAAGGTCAACGTCACTGTGCTGGAGGGGTGGGCCAGGTTCAAAAGCGCACGCTCGCGCTCCGGCATCGCGGGGTTGCGGGCCATCTCGACGGTCGCGGTGATGGTCATATGCGGCTCTTTGACGGGGTGCTTGCCATGGGTGTTCGCCGACTCGGTGCGGGCGCCACATCCCCCTGGCGGGGCATCGCGCCAACGGACTTCAAGGGTCTGGTGGCTGCTGCCACTTCATCGGGGCGAGGGATGATGGGGTGCGGGGCCGCTGCGCCTGGCAGATGGCAAGGCGCGGGTCTTTGCAGCGGCCGCTTCGGGCGGGCCAGCCATGCGCGGGCGGGCGCAGGCCCGCTTGGCATCGGCCCGCAGGCACCGGGCTTGGGCCACTGGCCCCGCCGGCGGGCGAACAGGCTGCCGGCATGGCCCATGGCGGCGTGCGCAGCGGGGCCGGCGTTGCGCGCGCTGACCCTGCGTGCCCCGGCGTACCCGTTGGTTCGTCCGAGGCGCAGTAGCTCTGTGGTGTTCTCTGGTTCCAGCCCGGGCGTCGCCGCACCGGCACCAGCGCGTGCCGGGACGGGCTGCCTGCGGCACCACGGCAGCGCCCGGTGT
Organism: Verminephrobacter eiseniae EF01-2; assembly: GCF_000015565.1. NCBI lineage: Bacteria > Pseudomonadati > Pseudomonadota > Betaproteobacteria > Burkholderiales > Comamonadaceae > Verminephrobacter > Verminephrobacter eiseniae. The sequence continues at coordinate 3,194,963 of NC_008786.1, forward strand.
GCGCCTGCCCGGCGCCGCTGTGTGGGCGGGCCGTTGATTGGACACCGCAGCGTTGCAAGGCGATGTTTCCTCTTTTTCTCACCTGCCTGCGGGCAGGCTCCGGGCGGGGGCGGGGTGGCCCGGCCCCCGTCATGCGCAAGCCTTGGCCCGGGCTGGCCAAGGCTGGTGTCGCGTCACCGATCATCTGTCGGTCTGCGCTGGCCATCGAAGCGCAGCGCGGCGTTGCATCGCTTGCCAATACGCCCGGTATTGGCTGCGCGATGCGCCTTGCGCTGCGCTCCGATGGCTGCGCGCAGCCTACGACATCTGATCGGTGACGCGACACCAGGGCCAGGCTTTTGCCGGGTGGGGCGGCCCAGGCAGGCGGATGCCGGTTCGACATGGGCGCATCATACGTGGCACCACCAGCCCTGCGAGCGTTGCGGCGGCCACTGCGGGAATCTGCGTCCTCTGCGGACGACTTCGTTCAATCCGCAGAGGATGCAGGGGACGCAGATTTCTTGGGTGTGGATCCCTGGCCCGGCGCGGCGACGGCCTTTGCGGCCTCCAGCGCCGCTGCGTGCTGGAGATGGGCCTTGGCCTCCTGGAACTGTCCACCGACCGTCGAGGCCAGGTAGTCCAGGTAACGCTCGTCGCCGAGCGTCCTCTTGACGGTGCCCGCATCGATGAACCTGCGCATTTGGTCCTGGAACGCCGCGCTTTTGACCACCGCCGGAATCATCTCGATGGCCCGGTCGAGCAGTTCGGGGAAGTTGGGGATGCCGTAGTCCCTGATCTTGCTGGCGACCATGCGGGGGTCGAGCTCGGCGCGCTTTTTGAGCAGCCAGGCGATGTCCCAGAGGTCGCGGTAGCGGATCTTCGCGGCTGTCGGGGGCAGTGGCGCGCCCTGGTTGTCCACGAGCGAGGTGGGGAAGGCCACGATCTTGTCGGCCAAAATTTCGGAGACCGATTCGACGTTGACCAGGATTTCCTTCATGCCGCCGAGAAACTCGTAGTTCTGGCGCAGCGGGACGAGTTCGACCTGGTAGGCGGGGATGTTGGCGATTTCGAGTTTGATTTTCTGGCGGGGCATGGCGGCGTTTTCCGGAGCGGTCTCGATCGAGATCCACCACCTGTCCAGTGCGACGCCTGACCTGCCGACCGCGCGCCCTTTGGGTTCCTTGGGCTCCTTGACCGTCACGTTCAGGCCGAAACGCAGCCCAATGTGCTTCTCGATGCACTCCTCGATGCCTTGCATCTTGTCAGCCGTGAAATCGCGGCCACCGGCGAAGTCGAGGTCCTCGCTGAATCGGTCCGAGCCACGGCAGAGCCGAAGCGAGGTGCCGCCCTGGAAGACCAAGTGCTTGAGCAGGCCGGCGTCATCAAGGGCTTGGAAGATCTCGTGGTGCAGCAACTCCTTTTCCACCACCGGGCGCATGGCCGACAACTGGTCGTCGCGCATGGCCAACTCGACCATGGCGTTGAAATCTTGCCGGTTCATGCGACCTCCACCGCGTCTTCTTCGAGCGCTTCGCGGTCGATCATGTTGACGTTGCGGCCGACGCGCAAGAGGTCCCGCACGGCCGCCATCTTGTGGGCGATTCGAAGCGGGCGGCCCTCGATGCGTTGCGTGTGCGCGAGGATGTCGGCGACCGAGCGCTTGGTGTGGGTGAACTCGATGGTGCCAAACGGCGTCTCGTGGGTGCCGCTGGCCCCCGTGGTCATCACCGTGATCCGGTCCATGGGGATTTGCGAGATCACCCCATATTCGGACAGGATAGCCTCCAGGCTCAGGTAGGACAGGGCACCTGGCCGCAGCGCCTTGGCCAAGTCTTCGATGATCCGGCTGTTGCGGCTTGCGGCGGCAGGGTTCACGTAGATCCCGCGGGCGGCGCGGATCAGCAGCCGGTCGGCGACCATCCGCTGCAAAGACTTCTCCATGGCCTTGGCGCCCTCGCCGGGGAACATCTTCCCGATATCCGCCTTCGACAAGATGTAGACGCCCCTTTTGTCGAGGGCTGCGAGCCGATGGATGAGGTCGATTTTCTTCATAAGTTTTGCATAACCCTACTCCAATGTAGGGTTCAGATGTCCTTATCGTATTTCTCGGGTTTTGCGGTGTCAATTCAAGTAATCATGAACCCTACTCAAAGATAGGGTATGACTTGACTTGATCGCCGTTCGCTGGCCGCTGGCTCGGGCTGGACGCACCGGGAGCGCCCGCTAGTGTCGCGTCACGGATCAGATGTCGTAGGCTGCGCGCAGCCATCGGAGCGCAGCGCAAGGCGCATCGCTTGCCCATACCGAGCTGTATTGGCAAGCGATGCAACGCCGCGATGCGCTTCGATGGCCAGCGCAGACCGACAGATGATCGGTGACGCGACACCAGGAAGAAAGCACGAAAACAATAAAAATTGGAGCTTGGCTACCCGCGCGTTGAACAAATCCAGCGTTCCTAGCTCAAACCGTGCAAAAAAACCTAAAATTCAAAGCAGCAACTCTGTTTTCACACCATGTCTGCCGCATCCTTGATCGCCACCCACATGAACGCGCCCTACGGCAAGCTCGTAAGCGCCGGGGATGTGGTCGCGTCCTTGAAAAGCGGATTTCTTGCAGCCTCCACCCAGGAGGCGAACGGTATACTGGAGGCACTGTTCACGGAAGTGCCGCCAGACCTCATTCTGAAATGCGCCGATCAGATCCAGGCTCCCTTGGGGATGGTCAATCATCTCTACCAAGTGACCCTGGATCGTGGCCTGATGCACAGTCAGGCGTGGGAGGATGCTGTGGGTGCTCTTGCGTGAAGAAGATCACGCCCAAAGACATTCGGCAGCATAAGCTGACCGGCAAATGGCGTTTGCTAGAGCGCTTTTCAGACGCCACCAACAGGCAAGCCGAGAAAGCTGCCAAAGCGCCCCTGTGACCTGTTCTTGGTGGTGGCACACGCCTCATGCTTGCAATCGAGCATCGACTGAGTGATGACGTGGACTTGTTCATCACCGACCCACAGTGGATTGGCTACCTCACCCCTCGGCTGAATGACGCCATTGAGGAAAAGGTCAAGAGCTATCACGAAGGCACCACGTCCCTCAAGTTGGAGTTTGCAGAGGGTGAGATCGACTACATCGTCAGCACACCGCTGCTGGGTTTGCCGAATGAATCATCTCCCGAAAGCGTCTATGAGCTTGAGCCCGTAGCTGAGGTTCTTGCAAAGAAGCTGTTTTATCGAGGGGGCACGCTCACTCCACGCGATCTCTTTGACTGGCGCATGATCGAGATGCACGTCCCGCAGGAGGACTTGCATCTGGAGAAGATGGCCTATGTCTTGCGAGACAAGCTCGCTGGCATCGCCCAGGCATTGGATGCCATAGGCCAGCTAGACCCGAGCCACCCTCGGTGGAGCAGCATACGCACGCCCTACCCGCTTGATTTGCGGGAGACAGTTCATTGGGCGCAAGAACGGGTCGCTCACTATCAGGCCATGGCCGAGTCCTACACAGAGCCATCGCAAAACAGCGATTCTTCACCATCTCCTTGAACATTTTGGCGAGCGCACAGGGCTGCGAGGTGCGCGCCCAGGTCGGCAATACCTGCGCTGCGCAACTCGTCGGCTACCCGCATCGAGCGGGCATCTCTCCTGGGCAGCAGAACCGCCCTGGCGCCCTCGTAGGGACGCGGTAGCGGGTGCCATAGCCACGTCGCCGGAAAGGCGCGCATGGCCTCGAAAAAGGACTGGGTGACCGCGTCTTCGTTGCTGATGACGAACATCTCCACGACATGACCGTTGCCACGCAGCCCATGCGCTGCCCGCTCCAGCGCGTTTTGGCGCGTCTATGGACGTGTCCAAGGCCGATTACATGATCGGGGTGGACATGGCCCGCAAGGGATTCAGCCCCGACCAGATCGGCCGGGCCATCGAGCAGGCCAGCCCGGAGCTACCGACCCGCAAGGCAGGCCATGAGGCCGACTACGTGGCCCGCACGGTCAAGGCGGTGTTCACCCATCCCGAGGTGGTCAAGTACCAGCAGGAACAGGCCAAGGAAGCCCAGCAGCGCAGCAGCAGGCGCGAGAGGGACAGCGGCCCCAGCTTAGGCTAAAGGTGCCGCTCAGCGTCCTGCCGTTGATGCAGGACGCGAATCACGTCCAGATGGTCGGCGTAGTCCAGAAAGTAGACCACGTGCGAGCCGCACAGGTACTTCATGAATTCGGGAAAAACATCGGCGAGGCGACCCTGTTTTGTGCCTGCTGCCAGTCCCTCGAAGGCGGCCACAAGGCTGTGGTGGTAGGTGTCTGCCTGCTCCATCGACCAGTGTTTGAGCGTGTAGAGCCAGATTTCCTCAAGGCGGCCGGCCTGGCGGCCACCATCCGCGTCATCAAGCGGTTGATTGATTCCGGCCAGAACGGCGAATTGAAGTGGAAGCTGGTCGTCAACCGCTACAAATCGACCAGCAAGGAACAAACCGCGCTCGTCGAGCGCATGCGCCAGCAGTTCGGCGCGAACTTCGTGCAATTCACCTTCGGCGAGCGTGTCGGCCTGACCGACTGCCTCGCGCGTGGCGTGCCGATCTGGGAATACAAGGGCACGCCGACGGAAGTGGGCGAAGCCTGGCGCGCGCTGCCGTCCGCTCTCGGCCTGGCGTGAGGTGGTGAATATGGCGACAACAAAGAAATCATCCGGCGCAGTAATGGACTTCCTGGGTGGCCTCGGCGACGAAGCGGCCAGCGGGCCAGCGATGCGCCGCCCTCGATGTTCGCGGTGACGGCCATCCGGCCCGACCCGGAACAGCCTCGAACCGGGTTCGACCAGGAGCGACACGACAACCTGGTGGCGTCCATGAAGGAAATGGGCGTGCTCCAGCCGTTGCTGCTGCGCGAGACTGGCGAGAACCCGCCCTACGAAATCATCGCCGGGGAACGGCGGTGGCGAGCCGCGAAAGCGGCCGGCCAGCGAGCCGGACGCCGGCAGCTCTGGCGAAGGTGCCGGCGACGATGGCCTGGGCAGAAGTGGCGCGATAGACGGGCCTGGGTGGTGCGATGGACGACGGCGGCCGAGTTATCCACAAAATTTGCCGTCCGGTGGTGCGATAGACGACGCCGGGCGCGCGAAGGCGGGCCGGCCAGCGCCTGGTCGGCCTAGCGGATGTGGCACGAAGAACGCGCGGACTGGATGGGAAGCGGGAAAGGCGGCAGGCCCGGCGCGATGGATGCCGGCGTGCGTGGTGACACGAAGGAGCTGGCCAGGCGCGGGGCCTGTCACCAGCCTAGTGTCGCGTCACCGATCATCTGTCGGTCTGCGCTGGCCATCGAAGCGCATCGCGGCGTTGCATCGCTTGCCAATACAGCTCGGTATGGGCTGCGCGATGCGCCTTGCGCTGCGCTCCGATGACTGCGCGCAGCCTACGACATCTGATCCGTGACGCGACACTAGCGGCGGCCGCGCTGCGGCGTCTGCACGTCGAAGCCGGGCAGCAGCTCGCTCAAGGGCTGCGCGCCGGCAGTGCGCGGCCGCAGGGCGGGCGCGGGCGGCGGTGCCGGCGACTTCGCGGCCGAACTGGGGGGAAAGGTGCCTTGCTCCACCAGGCGGCCGTACCAGCCGGCCAGGTTATTCTTCGCAAGCTCCATACTGAGCTTGCGAGTGTCGCGGGTCAGGTGTTTCGTGATGTGGACGGCGACGCCCTTGGCCATGAAGTCGAGCACCTGCAAGGCCGATTCGCCCAGGCGCGAGATTTCGGGCGACAAGATCACGTAGCCGCGCTGGGCCTCGGCCAGCATGTCGGCCAGGGCACGCTTGCGCCACGACTTGGCACGGCTGCCGATTTCCTCGACGATCTTGAGCGGCGCGAACCCGTGCGCGTTGGCGTACTCCAGCAGGCCGAGTTTCTGGTTCGCCGCGTTCTGGTCGTCGGTCGAAACCCGCAGGTATGCGAAATACCTGCTCGCAGCGGCCGTTACCGTTGGTGTTTTCTTGGGCTTCATGGGCTGTGTTTTGCATAAAGGTATGAAGAGCTTTAAATAATACGCTGATGGAACAAAATAAACGGGTTATTAATTAGCCGTTTTCATACCGGCGAAATCATGGTTTTTTTGAGCCTGGTTGGCGCATCAAGTACGCCGTCGATAGCCTCCCGGCCACGCTGGCCCAGGTGGTGCAGTACCTGGGCGACGGCGGCGAACTCAAGCCGGAGAAGGTCGGCGAGATTTGGGCCGGCCTGGCCGTCTTGCAGAAGGCTTTGAAGAAGGCGGGCCACCCGCGACCGGCCAAGCCGAAGAGGTCGCCGAAGCCCATGCCCGGCCAGGTTGGCCTGCCGCTGGAATCTTGATCGCGGGGCACAAATGCCCTACAATAGAGGCATGTTTAGACTCGACCATGAAGGGGCCCGGAATGGCTAAGTCACTGCTCGACAAGATCGGCCTGGAACGCTCGAACAAGCTGATGCGTGAAGCCACGCACCAGGCCATCGCCGACGCGCACGCGCACGGCCTGCCGGTCACGGCGGACGTGGGCGGCGTGCTCTCCAAAATCTTCCCTGACGGCCATGTGGAACCCGTGAAGCCCGCGCCGGCAATCGCTAAAAAAGAGACCTTGGCCGCATGACCGAAATCCCCCCGCAGGAAGTAGAAGCGGGGCCACGGATGATCGTTTTCGCCGGGCCGAACGGCTCGGGGAAAAGCACTGTCACGGATGGCCTCAAGCTCGATGAAGCGTTCCCCGGCGTCTACATCAACGCCGACGACATCGCGCGCACCGAGCTGGGCCACATCCCCGATGTGACCCAGCGCAACCTGGATGCCGCGAAGCTGGCCGAACAGCGCCGCAAGGATGCGTTGGAGAAGGGCCAGCCCTTTGCCTTTGAAACCGTCATGTCCACGCCTGGCAAGCTCGCCCTGCTTCAAGAAGCCAAGGGCAAGGGCTTCCAGGTCGAACTGGTGTTCGTCACCACGCGCGACGCTGACATCAACATCGCCCGCGTATCGAACCGTGTGGCCCTCGGCGGCCACCAGGTCGAGCCGGACAAGGTGCGCGAGCGGTACGAACGTGCAATGCAGCTTCTGCCCAGCGCCGTCGAGCTAGCCGACACGGCCGACGCCTTCGACAACAGCGGCACAGAGCCGGTGCATGTGGCGATGAAGCGCGACAAGGCCGTGGAGCTGGTCAACGCGGACAAGGCCCCGGCCTGGGTCGCCGAGCGCTTGGCCGAGCCGTACCGCGAGCGCATGGATTCGCGCGCGCAGATCGCCGCCGCGTTCCAGCAGGCTGCGGCCGGTAGCGCGGCCGGCCTGCCGCCCGTGCTCAAGGATGCGGAAATTGGCCACGGCAAGACCTACGCGGGGCTGGTGCTCGAAGTGACGAAGCGCCACGCCTTGCAGAAGGCCGGGGCGAACGTGTACGTGGTTCACGACCGGGCGCTGTGCCCGCCTGTGAGTTTGGAGAAGGGAAAAACCGCGACGCTCGCCTACCAATACGAGAAGGGCGGCAAGCATGTCGAGCCGGCCCGCAATGCGGGCCAGAAGAACGAGATAGGACGATGAGGCCATGCCAGCAAAACCCACGACTGACGCCCACAAGGCCGGCGCGAACCGCCGCGTTTTCCGTGCGCTGCTGACAACGCACGACCTCATGCTGAAAGACAGCGCCGAACTGATCGGCATGCACACTGGTCGTCCGTGCAGCTACCGCACGGTGAAATCCTGGATGGCCGACCCCGACGAAGTGGCGACGGCCAGGCCATGCCCGGAATGGGCCGTAGAGGCGCTACGCGCAGCCGTGGAGCGGCCCGAACTGCTGGAGCGCATCCGCAGCCATGCGGCCGCGTAAGGGGCCGCCATGAGCGATTCCAGCGTGAAGGCGAAGCCGGTGGACGGTGCTGGGTTCCTGGGTCGCGGCGACGTGCCTGGTGACGGCCCTGGACTTTGCCGCCGTCACGCGCTCCTGGTTGCCCCTGGTGTTCTTCGCCGGCCTCCTGCTGGTGGTCAACATCGTCCAGGCCAGCGCCTCGACGCTGCTGGCTGTCCGTGCTGGCCGGCAGTCCTGGGACGCCTTCACGTCCTTGCATGTGGTGGTCGCGGCCTCGGCCGTGGCCTTTCTCCTGGCCGGCGCGACGGCGCTGGGCGAGCAGGCCATCGACGGCCGGATGTACGCGCGCTGCGGCGAGTGGTATCCGCAGGTCTACACGGTGGCGGCCACCGTGGCCGCCTTCGAGAAGGCCCAGGCCGAGACTGCCGGCGACAAGCCGGGCATGCCGTTCATCATCGAGCGGGACGACGAGTAACCGCCGCGCCCCCTGGGCGGGAAAGGAACAGCCATGAAGGTCTACGGCCGCTATGGGACTGACCATAACGGCAGGGGCCTTTTTCGTGGGCTGGTGACACCTGGCGCAGCTCGACCGCGCGGGCCTGTCACCATCTACAGCGCGCCGGTTTGGTGACGTGGCCAGCTCGCCGGCGCGGCCGATCTGTCACCATAAGACGGCTAGACCTTCTTGCTGGTGAATGACTGCTTCGGCGGGGTGTACTGGCCGCTGGCGACGCGCACAGCGTACCGCTCCAGGGTCAGGGGTTCTACACCGGAACCCCGGAAAATTCCGTCAGCCCAACTCCAGCTTCAATCTGCAAGTTTTTTGACACGCTCGGCAAGGCGTCCGAACGCCTCATTGACGTACTCCATGGCCTTAGGTTCTGTGCCCTGCGCAGCTTGTGTTGTTCGGAACACTGGACCATGCCGTCATAGGGTCGCGATTTCTTATTACGTTCGGCTTCGGACGCTTCTTCCATGACGAGGGCGTAGCGGTAAAACCCGGGGAACTCGTTGGACAAGGCAATGCGTTGATCGTCAGTTGTCCCGACCCAGATTCTGTGCAGATCGGGCATGTATCCCATCATGCGATCGATGATGGCAGGTGCGCTGTCGACGCCCTGGGCAGAGAGCTGTTGCATGTGCTGATCGATCTTCGTGGCCAGCCGACGAAATGCACTCATGCCCATGGCGTTCTGATTCACGCGGTTGCGAGCGTCAAGTGCCCGATCGGCTCGGACGCTGGCCGCACTTTGATTTCGATGTCGTAGCCGAGGCGATTCAGGCAATCCATCAGCTTGCGCTCGGACAGGTTGGTGAAGTCGCCGTGCATCATGCCTGACACCTTCGGTTGCGGGATGCCCATGCGTTTGGCAGCCGCTTGCTGATTCAGTCCGAGGGCGCGCATCGCCTTCCTGATCTCGACCCCCAGGCCGGTCTTGATCTTCAGCTTCTCGGCGTCGGCCAGTTCAAGGTCCGCGAAGACGTTACCCGCGCTGCGCTGAACCTCGACGCCTTCAATGATTCGTTTTTGCATTTCGTAGCTCCTGTGCCAATGCCTCGGCCACTTTCAGCCGGGCGCGGATGATGTCCATGTCCGCCTTCGGCGTGGCAATCCCGCTCTTGCTCTTCCTGTTCAGGTAACAATACAAGCACCACAAGCGCAAGACATATGTCGCAAAACAGGTGTTTTACGACACCTCCACAACACCTCCACAACACCCGCCGAAAGTGATCGCGCAGCCTGTCCCAAAATGTGCGGAAAACAGTGTCGCAATATGCCTACATCCGGAAACCATTTTTTGATGGTTATCCGTCTATGTTGGTTGGTTACATGCGCGTGTCGTCGGACTCCGACCGGCAGAGCACGAACTTGCAGCGCGACGCGCTGCTCGTTCCAGAGCGGCGGCAACATCATCGACCTGGATGCGTTCCTGGCCGGGCTGGAGTTTGGATGACGGAAATTTCTGGGGTTCCGGCGTAGCCCCCAGTGTCGCGTCACCGATCATCTGTCGGTCCGCGCTGGCCATCGGAGCGCAGCGCAAGACGCATCGCGCCGCCCATACCGATCTGTATTGGCAAGCGATGCAACGCCGCGATGCGCTTCGATGGCCAGCGCGGACCGACAGATGATCGGTGACGCGACACCAAGCCGCGCCGCCTTCCCGGGCGCATCGCTGCCTTTGCCAACGGTGCCGATGTCTGCGCCAGCATCGCCAATGGCTGAAGACTGAAGACTGAAGATTGAAGGCTGAGGGGCGGATACCCGGCCCCCCCTCAACCCGGCCCCCCTCAACCCGGGCCGGCCCCCAACTGCCATCGGCGCCAGCCCGGCCGGGCGCTCACAGCCAGAAGCCTTGGGACACCACGTCGGGCGCCGACCCGACGATGGACAACTGCATATGCGCCGCCGCCCCGGAGGTGGTGATCTGGCCGTTGACCTCGCCGTCGGTGTCGAACTGGCCGCCGTCTTCGATCTGGAAATCCAGCCGCAGGCGGTTGCCCTCGGTCACCATCTTGCCGCCGTAAGGTTCGCTGGCCAGGTTCACCCAGGTGCCGGTGCGGTCTTGCACCCAATAGCCCGTTGTCCCCTTATCCGGGTCTACGTACACGCTGAAGCTCTCGGTGCTGCCGGCCGTGGTCAGCGTCGTGGAAAAGTTCAGCAGCCCTATCGGCATCTCCATCCCCTTGGGCAACTGGGCCGGCGCGGTCTTTTGCTCCAGGCTGGTGATGCGCGACTGGTTGTCGGTGCCGACCTTGCCGTCCTGGCTGCCGACGACCAGGGTGGTGCCACCGACCGAGCCGACTGCGGACTGCTCGCTGTCGCTGATGCCGTCGCCGTTGCCGTCGCCGTCGGCGCCATTCGGGCCGACGCTCCGGCCCTCATCGGCGTCGGGCACGCCGTCGCCGTCCCGGTCTGGCTTCGCCGGCGTCGTGGGGGTGGTGACGGGCGGGGTCGGCGCGGGGCTGAGGTTGGTCACGACCGGCACCCTGAAGCTGCCCATGTCGTAGCCGGTCTCGTCCTGTATCGCCTTGAGGTCGTTGCCGACGGCGGGGTCGGTGCCGCTGTTGGGCGTGGGGTCGGTGTAGCTGACGGACAGCGTATCGCGGTAGGTCACGGCGCGCGCCAGCGTCAGCGTGACGGTCTTGGCCGCTGCGTTCACGCTCACTGCGGTCACCGCGATGCGTGTGCCGTCGGCGTCGCGCACGTCGAAAGCCCCGGGCAGCGGTGCGTGGTCCGGGTCGCCGTCCAAGCCGCTGGCCCGGGCGAAGCTGAGCACCAACTGGTCGCCGTTGACCGTGGCGCTGCTGTACACCGGGGGCGTGTCGTTGGTCACGGTCGTGGTGAAGCTGCTCACGTCGTTGCCGGCGGCGTCCTGTATCACGCCGCTGGTGTCGTCGCCGGTCACCGGGTCGGTGCCGCTGTTGGTCGTGGGGTCGGTGTAGCTGACGCGCACCGTCTCGCCGAGGGCCACAGGGCGGATCAGCGTCAGCGTGACGGTCTTGCTCGCTGCATCCACGCTCACTGCGCTCACGCCGATGCGTTCGTTATCGGCGCCGACGGTGACCACGAAAGCCCCGGGGGCCGGTTTTTTCGCCGGGTCGCCCTCGAGTCCGTTGGCTTGGTCGAAGCGGATCACCAATTGCTTGCCGTTGACCGTGGCGCCGCTGTGCACCGGGGGCGTTTTGTTGATCATCGACGTGGACGGCACCGTGAAGGTGTTCACGTCATTGCCGGCGGCGTCTTGCAGCGCGTTGGTGTCGTCGCCGGTCACCGGGTCGGCGCCGCTGTTGGGCGTGGGGTCGGTGTAGGTGACGGTCACCCGCTCGTTGTGCGCCACGGCGCGCGCCAGCGTCAGCTCGACGGTCTTGGTCGCGGCATTCACGGTTACGGCGGTCACCGCGATGCGCGCGCCATCGGCGCCGCGCACGTCGAACGTCTCGACGGCCGGCTTGTGGGCCGGGTCGGCGTCGAGTCCGGTGGCCTGCTCGAAGCGGAGCACCATCTTGTCGCCGTTCACCGTGGCGCGGCTGTACACCGGGGCCGTCTTGTTGACCACGGGCGCGGCGGTGAAGCTGGCCACGTCATAGCCGTTCGCGTCTTGTACCCCGTCGTTGCCGTCGCCGGCCGGGTCGGTGTAGCTGACGGTCACCGTCTCGCCGTTGGCGGCGGGGCGGCTGAGCGTCAGCACCACGGTCTTGGTCGCCGCATCCACTTTCACGGCGGTCACCGTGATGGCGGCGCCACCGGCGGCGCCGGTGACCCGGAAAAGCCCCGGGGTCGGGTTGCCGCCGAGTCCTTCGGCCTGGTCGTAGCGCAGCGCCAACTGGTCGCCGACCACCGTGGCGCGGTTGTGCACCGGCGGCGTTTTGTTGGTCACATTCTCCCTGGTGAAGGTGGCCACGTCATTGCCGGCGGCGTCCTGTATCGCGTTGCGGTCGTTGCCCGCCGTGGGGTCGGTGTAGGTGACGGACAGCGGCTCGTCGTAGGCCGCAGCGCGGCTGAGCGTCAGCGTCACGGTCTTGGCCGCCGCATCCACCACCACCGCAGTCACCGTGATGGCGGCCCCGGTGGCCGAGCCGGTGACGCGGAAAGCCGTGGCGGCCGGTCCGTTGGCCGCGTCCAGCCCGGTGGCCTGCGCGAAGCTGAGCACCAGCTTGTCGCCGTTGGCCGTGGCGCCGCTGCACACCGGCGGCGTCTGGTTGGTCACGGCGCTGGTGAAGCTGCTCACGTCATTGCCGGCAGCGTCTTGCAGCACATTGGTGTCGTCGCCGGCCACGGGATCGACGCCGGTGTTCGGCGTGGGGTCGGTGTAGCTGACGGACACCTGCTCGCCGTGGGCCACGGCGCGCTCCAGCGTCAGCGTGACGGTCTTGGCCGTGGCATTCACGTTCACGCCGCGCACGGCGATGCGCTCGTTATCGGCGCCGGTGACCGTGAACGCATCGTTGCCCGGCACGCGGACCCCGTCCAGTCCGTTGGCCTGCGCGAAGCTGAGCACCAACAGGTTGCCGTCGGCCGTGGCGCCGCTGCACAGCGGGGGCGTTTTGTTGACCACGGACGCGGCGGTGAAGCTGGCCACGTCCAGGCCGTTCGTGTCTTGTATCCCGTTGTCGCCGTCGCCGGCCGGGTCGGTGTAGTTGACGAGCACCGTCTCGCCGTTGACGACAGGGCGGCTGAGCGTCAGCGTGACCGTCTTGGTCGCTGCATCCACATTCACTTCGGTCACGGTGATGGCGGTGCCACTGCTGCCGGTGACGCTGAAAGCCGTGTTCGCCGGTTTGTGGCTCGGGTCGGCGTCGAGTCCTTCGGCCTGGTCGTAGCGCAGCACCAGCTTGTCGCCGACCACCGTGGCGCGGTTGTGCGCCGGCGGCGTTTTGTTGACCACGGTCTGCTGCGTGAAGGTGGCCACGTCATTGCCGGCCGTGTCCTGTATCACGCCGGTGGTCTGGTTGCCGGCCGGGTCGGTGTAGGTGACGGACACCTGCTCGCCGTAGGCCGCCGGGCGGCTGAGCGTCAGCGTCACGGTCTTGGCCGCTGCATCCACGGCCACTGCGGTCACCGTGATGTTGCCGGAGACGCTGAAAGCCGTGGCGGCCGGTGCCGCGGCGCCGTCCAGGCCCGCCGCATCGGCGAAGCTGAGCACCAGCTTGTTACCGTTGACCGTGGCGCCGCTGCACAGCGGGGGCGTTGCGTTGGTGACGGCCTGGTTGGTCAGGCCGACGGCGTCGTTGCCGGCGGCGTCTTGTATCGCGTCGTTGCCGTTGCCGTGGTTGACCGCAGGGGCGGTGTAGTTGACGGTCACCGTCTCGCCGTTCTTGGCGGCGCGGCTGAGCGTCAGCGTGACGGTTCTGGTCGCCGCATCCACGCCCACGCCGGTCACCGTGATCGCCTCGCCACTGCTGCCGGTGACGCTGAAAGCCGTGGCGGCCGGTTTGCGGGCCGCGTCCCCGTTCAGGGCTTCGTCGTAGCGCAGCACCAGTTGGTCGCCGGTGACCGTGGCGGCTTCCAGCGTGGGCCGTTTGGTGTCTACGGTGAAGGTGCCGCTGCTAAGGTTGGTGTCTGCTGCCGGGCGGTTGTTCGCCTCATCGCCCATCTGGTCGTGTTTTACCCTGATGACGTTGTTGCTGCTGCTCTGTACGTTCTCATTGGGTCTGATCGTGAGGATATAGATCCGGGCAGTCCGGCCACCAAATCCGGTGTCAGCGGGCTCGATGCTGACCAGCGTGCAATTGGAGCCCGACATGTCTATGCTTTTGCTCGTGAGCCACACTACACCGTAGTCACGGACGTTCTCGCTGAAAGTCAAGGTGACGGTGGTGGTTTCGCCGATGGTGAGGGTGGAATCGGCAAAGACGGCGGATTCGAGACGTGGCTTCACGTTGTCGACCATGACGTCACCCGAGGTCCCGTGCTGCCCCGGCCCCAAATTGCCGTTTGCATCGCGTATGCTGCCCAGCCACAGGGAAATTTTTCCATACTGCCCATCGATGCCAGCATCCGGGGTGAGCGTGACGGTCCATTGGGTGTTGTTGCTGCCGGCTACAGCTGTCAGATTGCTCGGCGTGAAGCGAGCACGGTAACCTTCGATGTTGTACAGGCTGGCGAGGTTGAAAGAGTCCGGCCGTATCGGTTGGTTGAACGTAATGGTCGCCGTTACGGTGCGATCGTTTTCGTTCATGCGGTAATTACTGTATGTAATGTTTACGCCGAGAGTGGCCATGGGATGCTCCTTGGGTGGGATGATCGGTGTGTGGATTCGGTGTTGGCGCCATCTCTGCGCGCGGGCATGGCACCGGTCTTTACGGGTCTTGCGGTGGTTGCTACTGGTGCCGTGGCGGCCTGCGTAAAGTGCCGGCCCCGGCCAAAGCCGGATGGGGCGGCGCAGATAGCTATAACGACAAGGGGTTGGCCCGGCATGGGGCTGCATCATACGTGAAGAAAAGCTGCCGCAGGTGCCGTGATGCAACGTTTGTGGTGGCGCAAACGGCGTGGCAGGCAGGCGGCGAGGGCGCAAGGATGAAGGCGCAAGGATGAGCGCTGCAGGCGGAGGGAGAAAACAGGCGCGGACTGTGCCCGGGTGGCGCGCCATGGTTTTTAGGGTATTCGTAAAAGCGGGTTGGGCAAGCCGGTGATGAACGCAAAGCGCAGGCGGCCCACAATCGCAAAACCGTGCTGCTTGTATCTTGCCGTTTCCGTAAGATGTCGTTATCGACAATCGTAAAAAAGTGTGTTGTTCGCCATGCTTCATCGCCACCTCGATCATCAACGCTTCACCCTCGCTGCAATCGACGACGTGATCTCACGCGGGCGGTGGCGGGAGTGGGCGGAACTGCGCCGGGCGGCTTTGTCCGACCGCACCCTGCTGGACAAGGTGGAGCGCGTGTGTCGCCCTTACGCTTGTGACCCCTACGCGCAACGACATCACTTCTGGATGCACTATGCCGAAGAACACCGCACCGCAGCCTGACTGGGAGCTCGTCTTGTCCTGTGCCGCAGGTCTCCAGCGCATCCTGCCGGATGCCGTGTTGCTCGGAGGAACCGCCTCGGCGATCCACGCCGGGCATCGCTTCTCACGCGACGCCGACCCTGTGCCGACTGATCTGCGCCATCGCTTCGATGAAGTTTCAGAAGCCCTGTGGACTGGCGCAATCGCTTTCTGAAAAATGGAATGACACGCCTCTTGTCACCCGACTCGTCACCCGACTCGTCACTCGAACAAATCGGCATGCGTGCCAGTACGCACGAACACAACCGAAGCATGCTTTGCGTTGTCATCGAGCTTGTAGGCCAGCAAAAAATCACCGCCGATATGGCACTCCCGGTGTCCCTCCCGGTCACCGCCCAAAGGGTGATCGCGCCATCGAGGCCCGAGAGGGCCATCGTTGGCGATCAGCAGCAGCATCGCCTCCTCGAGCCGGTTCATGTCATGGCGGCCAGCCCGCGACAAGCGCTCCCAGTCCTTCAGGAAAACTTCGCATAGTCCGCCGCACGAGGCAGCGGGGAGCGCTTACTTGCGGCTGTTTTTTTCGAGGTCATCCAACAGTTCGGCAGCGGTGTCGAAACGGACACGGTGTGTGCGTGCCATTTCGTCAGCCTCGGCCATCGCGGCGCGCGTTTTTGCGTTGGGTACCTCGAGCGCAAACGGCATTTGCTTGTCGGCGACCACGCGCATCAAAAATGCGCGCACGGCGTCAGAAACCGACAGACCCATTGCCGCCAATGTCTCGGTGGCTTGCGCCTTGATTCGTTCGTCCACGCGGACGTGAACCATCGTGGTGGTGGTGGTCACAGTGGCCTCCTTTCAGGTGGAGTCGCACTGTATCTCAATTGTTCGCGAGTTCGCGAGCGAGGGACTGCCCACTGTCCTGACGCCGGTGATCCAACCGAGACTGTCCTCACTCTGGCGCACGCCCTGCCTTGCCGCCTTGCGCATTCAGCCCGCTGGCGATGTGCTTGCGCGCGCGCTGCGACCACTCGGCGCTGACGAGCAGCTTGCGCCCCTTTGCGCCCACTATTTACGCCTGCGAGCGGCAGCGGGCAGCCAGTCCTGCCCTGGCGCCGATTTTCCGATGGCGTAATACAATGTTCGACGGCGGGTTGGGTTTCGTGCAGGCTGGCACGGCGTTGCATGACATTGCGGAGATATGAAAATGGAGCTTGTATTCAAGAGGCTGGGGAACTCCACGGGGTTGACCTTTCCTGCGGCATTTTTGCGCGAACATGGTGTCAGGGAAGGCCAAACCGTTGTGGTCGAAGCGGCCGATGACGGTACGATTACCTTGCAGCCAAAGGCAATCCGCAAGCGCTACACGGCGGCGCAATTGAATGCACAGTGCGATTTGAAGGCCGCAATGCCTTCTGATCTCGTGGCTTGGGAGCGTGCCCCGGCGGTCGGCAGCGAAGCGCCATGACATCGCGCGGCCGTGGCCGCCAGGTCAGGCAAGGCGATATCCTGCTCGTCACGCCCGATCCGGCGGCAGGAAGCGAAATCCGGGGGGAGCGGCCAGTGCTCGTTCTGTCGAACTCGGAGTTCAATCGCGTTGGCCGGGCACTGGTGGCTGCGATAACGCAGGGTGGAAATTTCGACCGGGTCAGAGGCTGGGCTGTATCACTGATGGGCACAGGCACTGAAACACAAGGCGCAGTCGTCCTGAGCCAATGCCGCATGATCGACTATATCGAGCGCGGTGCCAGGCATGTTGAATCTGTGCCTTCTCATGTCATTGAAGAAGCATTGGCAAAGCTCCAGGCAGCGCTCGACCCTGAATGAGTGGTGCGCATTGCAGCCTGAACAAGCCTTTGCCCGATTTTTGGCGCCAAACGAATGTAGTGCGATGCGGGCCTTTTTTCTCGCGTTTGGTTTGTAGTCGCGCTTGGACTGGCCAGTGTATTCAGGTGTCCGCATCGAGTTTGGCGAACAGGTCTTTGAGGTTGGCGGTCTTCGTGACCCTGCCGGCGCGGGCGTCCTTCATCGCCTGGATCGTCATCGCATTCGGAATCAGCGGCTCGAAGGGCAGTGCCTTGTCCTGCGCCACCTTCGTGAGCAGCAGCCGCACGGCGTCGGACACGGTCAGGCCCATCGCAGCCAGGACAGAGGCCGCTTCTGCCTTGATCGCGCCGTCGATGCGCGCTTGTACGAGTTGGGTTGCAGCCATGATCATTTGCTCCTTGCACCGAGTGAATGACATCGTAATTCACAAATGATGGCAATGCAATGCGTCACGCTGGCTTGGCAACCGACCTTCAGCCTCCAGCCTTCAGCCTTCCATCCTCGGCGAGTGTGTTTGCAGCCAGTCTTTCAGCGCGTCATCGATGCGTGTCTGCCATCCGTGCCCGGTGGCTTTGAAAGCGGCCATCACATCGGGCGATAGTCGAATGGTGGTGGCTTGTTTCGTGGGTGCCTTTTGCGGGCCGCGCACGCGCATGCCAAGCGTTTTTTGCAGCGCCGGTGGCAGAGCGAGATGGGCGGGTTTGAAGCGGCGCAGGTCTGCCGCCGTCAGTTCGCGGACTTCGCCATCGTCATCGATCAGCGGTGCGTGTTGGGTCATGGCTTTGTATCTCCCGACGGTTGGCTTTGCGAAAGCTGATGACACGAATGCCGCCAGCCACTGGGGTAAAGCACAGCACATGCAAGCGCTCGTCCAGAAAACCCACCGCTACGAAGCGTGTTTCCGGGTAGTCCTTGCGCGTGTCTTGCCCAATGACTGCGGTGTCAAAGTCGAATTCTGCCGCCCGCTCGAAACTCAGCTTCCTGTCACGGATGTTGGCCTCGTTCCTGGCTGCGTGGAATTCAATGTGCATGGCCTTTATCGTAATGACGATTTGCTGTGCACCGCCGTTTTTGTGATGACGATTGGCGGTGCTGGCGGGCATTGTGTGTCCCTCCAGCGGGTCTTTGGCGCCATCGTCGGCGCTGCCCGGTGCGGGCTTTGCCAGCGCGCAGGCGATTTCAGCGCAACGGGAAGGGGGCCAGCGGCAGGCCGCCGAGTTCTTCGTCGATGCGGAGCATTTCGTTCCACTTGGCGGTGCGTTCGCCACGGGTGATGGCCCCGACTTTGATCAGGTCTGCGCCCCAGCCTACGGCCAGGTGCGCGACCGAGACATCTTCGCTTTCGCCGGAGCGGGCGGAGACGATGGTGGCCCAGCCTGCGGCGCGGGCGGCTGCATGGGCCTGCCAGGCGCGGGTGACGGTGCCGGCCTGGTTGACCTTGATCAGCGCGGTGTTGCAGGCGCCCTCGCGTGCCGCCGTGGCGATGCGCTGCGGGTCGCTGACCAGGTAGTCGTCGCCGACGATGAGCGCGCGGGCGGCAAATGCGGCGGTGGCCGCGCGCATGCCGATGGGGTCATGTTCGCTCGCCGGGTCTTCGATGGCGATGATGGGGTAGGCCTGCAGCCACTGGCCGACGACGGCGAGCCATTCGGTGCGCGAGAAGCTGCGCTTTTCTGCCGCCAGGTGGTAGCTGCCGCCGCGCTCGAATTCGCTGGCGGCGATGTCCAGCGAAATGCCCAGGTCGATGCCGGGGCGAAACCCGGCGCGTTCGATGCCCAGGGTCAGTAGTTCCAGCGCCTGTTCGTTGCGCGCCAGCGCGGGCCAGTGCCCGCCTTCGTCGGCGACGCCGTGCGCCGGGCCGCGCGCGGCAAACAGCGCCCCCACGGCCAGGTGCACTTCGGCGATATGGACGAGTGCATCGCCGATCGTGGCGGCCGTCAGCGGGATGAGCATGAAGTCTTGCAGGTCCACGCGCCGGGCCGCGTGCGCGCCGCCGCCGATGATTTGCACTTCGGGCCGGGCCAGGTGGCGCACCCCGGCGGGGTTCAGGTAGCGCCACAGCGGCATTTGCCGCACGGCGGCGGCGCTGTGCAGCGCGGCCAGCGAGGTGGCCACGGTGGCGTTGCCGCCGAGCAACTGGCGCGTCGGGCTGGGGTCGAGCCGGTCGAGCGTGGCGTCGATGGCGGCCTGGTCGGTCACCGCCATGCCGATCAGCGCGGGGGCGATGATGCTGCGCACCCGGTCGAGCGCGGTGAGCACGTCGTATCCGCCCAGCCGGGTGCCGCCGTCGCGCAGGTCGCTGGCTTCGGCCGAGCCTCGGGAGGCGCCGGCCGGGGCGATGGCCCGCCCGCGCTGGCCGCCGGCGGTGGTGATCTCGACTTCGACGGTGGGGCGCCCACGCGAATCCCAGACGCGGCGGCCATGCAGCGCGGCGATGCGCTCCGTGGCGCTGCTGGCGCTGGTGGCCGTGGTGGTGGTGCTTGTGCTTGCGGTTGCGCTTGTCGTGGTCATGGCAGATGTTCTTTCCAGGCGGCCAGCAGCGCGAGCGGGTCGCACGGTGGCGGATCGGTCAGGCCGGCGCGCACGCGCGCCCGGGCGAAATCTCGCACCACGGCCCGTTGCGCCGGGGCCAGGTATTCGACCGGCGAGCGGCCATCGACGCGGGCGAGCATCAGCGCGGGCAGCAGCCGCCCGGCGCGATCGAGCAGCGCCGATGGCGGCTCCCAGTCGATCTGTTGCCGGTAGGCGTGCAGCAGCGCGGCAAAGGCCGCCACGAGCGGCCCGCGCTGGCCGGGCAGCAGCAGTCGTTTGAGCGCCAGGTGGTTCAGGCAGAACGCCAGGTCGAACGCCGGGTCGCCCCACCAGGCGCATTCGGCGTCGAGGAAGATCGGCCCCTCGGGCCCGGCCAGGATGTTTTTCGGGCTGACATCGCCGTGCACCAGCGCCCGGCGCTGGCCCAGCGTGGTGTGCGCCAGTTGCCTGACGGCCGGGGCCAGGTCGGGGTGGCGCTGGGCAATGGTCTCCAGGTAGGGGTGGATGCGCAGCGCGATGAACAGCGGTTCGGTGTCGAAGTCTGCCGCGAGTTCGGGCCGGGCGGCGCTGCGCGCATGGATGCGGCCCAGGCGTTCGCCGACCAGGGCCGCGAGCCGGACATCGACCTGGCCGGCGAGCAGTTGCGCCTTCCAGACCGGGTGCTGCGCGGGGTCGAGGTATTCCATGGCGATCAGGTGCTGCGCGGGGTCGCAGGCGAGCACTTTCGGGCAAACCCCGGGTTGCAGCGCATCGACGGTGCGCAGCCACTGCGCTTCGTAGCGGCTGCGTTCGAGCGGGGCGTGCCAGTTGCCGACCGCCAGTTCGGCCAGCGGTTGCTTGATGACGATCTGCCCGGCGCGGGTGCTGACGTGCCAGATGTCCGAGGAGATGCCGCCGCGCAGCGCCTGGGCGGCCGGGGTTTCGCCGGCGCCGAGCAGTCCGGCGGCGCGCAAAAACAGGGCGAAGGGGCGGGGCAGGGCGCTGGCCGGGGCGGCGGATGTCGCGGGCGGGGCGCTGCATGGGGCGGCGGGTGGGGCGGCGGGGCGGGTCATGCTGGCTTTATGCCGGCGGCGGCATGCTCGCGGGCGAACCGGGCTTCGATCTGGGCCTTGGCCGAGCGGTATTGCCGGGGCCAGTCGATCGGCGTGTAGCCGATTCTGGCGGCTTCGGTCAAGGTCCAGGCCGGGTTGGCCAGATGCGGGCGCGCGATGGCGCACAGGTCGGCGCGGCCTGCGGCCAGGATGCTGTTGGCGTGGTCGGCTTCGCTGATCGCGCCGACGGCGATGGTGGCGATGCCGGCTTCTTGCCGGATGCGGTCGGCAAACGGTGTCTGGAACATGCGGCCATAGACCGGCTGCTCTTTTTTGCTGACCTGGCCTGCGGAGCAGTCGATCATGTCGGCGCCGGCGGCTTTGAAGGCTTTGGCGATTTGCACGGCGTCGTCGGGCGTGGTGCCGCCTTCGACCCAGTCGTGGGCCGAGATGCGCACCGACATCGGGCGCTCGCCCGGCCAGACGGCGCGCATCGCGGCGAACACTTGCAGCGGGTAGCGCAGGCGGTTGGCCAGCGTGCCGCCGTAGTCGTCGCTGCGCCAGTTGGTCAGCGGCGAGATGAAGCCCGAGAGCAGGTAGCCATGCGCGCAGTGCAGTTCCAGCCAGTCGGCGCCGGTTTCGGCGGCGGCCTCGGTGGCGGCGACGAACTGCGCCAGGACTTCGTCCATGTCGGCGCGTGTCATCGCGCGCGCCGTCTGGCTGATGCCTTGCAGGTATTGCAGCGGCGAGGCGGCGATGAGGGGCCAGTTGCCTTGCTCCAGCGGCAGGTCGATGCCGTCCCAGGCGCACCGGGTGGAGGCTTTGGCGCCGGCGTGGCCCAGTTGTATTGCGAAGCGGGCGTCGGTGTGGTGGTGAATCCAGTCGGCAATGCGCTTGAAGGCCGCCGTGTGCGCGCTGTGGTACAGGCCCGGGCAGCCGGGGGTGATGCGGCCGCTGGCGCTGACGCAGGTCATCTCGGCGAACACCAGGCCGGCGCCGCCCATTGCGCGCGCGCCCAGGTGCACCAGGTGGTAGTCGCTGACCAGGCCGTCGTGCGCGCTGTACTGCGCCATCGGCGAGACCACGATGCGGTTCTTGAGCGTCAGGCCGCGCACGGTGCAGGGCGTGAACATCGGCGGCGGTGGCAGCGGCAGCGGCGGCGCCGGTGATTGCTGCGGTGACGGCAGCGGCGCGCAGTGCCCGGGCTGCGCTGCGCCGGCGCGCCCGGCGAACCAGCGCTCGTAGCCGGCCAGCCAGTGCGGGTCGCGCAGGCGCAGGTTTTCGTGGCTGATGCGCTGGCTGCGCGTGAGCATGGAGTACATGAACTGCGGGCCCTCGAGCTGGTCGCAGTAGCGCTGGCCGCAGGCTTCGAACCACTCCATCGCGTTCCAGGCCGCGTTTTGCAGGCGCAGCGTTTCGATGCGGCGCGCCTGCTGGTAGCGGGTGAGCAGTTCGCTGATCGGCTCCGGGTGCTGGCGCTGCTGCTGGAACTGGCTGGCCAGTTCGATGGCGTCTTCGATGGCCAGCTTGGTGCCCGAGCCGATCGCGAAATGCGCGGTGTGCACCGCGTCGCCCATCAGCACCAGATGGCTGCCGCATTCGTTTTGCAGCCACCATTGCCCGCAGACCACGCGCTGGAAGTTCAGCCAGGCCGAGCCGCGCAGGTGGCGCGCGTTGGTCATCAGCGTGGCGCCTTGCAGGTGGCGCGCGAACAGTTGCTCGCAAAAGGCGACCGATTGCGCCTGGTCGGCCTGGTCCAGCCCATGGGCCAGCCACACCGATTCGGGGCATTCGACGATGAAGGTGCTGGTGTCTGCGTCGAACTGGTAGATGTGGGCCTGAAACCAGCCATGCGCGGTTTTCTCGAACACGAAGGTGAAGGCCGAGTAGCGCTTGTGCGTGCCCAGCCACAGGTAGCGGTTCGGGCGCAGCACGATGTCGGGCTGGAACTGCTGGCGGTACTTGGCGCGCAGCGATGAATGGATGCCGTCGCTGGCGATGATCAGATCGGCGTCGGGGTAGTCGGTGTCGGAGTTGGCCTCGGTCTCGAACACCAGTTGCACGCCCAGTTCCTCGCAGCGCGCTTGCAGGATGTTGAGCAGCCTCTTGCGCCCTATGCCGACGAAGCCGTGGCCGCCGCAGCGCATGTGCTGGCCCTTGAACTCCAGCGCAATGTCGTCCCAGTGGTTGAAGGCTTGCTCGATCGCGTCGGCCGTGGGCCGATCGTGGCGCCGCATGTTGTCCATGGTCGCGTCGGAGAACACCACGCCCCAGCCGAAGGTGTCATAGGGCTTGTTGCGCTCGACCACGGTCACGCGGTGGGAGGGGTCTTGCTGCTTCATCAGCAGACCGAAGTACAGGCCGGCAGGGCCGCCGCCGATGCATACGATGTTCAAGGCTTGCTCCTTGTCGGTGTTTATCTGTGCTGTCACTGCGGCTGCGCGGCGCCGGCCGGCTGGCGCGCATCGTCGGCGCTGGCGCCCAGGTAGGTGGCCTGCACGCGCGGGTCTTGGGCCAGCGCCCGGGAGGGGCCGGCCAGCGCGATTTCGCCGGTCTCCAGCACGTAGCCGTGGTCGGAGCTTTCCAGCGCGGCGCGCGCGTTTTGCTCGACCAGCAGGATCGATACGCCGTCGGCGCGCAACTGGCGCACGATGGCCAGTATCTCGCGCACGATCAGCGGCGCCAGGCCCAGGCTGGGCTCGTCGAGCATCAGCAGGCGCGGCGCGGACATCAGCGCCCGGCCCAGCGCGAGCATTTGCCGCTCGCCGCCCGAGAGCGTGTCGGCGCGCTGCGCCCGGCGCTCGGCCAGGCGCGGAAAGCGCTCATACACCGATTGCAGGCGGCGGCGCAGGGCTTCGGGGCGCAGGCGGCGCACATAGGCGCCCAGTTGCAGGTTGTCCAGCACGCTCAGCGCGCCGAACAGTTCGCGCTGCTCGGGCACCAGGCACAGGCCGCGCTCGACGCGCGTTTGCACGTCGAGCGCGTGCAGGTCCTGGCCGTCGAGCCGCAGCACGCCGCGCGCCGGCAGTAGCCCCATCGCGGCGGCCAGCAAGGTGGTCTTGCCGGCCCCGTTCGGGCCGATCACCGAGACGATCTGGCCGCTGTGCAGCGACAGCGTGACGCCGCGCACGGCCTCGACCTGGCCGTAGGCGACATGCAGGTCGGCGATTTCCAGCATCACAGTCATTCCATGCTCCCCAGGTAAGCCGCCTGCACTCGCGCATCGGCGCGCACGGCGGCGGGCGTGCCCTCGATCAGTTTGGCGCCGAAGTTCATCACCACCAGGCGGTCGACCAAGTGCATCACGAAGTCCATATCATGCTCGACGAGCAGGATGGTCAGGCCCTCGCCGCGCAGCTTGCGCAGCAGCCCGGCCAGGGCCAGTTTCTCTTGGCGGCGCAGCCCGGCAGCCGGCTCGTCGAGCACCAGCAGCACCGGGTCGGCGGCCAGTGCGCGGGCGATCTCCAGAATGCGCTGGGTGCCCAGCGGCAGGCTGCCGGCCCACTCCTGCGCGCGCTCGCCCAGGCCGATGCGGTCGAGCTGGCGCTGCGCCTCTTGCATGATCTGGCGCTCTTCTGCGCGATCGAGCCGCAGGCCGGCGCGCAGCACGCCGGCGCGGGTGCGCGCATGCGCGCCCAGCGCCACGTTGTCCAGCAGGCTCATCTGCGGGCGCAGTTTGACATGCTGGAATGTGCGCGCCAGCCCCAGGCGCGCCACTTCGCTCTGGCGCATTCCGGCGATGTCGCGGCCCTGGAAGCGCAACTGCCCGGCGCTCAGCGCCAGCGTGCAGGTCAGCAGGTTGAACATCGTCGTTTTGCCGGCGCCGTTGGGGCCGATCAGGCCGACGATCTCGCCGGCATCGACGGCAAAGCTCACGTCGTCGACCGCCACCAGCCCGCCAAAGCGCTTGACCGCGCCCTGCACCGACAGCAATGGGCTGCCGCGTGCCGG
Source organism: Verminephrobacter eiseniae EF01-2 (assembly GCF_000015565.1). Taxonomy (NCBI): domain Bacteria; kingdom Pseudomonadati; phylum Pseudomonadota; class Betaproteobacteria; order Burkholderiales; family Comamonadaceae; genus Verminephrobacter; species Verminephrobacter eiseniae. Next base: position 3,219,523 of record NC_008786.1, read on the forward strand.
CAGCGGCCGGCGCGCCAGCGGCGTCACTGGCGCCAGCGGCGCACCAGCGGCGCCACCGGGGCTGCCGGCGCGCCGATGTTTCCCGGCGGCGGGCCGCGCCCGGCGGCGCCACCGGGCCGTGGCCAGGCCCATCAGGCCGCCGCGCGCAAAGTGCAGCAGCGCGATGAACCCTGCCGCGAAGGCGATGGCCTGGAGTTGGCCGGCGCGCTGCGTGAACATCGGCAGCAGGTCTTGCAAGCCGTTTTTCAGCACCAGCACCAGGGCTGCGCCGGCCAGCGCGCCGCTCAACTGGCCCAGGCCGCCGGCCACGGCCATCAGCAGGTATTCGATGCTGGCGTGGATGTCGAACGGCGAGGGGCTGACGAAACGGTTCATGTGCGCGTACAGCCAGCCGGCCAGGCCGGCGAACGAGGCGGCGGTGACGAACAGTGTCAGCCGCACGCGGTAGGCATCGGCGCCGACGCTGGCCAGCAGCGTGGCGCCGCCGCGCAGGCTGCGGATGGCGCGCCCCGGGCGCGAGTGCAGCAGGTGGTGGCAAAACAGCAGCGCCAGCGCCAGCAGCGTCCAGATCAGGTAGTACATGGCCTGCGGCCGGGCCAGCGACCAGCCCCCGAGATGCAGCGGCGGGATGTTCGACAGCCCGGTGTGGCGCCCGAGTTGCTCGACGTTGCCGAACAGCAGCGCGATCGACAGCCCCCAGGCGATGGTCGACAGCGGCAGGAAATGCCCGCCCAGGCGCAGCGTCAACATGCCGATGGCCAGCGCCGACAGGCCGGTGAGCAGCAGCGCGAACACCAGGCCGAGCCATGGCGACAGGCCCTGCGCGGTGCTCAGCCAGGCGCTGGCATAAGCGGCGATGCCGACAAAGGCGGCTTGGCCGAACGAGGTGGCGCCGCCGATGCCGGTGAGCAGCACCAACCCCAGGGCGACCAGCGCGCCGATGCCGATGTCGTTGAGCAGCGCGATGGTGAAGCTGCCGACCAGCGCCGGCAGCGCGGCCATCAGGGCCAGCGCGGCGGCCACGGCAGCGCCGATCGGTCGCGCCATCATGGCTCCAGTTCCTCGGGGTCTTCTTCGGAGTGCACGCTCATCCAGGAGCGCAGCATCAGCACCGGGATCAGCAGGCTGAACACGATCACGTCCTTGAGCGCGCCGCTCCAGAACGAGGCGAAGCTCTCGAGCACGCCGACCGCCAGCGCGCCCAGTGCCGTCATCGGGTAGCTCACCAGGCCGCCGATGATGGCCGCGACGAAAGCCTTCAGGCCGATGATGAAGCCCGAGTCGTAGTACATGGTGGTCACCGGCGCGATCAGCACGCCGATCAGCCCGGCCAGCAGCGAGGCGCAGCCGTAGGCCAGCCGGGCGGTGCGCGCCGGGCGGATGCCGACCAGCCGCGCGCCGACCCGGTTGACGGCGGTGGCGCGCAGCGCCTTGCCGGCCACGGTGCGCTCGAACACCAGAAAGAACAGGCCGCTGAGCACGCCGGCGGCGGCCAGCATCAGCAGCACCTGGCCGCCGACGGTAAAGCCGGCGCCGAGCGTCAGCGCGCCATCGACCAGCGCCCTGGTGCGCGAGCCTTCCGGCCCGAAGAACAGCAGCCCCAGGTTGGACAGCAGAAAGTGCAGCGCCAGCGAGACGATCAGCAGCACCAGCACCGACGCATCGGCGATCGGCTGGAACACCACGCGCGCCAGCAGCGGCGCGATCGGCAGCACCAGCAGCACGGCCAGCGCGACATGCAGCCAGGCGGGGGTGCCGGGGCCGGCGGCCAGCCAGGCCAGCGCACAGGGCAGCAGCGGCAGCAGGCCCCAGGCCAGGGCCGCCCCGGGGATGCTGCGCCACTGGCCGCGCCGCAGCAGGCTGGCGCTTTCGGTGAGCGTGGCCAGCAGCGCCAGCACCGCCACCAGGCCGATGGTCGGCGGCAGGCGGCCGGTTTCGAAGGCCGCCAGCGTGAGTGCGGCAAAGGCGGCAATGTCGCCAAAGGGCACGAACACCACCCGCGTGACGGAAAAGACCAGCACCAGGCCGAGTCCGGCGAGCAAATAAACCGCACCGTTGGCCAGGCCATCGGTGAGCAGGATCAGCGCGACATCCCAGGTCATCGGCGGCCCCCGTGGCGGGCGGCAATGCCCGGCGCGGACAGCGGCCCCGGCGGCATGTGGCTGGCGCCGCTCGGGTGCCCGGCGGCCACGGCGGCAGGGGAATCGACAGGGACAGCGGCAGGGGAATCGGCAAGGACAGCGGCAGGGACGGCGGCAGACAGCGCCGGCGCGCAGCGGGGCGGCGCGCTGGCATGCAGGTGCGGCACGGCAGTCATGCGCTTACAGCAGCAGGCCGCCGACGCTGGTGCCGCCGCAGACATACAGCACCTGGCCGGTGACGAAGCCGCTGCCGGCGTCGGTGAAAAACCGCACGGCCCGCGCCACATCGGCTGCCTCGCCCAGGCGCTGCACCGGTATCGAGGCGATCAGCGCGCGCTCTTGCGCGCTGCCGGCCGGCACCACGGCGCGGTACATGTCGGTGCGCACCGGCCCTGGCGCGACCACGTTGACGGTGATGCCCTCGGGCGCGAGTTCCAGCGCCCAGGTGCGCGCCATGCCCGACATGCCGGCCTTGGTGGCCGAGTAACTGCTGCGCCCGGCCCAGCCCAGCGCGGCGCGCGAGGACAGCAGCACCACGCGGCCGAAGCGCCGGGCGCGCATGGCCGGCAGCGCTGCCTGCACGATCTGCACCGCGCAGCCCAGGTGCAGCGCGGCCAGCGCATTCAGGTCTTCGAGCCGCACCTCGGGCAGCGGCGCGGGGCGGATGGCGCCGGCGTTGTGCACCACGGTCGTCAGCGCAAAGCGCTGCGCCAGCGTCTGCATGACCTGCGCGGTGGCGGCGCGGTCGGTCAGATCGACCTGGATGCTGTGCAGCTTCGGGTGCGCGATCGGGCAGTGCTCGAGCGCCAGCGACACCACTTCATGGCCCTGCGCCAGCAGGTCTGCGCAGATGGCGTAGCCAATGCCGGTGCTGGCGCCGGTGACGACGGCTGCCGTTGGGGCGGGGGGCGGGTGGGGCATGGGTTTTCCGGTGCGGTGTCAGTCCATCGCGGCCCGCGCCTTCGCGCCGGGCCAGCCGGCTGCGCTGGCCCGGGCCGGCGGGGCGGTGCTCGGCGCTGCCGCCATCGCAGTCGACATTGCAGCCGCCGCCACGGCGTTTGTGCGCGACAGACTGCGCGCCATCAGCCGGGCCTCCTTGTCAGCGGGCGGGCGTCGATGCAGCCCGGCTGCCCGGGCCGTTGCTGCGCCCGGCGGCGCCACTCGCCGCGCCGGATTTTTTGCCAGGGCGTCGATGGCCGCGCGTCGCGACCGGCCACACAAGAAACACCGGATTCCGGCAGCGCGCCGGTGAGCGCCAAAATGCCTGCGCGATGGGAGGCTGCGCGATGAAAAGCTGCGCGATGAAAGGCTGCGCCAGCCGGCAGGCGCAGCCTTTCCGACCTCTGTGACGAATGCTCTCTCGGCCATGGTGTTTTACCGGTCCATCTGCTCGTGCTTTAAGTCTAAATAAATCCAATATCATTGATATACCTGCTAACCCTAACACTTTCCATGCCCGCTCCGAACCCGCTTGCCGTATGACACAGCCCCCGCCCGAAGCGCATCTTTTCGTCAACGACTACCTGCCGGCGCTGCTGGCGCAGGCCAGTTGGCTGATTTCCTCGGAGTTCCATGGGGTGGCTCGGGCGCATGGCTTTTCCGTCTCCGAATGGCGCGTGCTGGCCTCGCTGGCCGGCGGTGTGCCGATCAGCATCGGCCGGCTGGCGCAACTGTCGGTGACCAAGCAGCCGACGGTCACCCGCCTGCTCGACCGGATGCAGGCCAAGAACCATGTCGAGCGCCTGCCCCACGACAGTGACCGCCGCATCACGCTGGTGCGCATCACGCCCACCGGCATACAGGCCGTGCAGCAGTTGATCGACCTGGCGCGCGAGCACGAGCGGCGCGTGCTCGCGCCCTTCGGCCTGGCGCGTGCCGGGGAATTGAAGAGCACGCTGCGGCAGATGATTGCGCAACATGCGCGCGCCGAGGCGCAGCCGCAAGCGCCAGACGACGCGCGCTGAGCGCCCCCGGCGGCCGCCCGGCAGGCGTTGGCCCCGGAGCGTGGCCGCTGCGCGTTGCCGCAGGGGCGGCTTTGCTCCAACGCGCTGCGCCGGGGTCGGCGCGCCGGCATGAAAATACACTCGGGCGCATATGAACCAAACACCTTCAGCCTTCGTCTTGATCGCCATCGCGCTGGCCACCCTGGCCACCGGCATTGGCAGCGTGTGGCTGGCCGCATTGCTGATGCGGCTGGGCCTGGGCGGGCGCAACGGCAGCGTCGGGCCGCAGCATCTGCTGAGCCTGGCGGCAGGCGTCTTGCTGGCCACCGCTTTCATGCACCTGCTGCCCGAGGCTTTCGAGGGCCGGGCCGAGGCGCATGATCTGTTTGCCACGCTGCTGGTGGGCCTGGTGTTTTTCTTTCTGCTCGACAAGGCCGAGCTTTGGCACCATGGGCACGAGCATGGCCACGCCGTGCGTGGTACGGACGGGCACGGCCATGCCGGGTCTGATGCGCATGCGCATGCGCATGGCCATGCCGGGCGTGACACGGGCGGGCCTGGCCCGAATGAGCACGCGCACCGGCACGATGGCCCGCGCACGGGCGGCTGGGCGGTGCTCACCGGGGACGGCGTGCATTGCTTTGGCGATGGCATCCTGATTGCATCGGCCTTCATGGCCGACATCCGCCTGGGCGTGCTGGCGGCGGTATCGGTGCTGGTGCACGAGGTGCCGCACCATATGGGCGACCTGGTGGTGCTGTGCCAGACCAACCCCAGCCAGCGCATCGCGCTGCTCAAAGTGTCGCTGGCCGGCGCCGTGACGGTGCTCGGCGGCGTGGCGGGCTATTTCCTGGTCGGGCAGTTGCAGGACTTTCTGCCGTATTTCCTGGTGCTGGCGTCGAGCAGCTTTGTCTATGTGGCGCTGGCCGATCTGATTCCCCAACTGCAAAAGCGCCTGACGGCCCGGGCGACGCTGGTCCAGATCGTCTGGCTGCTCGTCGGCATGGCGCTGGTCACGCTGGTGCGCGCGCTGGCCGACAGGCATTGAATGCCTGGCCGGTGGCGCTGGATGGCCGGCCGCGCCCTGCTTTTCTGAGCGCCGCCGGGGCCTGATCGGCCGGTGCACCGGCCCCTGCGATGGGGCCGCAGGGGGCCTGGACTTAGCGGGCCAGCTCTGCGCGCACCGCAGCGACCTGGCGGCGCGAGACGGTCAGCAGTTCGGTCGAGCCTTGCAGCCGCACGGCCCAGCCTTCGCCCTCCTCGGGGTCGTAGTGCTTTTCCAGCGCGCGCATCGCGCGGCGCGCCACCAGCGCGTTGCGGTGGATGCGCAGCAAGTGCGGCGCAAACCGGGCTTGCAGCTCGCCCAGGGAGCTGTCGAGGATGTAGCTGCGCGTGGTGGTGCGCACGGTCACATACTTTTGCTCGGCCTTGAAGTACAGCACCTCGGCCAGCGGCAGGCGCTCGGTGCGGCCCCGGTCCTGGATCAGCAGGGTTTCGCCTTCGGGCAGGTCGGGGGCCGGCGCCGGCGCCGTGGCCGCAGCGGGCTTGCGCTGCGCCTTGGCCAGGGCTTGCAGCAGGCGCTCGCGGCGCACCGGCTTGGTCAGGTAGTCCACGGCGTCGAGCTCGAACGCGCTGACCGCGTGGCTGGTGTGCGCGGTCACGAACACCACGGACGGGGGCAGCGGCAGGGTGCGCAGCGCGTGGGCCAGGGTCAGGCCGTCTTGCCCGGGCATGTGGATGTCCAGCAGCACCAGGTCGAAAGCGCGCCCGCCGGTGGGGGTCAGCAGCGCCATGGTCTCGGCCGCGTTGGCGGCCTCGGCCACCGTGCCGCGCCGGATGTCGGCGCTGCCCACGCAGTCCGACAGCAGGCTGCGCAGGCGGCTGCGCGCCAGCGCTTCGTCGTCAACGATGAGGATATTCATGCGCCTTGCCTTCCTTTGCCGGCAACCCGCGCCATGCCGGTCTTGCCGCCCGCCGCTGGCTTCGGGCGCCCGGGGTGGGTCCGTGGGGGGCGGTCCATCGGCCTGGCCCCTTGCCGAAAGCCGTTGTCATGGTAGCGCCGACTGTGCGGGCCGTGGCGCCGGTTACAAGCGCTGCGCCGGCCATCGGCGCGCCGATGCCTGGGCGCGGCAGGACAGGCCGGCGGCGGCGCACGCAGCAGGGCGGGGGAATCCGTCGGCAAAGCGCAACACGGCGCTGCCCGCAGCCTGCGCAGCGACGCTGGCGGCGCCGGACCGCCACGGCGAGACCGGCGGGTTCATCGCGCAGCGCCCGGCGCTGCGCGCTGGCGCCGGGTGCGCAGAGGATCGGAGGCGGTGCCGCAAGAGGCCCGGCAGACCCAAGAGGCCGGCATGCCATCCCGGCCATGGGTGCCGGGTGTGCCGGGTGTGCCGGGTGTGCCGGGTGTGCCGGGGGTGCCGGCTTTGGGGCCGCATGTCGATGACGGCTTACTTCTTCTCTTGGGTCAATGAGTCCTGGAAGGCTTTCAGCGGGTCATCGGCGGAGGTCTCATCGGTGTTCTGCGGCGGGGCGTCGATGTCCATGTGCACCTTGTCCAGGTCATACACCACATCCTTGTCCAGGCCGCTGGAGACGATGCCGGGGAAACAGATGACCAGCAGCACCATCAGCAGTTGTATCAGCACGAAGGGCACGGCGCCCCGGTAGATTTGCATCGTGGTCACTGGCTGGATCATCTTTTGGCTGACCTTGTCCAGGTACTCGTTGGCGGGTGCCACGCTGCGCAGGTAAAACAGTGCAAAGCCGAACGGCGGGTGCATGAACGAGGTCTGCATGTTGATGCCCAGCAGCACGCCGAACCAGATCAGGTCTATGCCCAGTTTGGCGGCCACTGGCGCCAGCAGCGGCACGACGATGAACGACAGTTCGAAGAAGTCCAGAAAGAACGCCAGAAAAAAGATCATCGCGTTGACCGCGATCAAAAAGCCCAACTGGCCGCCAGGCAGGCCGGTCAGCAGATGTTCGACCCACACCGGGCCGTCTACGCCCTGGAAGGTCAGGCCAAAGATCGTCGCGCCCAGCAGGATGAACATCACGAAGCACGACAGCTTGGTGGTCGTGTTCACCGCCTGGCGCAGCAGTTCCATGCTCAGGCGCCCGCGCAGCATGGCCATGATGAGCGCGCCCAGCGCGCCCATTGCGCCGCCCTCGGTGGGCGTGGCCACGCCCAGGAAGATGGTGCCCAGCACCAGGAAGATCAGCAGCAGCGGCGGGATCAGCACAAAGGTCACGCGCTCGGCGATGCGCGAGAGCAGGCCCAGGCCGGTGATTTTGTTGATGCCGGCGGCCACGAAGGCCAGCAGCACGCCGCAGCACAGCGCGACGACGATGGTTTCGTCCAGCGCCACATGCCCGACGGTTTCTCCCGACCACCAACTGTGCAGCGCGGGCATCTGGTAGCCCACGGCGATGGTGGCCGCGCTGCAGATGGCCATCAGTGTCAGCAGCGAGGGCAGGCCGCTGCGGCCATCGTCTTCGCGCAGCGAGCGCGCTTGCGGCGGCAGGGCCGGCACCAGGTGCGGTTTGAACAGCGCCAGCAAGATCACATAGCCGGCATAGCAGCCGGTCAGCAGCAGGCCGGGCAGGAAGGCGCCCTTGTACATATCGCCCACCGAGCGGCCGAGCTGGTTGGCCAGGATGATCAGCACCAGCGACGGCGGGATGATCTGCGCCAGCGTGCCGGAGGCGGCGATCACGCCGGCCGCCAGGCGCCGGTCATAGCCGTAGCGCAGCATGATCGGCAGCGAGATCAGGCCCATCGAGATCACCGACGCCGCCACCACGCCAGTGGTGGCGGCCAGCAATGCGCCGACGAAGACCACCGCCAGCGCCAGGCCGCCACGGACGGGGCCGAACAGTTGGCCAATGGTTTCGAGCAGGTCTTCGGCCATGCCGCTGCGCTCCAGGATCAGCCCCATCAGCGTGAAGAACGGGATCGCCAGCAAGGTGTCGTTCTCCATGATGCCGAAGATCCGCAGCGGCACCGCCTGCAACAGGGACGCATTCAATACGCCCAGTTCGATGCCGACGAACGCAAAGAACAGGCCGCAGGCGCCCAGGCTGAAGGCCACCGGAAAGCCGAGCAGCAAAAAGACGATCAGCCCCGCGAACATGATCGGGGCCAGGTTCTGGGTGAGAAATAATTCCATGGTCTGCGCGCCCGTGCTCAGACGCTCTGGCTGCCGCGCTGGCCCTTGCCGGCTTCGGCCAGGCGGCGGATGGATTCAGCCAGCGCCTGCTCGCTGGTCTGCTGCGCCTTTTTCGCGCCGGGGTCTTCGATCAGGCCCTGCAGGAAAGCGATGCGCTTGATCAACTCCGAGCCGCCTTGCAGCAGCAGCAAGCCAAAGCCCAGCGGCATCATCAGGTACACCGGCCAGCGGATCAGGCCGCCGGCGTTGTTCGACATTTCGCCCGAGCGGTAGGCGTTCTCGAAGAACGGCTGGCCATACCAGAGGACGGCCAGGCACATCGGCGCGAGAAAGAAGATCAGGCCGAAGATGTCGATCCAGATTTGCGTGCGCCGCGACAGCCGGCTGGCGATCACATCGACCTTCACATGCTCGCCCTGGAGCAGCGTATAGCCGGCGGCGAGCAGGAACGAGGCGGAAAACAGGTACCACTGCACTTCCAGAAATGCGTTCGAGCTGGTGCTCAGGACCTTGCGCACCACGGCATTGACGCCGCTGATCACGACCGAGGCCAGAATCAGCCAGATCACATATTTGCCGATCTGGCTGCTGAGCCAGTCGATCTTTCTGGAGCATTGGAGCAAAGCCTGCATGATGGTGTCTCTCTTCGACATGGTGGTGTCTCCCTTCAAAAAAGCGGCGCGTGCCGGATGCCGGCCCGTGCGCCCAAGCCGGCGGCAGCGTGGCCAACGGCTGCCGTGGGCGCGATTTTACGGAGCCGGGCCGGCCCGGCAGTCCCGGGTAAGCCCGGGCGGGCGCGCTGGCGCCGGTCTTGCTGCGCCACCGATCGGTGATGGCGCCAGGTCGGACAGGAAGCATCGATCCCCATCGACGGCATACACCGGGCAAAGCCGGAGCGGCTCATCCGCGACGGCCACCCACCCGCCGTCGTGCGCGATAACCTACCAAGTATGCTCCGATGAAAACTTTACGTAACTACAAAACGAAATGACGATGACGGCACAGTGGAACTTGAATGGGATGCCGGCAAAGCGGCACGAAACCTGAACGAGCATGGCGTTTCCTTCGAGGATGCCGCGCTCGTTTTTTACGACCCCGGGCGGATCGAAGCCTGCGACGGACGCGAGGACTACGGGGAAGATCGATGGGCCACGATCGGGTTTGCCCACTCGGCTGTCCTGTATGTGGTCTACACCGTTCGACGCGGGCAAACCATCCGCCTCATCTCTGCGAGGAAAGCCAATGCCGACGAAAGAAAGCAATATCGTCAAGCGAACCGTCGACCTGAAGAACCCGCCGCCTCTGACTGCCGGGCAGAAGGCGCGATTGGATGCCGTGGCGGCCATGCCTGATGCGCAGATCGACGACAGCGATGCCCCGTTTCTGCCGGATGCCGTCTGGACGAAAGCCGCAGTGCAGTTGCCGCACACCAAGCGGCAAATCACGTTGCGTATCGATGCGGAAGTGCTGGATTTTTTCAAGCACACGGGCAAGCGGTATCAGTCCCGCATCAATGCCGTGCTGCGCTCCTACGTGCAAGCGCACAAGGCGCACGCGAAATGAGCAGCAGGCCGGGCATTTCCGCGCCTGCCTGGCGCAAGCGGGCTGCCAAGTCCGGGGCCTGGTGCTCTGGTGTCGCGTCACCGATCATCTGTCGGTCTGCGCTGGCCATCGAAGCGCATCGCGGCGTTGCATCGCTTGCCAATACAGCTCGGTATGGGCTGCGCGATGCGCCTTGCGCTGCGCTCCGATGGCTGCGCGCAGCCTACGATATCTGATCCGTGACGCGACACTAGCGCCAGACCCTGCGCGCCATGGCCCGGCGTGGCCGCCAGCGCCTGAGCGCGTGCTCCATTGCGCCCGGCCACCAGCCAAGCCATGCGCGGATGACCGATGCGCGGATGACCGGTCAGTGCGCGGCAGATGCGCGCGCCAAAGTTGCCGTAGCCGCCAAGAACCAGGGCGGTGGCTGGCGTGGTGGGTGCGTGGTGGGAGGTGCCATGGCCCGGATCGGTCCCCGGATCAGTCGATGACGGCAATGCCTTTGATCTGGGCAAACACGGACTGGCCCGGTGCCAGCGCCAGCGCCTGGGCCGAGCGCTGCGTGACCCGCGCCAGCAGGCGTGTGGGGCCGACATCGAGCGCCACCATGTGCTGGCCGGGGCTGTCCTGCGCCAGCGCCACCACGGTGGCGGGCAGGATGTTCAGGATGCTGCTTTCGCGGGCAGCGGCCAGCGCCAGGCTCACGTCGCGCGCCTGCACGCGCAGGCGGATCGGCGCGCCCGCTGCGCGCGCCGCCGGGCTGACCAGCAGCAACTGTCCGCCGGCAAACGCCACGGTGGCGATATGGTCCTGCGCATCGTGGCGCAGCACCCGGCCTTCGATCACCGTGGCCGCCGCATCGCCATGGGCCAGGGGCAGGTCCAGGCGCACGAGCAACTCCTCGGTGCGCCCCTGGGCCAGCACGCGCCCGGCCTGCAACAGCACCAGATGCCCGGCCAGCCTGGCGACCTCGTCGAGCGCATGGCTGACATACAGCACCGGGATGTCCAGCCCGCGCTGCAGCCGCTCCAGATAGGGCAGCAGTTCGGCCTTGCGCGGCGCGTCGAGCGCGGCCAGCGGCTCGTCCATCAGCAGCAGGCGGGGGCTGGTGGCCAGCGCCCGGGCCAGCGCGACGCGCTGGCGCTCGCCGCCCGACAGCGCCTGCGGGCGGCGCTCCATCAGCGGGCCTATGCCGAGCAACTCCACGGCCTGCTCCAGCGCCACCCGGCGCCGGGCCGGGGCGGTGCGCCGCAGCCCATAGGCAATGTTGCCGCGCACGCTCAGATGCTCGAACAGGCTGGCCTCCTGGAACACATAGCCCAGGCCGCGCTGGTGCGTGGCGCGCCAGATGCGCAGCGCGTCGTCCTGCCAGATGTCGCCGTTGACCAGCACGCGGCCCGGCTGCGCGCGCACGAGTCCGGCGATCGCGCGCAGGCAGCTGGTCTTGCCGCAGCCCGAGGGGCCAAACAAGGCCGTCACGCCGCGCCCGGGCAAGCGCAGATCGACATCCAGCGTGAAGCCGGGGTACGCCAGTCGCAACTGCGCGATGATCTGCGCCGATTCGGCGCCCGCTGCCATCACGGCACCGGCGCCGCGACCCTGCGGCGGGCCAGGTTCAGCCCGAGCAGCACGACGAACGAAAACAGCACCATGCCTGCGGCCAGGCCATGGGCCTGCGGGTATTCGAGCGCCTCGACATGGTCGTAGATTTGCACCGACACCACCCGCGTCACGCCCGGAATATTGCCGCCGAGCATCAGCACCACGCCAAATTCGCCCACCGTGTGCGCAAAACTCAAAATCGCCGCCGTGATGAAGCCCGTGCGCGCCAGCGGCAGCGCCACGCTGAAGAAGCGGTCCAGCGGCCCCGCGCCCAGCGTGGCAGCCGCCTCCAGCGGGCGCTGGCCCAGGGCTTCGAACGCATGCTGCAGCGGCTGCACGGCAAAAGGCAGCGAATAGACCAGCGAGCCCAGCACCAGCCCGCCAAAGCTGAACGGCAGGTGGCCCCAGCCCAGCCATTGGCTGAACTGCCCCAGCGGCCCATGGGGGCCGAGCGCGAGCAGCAGGTAAAAACCGATCACCGTCGGCGGCAGCACCAGCGGCAACGCCACCACGGCCGACACCGGCCCGCGCCAGCGCGACGGCGTGTGCGCCAGCCACCATGCCAGCGGCGTGCACAGCAGCAGCAACAGCACCATGGTGGTGGCCGCCAGCCGCAGCGTCAGGCCGATGGCGGCCAGGTCGGCGTCAGAAACCATAGCCGTAGGAACGGATGATCGCGCGCGCCTTGTCGCCCCGCAGGTATTGCAGCAGCGCGGCCGCAGCGGCATTGTCCTTGCCGGGGGCCAGCAGCGCGGCATCCTGCCGGATCGGATCATGCAGGCTCGTCGGCACCAGCCAGGCCGAGCCGTTGGCAATCCGGCCATCGACCATCACCTGCGACAGCGCCACGAAACCCAGTTGCGCGTTGCCGGAGGCGACGAACTGGTACGCCTGCGCAATGCTCTCGCCCTGCACCAGACGCGGCTGCAGCGCCGTGTCCAGAGCCATCTTCTGCATCACCTGCACGGCAGCAGCGCCGTAGGGCGCCAGCTTGGGGTTGGCAATCGCCAGATGCCGGAACCGTTCGGTGTTGAGCACCGCGCCCTGCGCATCCACCAAGTCTGGCTGCGCGCTCCACAGCACCAGCCGGCCCAGCGCGTAGGTAAAGCGCGTGTTGGCAATGGCCAGGCCCTCGCGCTCGAGTTTGGCCGGCGTGGCCTCATCGGCCGACAGCAGCAACTGGAACGGCGCACCGTTGACGATCTGCGCATAAAACTTGCCCGTGGCCCCGAACGACAGCTCGGCCTTGTGCCCCGTGTCTGCGGCAAACGCGGCGGCAATCTTCTGCATCGGGGCCGTGAAATTGGCGGCCACCGCCACATGAACCTGTTCGGCATCGGCGGCCAAGGCGGCCAGGGCCAAGCCCAGCGCAGCCAGGGCGCGGGGCAGGGCGGGCAAGCGGGATTGCATGGCGGTCGGGATGGTCATGGTCGTGTGGGCGCGATGCGCCGCTATTCATTGAAGGAATAGCGAAAGTATAGGACAGGCGCCGGCCGCCAACGGGTCGCCGATCAACCGCCCACTGACCATCCACTGACGGCCCACTGACGGCCCACTGACCACCCATTGACCGCCAGCCGTCCCGGCGACGTCCCCGGCAGCGTGCCCGCGCGCCGATCCGCCAGAGGGCGGCAACAAAAAAATGGCGGACTTGCGCGGCCGCCTGGAAATTCTGCCTATAATGCCGGGCTTGGCGGCTGTAGCTCAGTTGGATAGAGTACTTGGCTACGAACCAAGGGGTCGTGGGTTCGATTCCTGCCAGCCGCACCACAGTATTGAACGTATCGAACGATCGAACGTCCAGCCTCGAACGCCCAACCGCTACCGGTTGGGCGTTTTTTTTGACTCCGCACATCGCCGGGTTGCAGGCCATCGTGCGTGTGCCGCCCGGCGCCAGCCAGCAGGCCCCGGCAGGCCCCGGCAGACCATTCCCGCCGGCTTGCCTTTGCGTTGCGTCGTCGATCCCCGGCCGGGGCCGCCCGGATGCGGCTCGCTCCCATGCCTGTCGAAGCAGGGCGGCATGGGACAGGGGGGTACCAGGAATCAAACGCTGCGACCGCCCACCATGACCGATTCTTCCTGCGGCGTGAGCAACGGGCCATCGAGCGTGACACGCGAATGGTCGTTGCGGAACCTGGCGATGATGGGCCTTAGTTCTTCCTTGACATGCTTTTCGCTCTGGCCATTGAACAGGTGGCCGAGCAAGCCACGGCGCAGATCGCTGGTGCCGAGAAACCAATCGGCGATCGGGAACGTGAGGTTCATGTTGTACTTCATCATGATCCCCGGGTTGTGATGGGCCGTGTGGTGGCGCCGGATCGTGTTCACGAACGGGACGTTGCGCACGAACCAATTGTCGTGCACATGGCAGCAGTAGTGGAAGGTCTCATAGATCAGGTACTGCGCGAGCATCGTCACGAAGACGACGTAGCCGGCGTTGGCGTTGACGATCAGCGCGGCGAGCCAGCCCAGCATGAGTCCGCCCGCACCCAGCGTGAGCAGCACGCGCCACGGAAAAAACACGATGCGGAACTCGCGCGCGGTGTCGATCGTGGGTTCGAGGTCGGTAAAGTACTGGTGGTGCTGGCGCGTGTGGCGCTCGTAGATGGCACGCAGCGCAAAAACGTCGATGCGCTCGTGCATCACATGCCGGTGCATGAACCATTCGACGAAATTGCCGGCGATGAAGACCGGCGCCAGCAGCAGCCATTCCCAGCCGGCGTCCTGCATCTGGCGCAGACAGTACCCGATGGCGGCGATGCCTGCGCCGTACAGCACGGCGACATGCAGCAATCCACTGTACGAAGGACTGATCCCGGCTTGGTACTGCGCGCGGAACTTGCGCTGGCGTTCGGTCATCATGCGCTGCTCTCCTGTCACTGGCGTGCGTTTAATATATCAGTTGAATTTTTCACGTCAAGGGCCGGCCTGCGACGACAGCGCCCGGGCCAGCCAATCTGCCACCCCGCGCGCGCTGCGGAAATCGGCCACGGAGCGCGCCACCATGCCCGGATACGCCTGCATGAACATCTCGCTGAGCGAGCGGCCCGGGCCCAGTTCCAGAACGACACGCACGCCCGACTCGACGATGGCGCGCATGCAGTCCTCCCAGCGGATGGTTTCCGACACCGCGCGCTGCAGCGCCTCCGGCGCGTCGGCGCCGCGCCGGCAGCACCGCCCGTCGATGCCGCGCAGCACCGGCGCCGTGGGTTCATTCATCGGGCGCCTGGCCAGCCACGCGCCGAATGCGCGCGCTGCGTCACCGAGCAGCGCCGTGTGCGACGGCACCTGCACTTCGAGCCTGCGGGTCCAGGCGCCGCGCGCCCTCAGCCGCGCCTGCGCCGCGACCAGGTCGGCGTCGGCGCCGGCGAGCACGGCGTGGTCGCTGTCATTGACGATGGCCAGGTGCGTTCCGCTGGCGAGCGACGTCAGGGTCTCGACCGGCAGGCCGCGGACGGCGAGCATGCCGCAGCCCGGTGGGGTGTGCCGGTCCATCAGTCGTGCCCGCACCGCCGCCGCCTCGGCGGCGCACGGCGGCTCCCAGGCGCCGGCGCAGCCCCAGGCCGACAGCTCGCCGACGCTATAGCCGGCGTACAGCGCCGGTGGCGGCAACTGCGGCTGCAAGACCGCCCAGTTCGCGCTGGCCAGCGCCACCAGCGCCGGCTGCGCGAAGGCGTTGTCGAACAGGCCCTGACCCTGCCGCGCCCGCGCGACCAAGTCGCCGAAGGACTGCAGCACCGCAGCGCCACGCGGATCGGCTGCGGCGAAGTCGAACATGGTGGGCGACTGGTTGGCCTGGCCCGGGCAGACGATGGCGTACTGGCGCATGCGGCTCAGCCTTCGGCGGCGTGCACGAAAAGGCAGACGGCGAGCAGATCGGCGCTGCCTCCGGGGCTGAGCCAGCGCTCACGGAAGGCCAGGTGCAGGTCCGTCGCCCGTCGTTGCCAGCGCGCTTGGAACACGCCGCCGTCGGCCAGAAAGCGGGTTGCCTGCACGCGCGCGTAGGCCAGACCTTCGCGGCCGCCACGGTGCAGCAAGTTGGTGTCGTCCAGATGCCCGAGCAGCGCAAAGAATGCCTGCACGCGGGCTTGGTTCGGCGCGGCCGAGCGCGCCAGCGCAGCGCGGTAGGCCGGCAGTGCGACCCGGTACACCGACGGAAACCCGGCCGCAGCCTGCGCCTGCGCGCCACCGACGCCGTACCGCGCACTGGCACGGCTGCCGTGGCTGGGTGCGGCGCCGTTGCCGCAGGTCGCCGCAGCGCTGGCGCCGTCGATGGCCGCAGGGCGGTTGCCATCGGGCGCCGTCGGGCGGCTGCCGTGGATCGCCGCCGGGTGGTTGTCATCGAGCGCCGCCGGGCGGTTGCCATCGATCGCCGCCAGGCGGCGCTGGGCAGCAATGTCTGCGCCCCAGCGGCGGCGCACGATCTCGCCCAGGGATGGAGCCGGGGCGGCAGCGTGCTGCGCTGCACGGTGGCCTGCCGCCGCCGCCAGCAGCCCCAGGTGAAAGATCGCGCCGCGGTGCGTGTTGACCCCATGCGTCGCGCGCAGCATGCGCTGCTCGGCCGCGATGCCCAAGGCTTTGAGCGTGTCGAACGCGGCCCCGCAGGCGCCGACCCGGGCGCAGTCCTCGAAGTAGCGGCGCAGCGCCAGCGTGCTGCGCACCAAGGTCGTCGCATCCATGTCGCGATGGCTGCCGCTGTCGACCAGGCTTACCAGTCCGGGCTTGGGATAGGTCCGCAGTTCGCCCAGCAGCGCCTGCACTGCCAGGTTGCGCAGGGCCTGGGCCTGGGCCTGGCGGGGCCGGGCCTGCGCCGGGTCGGCGGCGCATGGCCGGGTCATGGCGTGGCCTGATGGGGCCATGCAGCCCACACTGCCGGGCGCGGCCACAGGCTCGCTCCCCGGTCCGATTTGACGAGTATCTGCGGCCCCGGCAAGGCCAGTTCACGCCACGCCACGGCGGCGCCCGAGGGCAGTTCGATCTCGCCGTCGAGGCGCACGGACCCGGCCTCCTCGACCGCTGCCACCCAGTCCAGCCAGCGCCGTGCCTGGCTGGCAGACGCTGGCCGCGCCAGCAGGTCGAGGTCGGAGCGTTCGTGCAGATAGCGGGCTGCGGCCGCATGACAGCTTGGCCTCGGGCCAGACGCGCTGTCGGAGTGTTCGTGCCAATGGCTGTCTGCGGCCGCGTGCTGCCAGAAGACCGAGCCGTACACCGCCAGCGGCATCGGCATCGGCGTGTCTGCGTCGAATTCCAACAGGCGCGCAGCCACGCCGCGCATCGCCTGCGGCAGCGCGGGCAGCGCGGCGCGCAACGGCAACGGCTCTTGCACCCGGACGATGGACTGCGGCGCAACGCAGCAGGACAGCCGCACGGCCGCCGTGCCGTCCTGCGCGCGGGCAAGAGCGAGGCCGAGCGGGCGCCAGCCGGGAATGTCATCGGCGTTTGCGCTGCGCCCGACGACGGCAAGCCCCTGCTGCGCGCGCGCGATGAATGCCTGCACCGCGCCGGCGCCGGTGCCGGCGCGCATGTCCTGCGCGCGCAACGCTGGCGCCAGCCAGACGCGCCGGTGACGCCATGGTGCGCAAGCAGTCCGCATCAGACGCTGGCTCGTTCAGGGGGCCGACAGCATGGCCGCGATGACCGGCCCGGCATGGGTGCGACCGCCCCGCGCGGCGCCCAGCCTGGCGCGCGCGTCGCCGCCGGCCGGCAATTGCAGCGCGCGCGCCAGATGCGCGGCCAGATCTGCATCCCATACCTCCTCGATCGCGCCGAGCCGTTGGTAGTTGTCGACGCCAGGGCCGAAGATCGCCGATGTGCGGCACAGCGCCTGCAAGTCGTCGATCGCGATCCGGGTGATCCGCGCCATCGCGGGCAGCGCCATCACGCGGATTTGTGCATCGGCCAGCGCGTAGCAGCGGTCGGCGATCATGCCGAGCGACAAAAAGCCGCCGCTGACCGCTGCGCCATAGACCAGGCTCAGCAGCAGATGGCCGCGCGCGCGTGCCAGTTCGAAGCAATGGGCCAGATGCGCCAGGTAGCCGGCGTTGCCCAGCAGTTCGTCGCGCCGTGACAACTGCTGGCCTTGCGTGTCCACCAGCATCAGGATCGGCCGCTGCGGGTGGTTTTCGACGACCCGCAGCACCTCGGCGGCCAGCGCGAGCGCCAGATCGACGCCGATGGCCGCGCCGTCGCGCGTGCCGATGATCGCCACCCGGCCTGGTGTCGCGTCACCGATCATCTGTCGGTCTGCGCTGGCCATCGCAGCGCATCGCGGCGTTGCATCGCTTGCCAATACGCTCGGTATTGGCTGCGCGCTGCGTCTTGCGCTGCGCTCCGATGGCTGCGCGCAGCCTACGACATCTGATCCGTGACGCGACACCAGTGTCGCGTCACCGATCATCTGTCGGTCTGCGCTGGCCATCGAAGCGCATCGCGGCGTTGCATCGCTTGCCAATACGCTCGGTATTGGCTGCGCGATGCGCCTTGCGCTGCGCTCCGATGGCTGCGCGCAGCCTACGACATCTGATCCGTGACGCGACACTGGTGCGCTGATGCCGGTGCCGCGCACCAGGCGGGGGTCGCCGGCATCTGCGGCTATGTCATGGCCGGCGGGGAACAATCGGTCGCACAGGGCCAGCACCTCAGTCATCGCAGCGCTCCCGCAGGGTGTCGGCCAGTGCGACGAAGTCCTGCTCGTCGAGCATCGGCAGGCCGGCCGGATCGGCCACGCCGAGCAAGGCCCAGACTTCGGTGGCGTCGGACGCGCCGCCGAAGCGGCGCAGCCGCCGGGCCAGTGCCGCGTGCTCGCGCTGCACCGTCTCCAGCGTCAGCGGCGCCGGGCGCTCGATCAGCACGGCGACCGCGCGGCGCAGATCAGCGATGCTGTCCAGCGCGAAACTGCTGGCCTCCCCGATCAGGTAGCGGTGCTTGCCGCCCATGGTGCGCCAGACCAGCGCCCGGTCGCTGGCGTCGAACTCCTCGACGCCCTGTTGCGACTCTATGACCTCGGGGCCTGACACGGAATGGCGCCCCTCCTCGGTCATCACGATATGGTCGCAGCTACGGGCGACGATGCCCAGGCCGCCGTAGCAGCCGTTGGCGCCGGCGCAGACGGCGATGACCGGCACGCCGGCGGCACGGGCCTGGAACAGCGCGCGCTGGATCTCCGAGATCGCGATCAGGCCGGCGTTGGCCTCGTGCAGCCGCACGCCACCGGTGTCCCACAGCAGCACGACCGCGTCGGGCCGATCCCGGGCGGCACGCAGCAGCAGCCCGGTCAGTTTGGCGCCATGCACCTCGCCCACCGAGCCGCCCATGAACGCCGGCTCTTCGGCGGCGAACAGCACCGGCCGGCCATCGAGGCGCGCGCTGCCCGTCATCACGCCGTCGTCGAGCGCGACCGGCATGCCCAAAGCGGCCAGATGCGGGCTGGTGACGCGCGCCTGGGGCGGCAGGATCTCGACCACCGTGCCGTCGTCGAAAAGACCGCGCACGCGCTGCCGGGCATTGGATTCGTAGTAGCTCGCCGCCGGCATTTCAGGCCCTCAGTTCTTCGGCCGCCTGCGCCAGCCGCAGCGCCACCACGGCGGGCGTGGCGCCCGCGTCGTTGATCGTCACCAGCAGGTCGCCGGTGCGCTGGCGCGCGGCGAAGTCGGCGAGCACGGCGCGCCAGGTGGCGTCAAAGCCCGCGATCGGGGTGTCGACGACGAAGCGGATGATCCCGGCCAGCGGGCGCGGCTCGAACAGCGCCTCCAGGTTCCCCGAACCGACGACGCCGACCAGCACTGGCGCCGACGCCGGCGCCGCTGCCGACGGGAAAGGGCCGAACTCGTATTCCAGATGCTCCATCGCCGTGTCTCCGTCACCCCGTCACCAGTGCCGAAAGCGCTTGGGCGGATCGTAGAGGCCGCCCGAGCAGCGTACCAAGTCCTTGATCGACCTGGCGGCCAGCAGGTCGCGCGTGGCCAGGCGCGCGTCGATGCCCAGGTCTTCGGGGCGTTGCACGATGCCGCGGCCACGCAGGTTTTCCACCACGCGCCGGTCGCGCGCCAGGCCCACCGGCGTGTAGCCGGCAACGCCGCGAATCGCCTGCTCGCGCTCGGCGGGCGTGGCGCAGCGATGCAGGTGCGCGATGCCTTCCTCGGTGACGATGTGGGTCAGGTCGTCGCCGTAGACCATCACCGGCGGCAGGGCCAGATCGAAGTCCTGCTGCAGGCGCCAGGCGTCGAGCCGCTCGACAAAGGTGGGCTGCATCTTCTCGCGAAAGCTCTGGACCAATTGCACTACCAGCTTGCGCCCACGCGGCATGCGCGACTGCCCGTCGGCGCTCTCGGCCCCGGCCTTGAGCCAGGCCGGGCTGGCGTGCCGGCGGCCACGCGCCTGGCTGCCGAAGTTGGGCGCGCCGCCAAAGCCGGTAATGCGGTCGAGCGTGGCGGTCGATGAGTTGCCCTCCAGATCGATCTGCAGCGTGGAGCCGATGAACAGGTCGGCGTAATGGCCGGCGAGCTGGCAAAAGACGCGGTTCGAGCGCATCGACCCGTCGGGGCCGGTGAAGAAGATATCCGAGCGCTGCTCGATATAGCGCTCCATGCCCGGCTCGGAGCCGGCGCAGTGGATGCTCTTGATGAAACCGGCCTCGATCGCCGGGATCAGCGTGGGGCATGGGTTGACGCTCATGTATTCGCAGATCCGGCCCTTGAGGCCCAGCGAATCGGCATAGGTGGGCAGGATCAGTTCGATCGCCGCAGTGTCGAATCCGATGCCATGGTTCAGACGCCGCACCTGGTATGGCGCATACAGGCCCTTGATGACCATCATCGCCATCAGGATCTGCACCTCGCCGATCTGCGCCGGGTCGCGCGTGAAGATCGGCTCGATATGGTGCGGGCTGGGCGCTTCGAGCACGAACGAGACCCAGTCGGCCGGCACATCGACGCGCGGCACGCGATCGACGAGCTCGTTGACCTGCGCAATCACGATGCCGCTCTTGAACGCCGTCGCCTCCACCACCGCAGGGGTGTCCTCGGTGTTCGGGCCGGTGTAGAGATTGCCCGCCCTGTCCGCGCTCTGCGCCGCGACGAACGCGACACGCGGCGTCAGGTCGACAAAGTAGCGGCTGTACAGCTCCAGGTAGGTGTGGATCGCGCCGACCTGTATCCGGCCCTGCTTGATCAGCCGGCCCATGCGCACGCCCTGCTCGCCGGAGTAGCAAAAGTCCAGCTTCGTGGCGATGCCGCTGTCGAAGATGTCCAGGTGCGACGCGAGCGCGATGTTCGATTGCACGATATGCAGCCCATGCACCCGCGCCGGGTCCACCCGGGCCAGGCCCGCCGACAGGAAGTCGGCGTGCTTTTGGTTGTTGCCTTCGATGCAGACGCGGTCGCCCGGCCGCAGCAGGGCCTCGAGCAGCGCCACCAGTTGCCCTGCCGCCACCTGCTTGCCGCAGGCCAGATGCGCCGCGCGCGCGAGCCGCTCGGCGCGGTCCTCGGCGAGTTGGTTCCAGCGCTGCGGGGGTGGTCGGGAAATGGCGTTCATCGCGGGCTGCCGCTTCAGCTTTCCTGCGTGATGCCGGCGTCGCGGATCACCGCGCCCCATTTCCTGAACTCGTCGCGCGTGAGCTCGCCGACCTCGGCTGGCGTGCGCGGCCGGATGTCGTCATAGCCGAGCTTTTCGAGCTCTTTGGCCACCGCCGGGTTGGCCACGATCTTGCGCAACTCGGCCTGGTAGCGGGCCGCCACCGCAGCCGGCAGGCGCGCCGGGGCGACCATCGTAAAACTCAGCGCCGCGTCGTAGCCGGCCAGACCCTGCTCGGCGAGCGTGGGCACCTCGGGCAGCACGCCCGAACGCCCGGCGGTCGTGACGGCCAGCGCGCGCACCTTGCCGCTGCCGATCATCGGCAACGCAGGACCGATCGAGGCCATCATCAGCAGCACCTGGCCGCCCACCAAATCGGTCAGCGCCTGGCCTGCACCACGGTACGGCACATGGTCCGCCTGCACGCCCGCGCGGCTCTTGAACAGTTCACCGGCCAGATGGTGCACCGAGCCTATGCCCGAACTGGCGTAGCTGTACCTGCCGGGCGCGCTCTTGAGCAGTCCGATCAGTTCGCCGACGCCGTTCGCCGCAACGCTCGGGTGCACGATCAGCGCCAGGCCGGTGGCGCAGATGTACGACAGCGGCGTGAAGTCCTTGACCGGGTCGTAGCCGACCTTGCGCAACTGGGGGATGATGACCATCGGCCCGGTGTCGGTCAGGCCTATCGTGTAGCCGTCCGCCGGCGCGTGCGCGACGAACTCGGCGCCTATCGAAGCGCCGGCGCCGGGCTTGTATTCGTTGATCACCGGCTGGCCGAGCAGGGCCTGGAGATGGCGCCCGATGATGCGGGCCGTGGCATCGGTGGCGCCGCCCGCGCCGTACCCGAGCACGAGCCGGATCGGCCGCTGCGGAGTCCAGGCGGACTGGGCCTGTGCACGCAGCGGCATCAGCGCGGCCGCCGCGCTCAGACAGGTCAGCACTCGCCGGCGATCGGAACGCATGGGCTGATCTCCTTTACGGGGCTTCGGGCCTTCGGGCCTTTGGGATAGCAAAGATATATCAGTTGCGTACAAAGTCGATCGGTAGTATCCCGCAGGCTGGTTTCATGGGCCTGTGCGCCCGATATCGGCGATGCCTGGTGTCGCGTCACCGATCATCTGTCGGTCTGCGCTGGCCATCGAAGCGCATCGCGGCGTTGCATCGCTTGCCAATACACTCGGAATTGGCTGCGCGCTGCGCCTTGCGCTGCGCTCCGATGGCTGCGCGCAGCCTACGACATCTGATCGGTGACGCGACACTGGTGGTCGGCCGTCTGCACGAGCCCCGGGCATTCCAGCCACGCCATGGCGATGGGATACGATCGATTTTTTCTTCCGGAGTCCAAGCGATGGTCACGAAACCGGTCGCACGGCCCAAGGGCGGCGCGCGCAACGCCGGGCCGATAGCCGCAGCCCATCCACTGCCTGAGCCCAAGGCCAAACTGACCGATCTGGCCTACGGGATGATCGAAGAGGCGATCGTCACGCTGCGCATCCCGCCGGGCAGCGCCATCTCCGAGCAGGTGTTGTCGGAGATGACGGGCGTCGGCCGCACACCGATCCGCGAGGCGATACAGCGGCTGGCGCGCGAGCATCTGATCATCGTGCTGCCCCAGCGCGGGCTGCTGGTGTCGGAGATCGACGTCAACAAGCAACTCAAACTGCTGGAGACGCGCCGCGAAATCGAGCGGCTGATCTGCCGCAGCGCCGCGCGGCGCGCCAACGATGCCGAGCGCAAGCGCTTCGTGCAACTGGGGCAGGAATTCCTGCGCTCGTCCGCGAAGAACGACGACGTGGCCTTCGTCCGCGCCGACCGCGCGTTCAACGAACTGTGCCTGGTCGCAGCGCGCAACGAGTTCGCCGAAGGCGCAATGCGCCTGCTGCACGGCTTGTCGCGGCGCTTTTGGTACCTGCACTACAAGCAGACGGCCGAGATGCCGGAGATGGCCCGGCTGCATGCGGCGCTGGCCACGGCGCTGGCCATGGGGGATGTGCAAGGCGCCGGCGAGGCCAGCGACCGGCTCATCGACAACCTGGAGAACTTCACGCGCGCGACGGTCATGCCCGGTCGCTGAGTGCGCCGGCCTGCCATGCCGGGCGCCGTTCAATGCGAGAGCTCCTCGAGCGATTGCCCCTTGGTCTCCACCCCCAGCAGGGCCACGACCCCGGCCGCCACGACGAACGATGCCGCCCCGAGCGTGAAGATGCCGGCCTGCCCCGCCACCGGCAGCAGCAGGCCGACGAGGTAAGGCCCGGCGAGAGAGCCGACGCGGCCCACCGACGAGGCGAAGCCGGCGCCCGTGGCGCGCGAGCGCGTCGGGTACAACTCCGGCGTGTAGGCGTACAGCACGGACCACATGCCGAACAGGAAGAACTGCATGCACAGCCCGGCAATGATCAGTTGCGCAACCGGCGCATGGCTCGCCGCCGCCTGGCCGTAGCAGTACGCGGCGATCGCGCTGCCGGCCAGCATCAGCACGCAGGTCGGCTTGCGGCCCCAGGCTTCCAGCAGCCAGGCCGAAAAGATGAACCCCGGAATACCCGCCAGCGAGATCAGCACGGTGTAGCGCACCGACTTCGCGACCTCGTAGCCGGCCTGCTGCAGCAGCGCGCCAAGCCAGGTCGTCAGGCCATAGTAGCCCAGCAGCGCGAACAGCCACAGCGCCCATAGCATCACGGTGCGGCGCGCGTAGACCCCTTGCCAAAGCTCGGCGAACGGCACCCGCCGTGGCGCTGGCGGCGCCCGATGGCCCGATGCCGTGGACACCGGCGCCAGCATCTGCCGGCCCGAGGCGAGCAGCACCCGTTGCTCGAAGCCGCTGGTGACCGCGTCGGCCTCGCTGAACCGGCCGGCGTCCTCCAGCCAGCGCGGCGACTCGGGCACGAAGCGGCGCACGACGAACACGAAAACCGCCGGCACGGCCAGCGCGATGAAGATGCCGCGCCAGCCTATCGATGGCAGGCAAAGGTAGGCGCCCACACCGGCCGCGATAAAACCCAGCGGCCAGAAGCCCTCCAGGATGGCGACATAGCGGCCACGGCTTTTGGCGGGCACGATCTCCGAGACCAGCGCTAGTGTCGCGTCACCGATCAGATGTCGTAGGCTGCGCGCAGCCATCGGAGCGCAGCGCAAGGCGCATCGCGCAGCCCATACCGAGCGTATTGGCAAGCGATGCAACGCCGCGATGCGCTTCGATGGCCAGCGCAGACCGACAGATGATCGGTGACGCGACACTAGGCCGATCGGGAATTCCATGCCCATGCCAAAGCCGAGCAGCACCCGGTAGCGCATCAACTCATCGACGGTGTGCGACAGGCCGCACATCAGGCTGCCCGCGCCCCAGAAGACCATGCTGAGCTGAAACACCGGCTTGCGCCCGAACTTGTCGGCCAGCAGACCCGCCGTGGCCGCGCCGAAGAACATGCCGACGAAACTGCTGCTCGCCAGCAGCCCGGTCTGCGCCGGCGTCAAAGCAAACTCCGCCTGGATCGAGCCGAGCACGAAAGTCATGATGCCCAGGTCCATCGAATCGAAAAACCAGGCCGCCGCGATGATGGCGAACAAGCGGCGCTGATAGCCGGTCATCGGCAGGCGCTCCAGGCGCGCGGCAACCGGGTGGCGCTGCGCTCCGCCGGCAAGGGCGTTCATGGCATCTCCGGGATGCAGGTCAAATGGACTGCACTTCTAATATATTAGATACATCCCGTTCATATGTCATAGGTATCGACCCTGACCGGGCGGCGGCAGCGGCCGGATTCGTTGCCGCCATCATGGCCGCCGGGCAGGCCGGGCAGGGCGCCGCGCCGGGCGCCGTTCGTCGGGCGGCGCGTTGCCAGCCGCGCGCCGAGGATTTCCTCCGGCCGAGAAATCGCACATTTGCACCGCCAACTCGACAATGCGCTGGACGGCCGGGCCGGGATTGTCGTTCCGGTACACGGCGCCATAGATCATCGGCGGGGGCATGGGATCGGATTTGACGATGCGCAAGAGACCGGCCTCGATGTCCGGCCGCACATAGTCGAGCGCCAACTGGCTGATGCCGAATCCATTGATGGTCAATTGCCTCAGCACCGTCGTGCTATTGGTCTGGAATAGCTTGCCGAACTGGAACTTGTGCTCGGCCCGCCATGCCTCGTAATACCTGTTTTTTGCCGCCCCGCTCGATTGTTCCAGGACAGGGTAGAGACCGAACTCGTGCGGCTTGAGCACCCGGTCGGGAATTTTCAGGCTGGGACTGGCGACCCAGAGATCTTCGACCTGCCCCACCTTGACCGTTTCGTAGCTCTTGCCCCAATGAGTCCCCGGCATGATGGCGATGTCGATCTTGTTCGCCTCCAGGCCCGCAAACAGCAGCAAGCCTGCGTCGACGACCGGCTCGATGCTCATCTCGGGGTGCAATTGCCGCAAGCGTTGAATGAAGCGCGTGAGCCAGGTCATGGCGATCAACTCGGTCACGCCGACGCGAAAAGTGCCGCGCAGCGTCTGGTCGCCGCCCATCTCATGGTCGATGCGCGCCCACAGCCTTTGCGACTCTTCGGCCAGCGGCAGCAACCGGCGGCCGGCCTGGGCCATTTCAAGCCCCTGCGCAGTGCGGTGCAGCAGCGGCACCCCGAATTCCTGCTCAAGCTCCGCCACCCGCTTGGAGATGGCCGATTGCGTGGCGCGCAATTTCGCCGCTGCCGAACTGAAGCTGCGCAGTTTGGCGCTGTAGACAAATGCCTCCAACTGTTTGAAGGTGATGTTCATTCTTCGGCAATTTACCCGTAGTGTCGCGTCACCGGTCATCTGTCGGTCTGCGCTGGCCATCGGAGCGCATCGCGGCGTTGCATCGCTTGCCAATACAGCTCGGTATTGGCTGCGCGATGCGCCTTGCGCTGCGCTCCGATGGCTGCGCGCAGCCTGCGACATCTGACCGGTGACGCGACACCAGTGTCGCGCCACGAAAAAATGGAATGGCCGGCTACGCCGATTTCTCGTTTGTTTTGCGCCGGGCCATGCCCAATACTGCGCCCCATCCATCCACGGCTATCCCATGCCCATCCCGACCATGCCTGACCTGCCTGCCCGTCTGCACCGGATCCGGCCCTCGCCGAGTTCCATGGCCAGCCAGCGTGCGCGCGCGCTGCGTGGCCAGGGGCGCGATGTGCTGGCACTGACGGCGGGCGAGCCGGACTTCGATACGCCGCAGCATATCCAGGAGGCGGCCCGCCGCGCGATGGCCAGCGGGCAGACCCGGTATACCGACGTGGGCGGCACGCCCGAACTCAAGGAAGCCATCGCGGGCAAGTTTCGCGCCGAAAACGGGCTGCATTTTTCTCCCGACGAGATCATCGTCGGCGCCGGCGCCAAGCAAGTCATCTTCAATGCGCTGATGTGCACCGTCCGTGCCGGCGACGAGGTCATCGTTCCGGCGCCGTACTGGGTGTCTTATCCGGACATCGTATGGCTGGCCGGAGGCATGCCCGTCCATGTCGACTGCCCTGCCAGCCTGGGCTTCAAGCTCCAGCCCGAGGCGCTGGAGCAGGCCATCACCGCCCGTACCCGCTGGCTGATCCTGAATTCGCCGAACAATCCGAGCGGCGCCGCATACCTGTTTGCCGAACTGCAAGCGCTGGCGGAAGTCTTGAAACGCCATCCGCAGGTCTGGGTCATGACCGACGATGTCTATGAACATATCCTCTACGGCGACATGCCGTTTGCCAGCATCGCCCAGGTCGCGCCCGAACTGAGAGAACGCATCCTGACGGTCAATGGCGTCTCCAAAGCCTATGCGATGACAGGCTGGCGCATTGGTTATGGCGCGGCGCCGGCGCAACTCATCGAGGCGATGGTCAAGCTGCAATCGCACAGCACTTCGGGGGCCAGCTCGATCGGCCAGGCGGCCGCAGTAGCCGCGCTCACCGGCCGCCAGGACTTCATCGCCACCAACCGCGCCGTCTTCCGGCAGCGGCGCGACATGGTCGTGGCGGCGCTCGATGCGATCGATGGCATCCACTGCCACCTGCCCGATGGCGCGTTTTATGTTTTCGCCTCCTGCGCCGACCTGTTCGGATTGCGCACCCCCACGGGCCGGGTCATCCGCAGCAGCGACGATTGGATCGGGCACCTGCTCGATTCCCAGGATCTGGCCGCGCTGCAAGGCAGCGCCTACGGCGTCGGGACGCATTTCCGGCTCTCCTGTGCCAGCAGTGGCGAGCACTTGCGCGAGGGTTGCCGGCGCATCGCACGGGCGCGCGCGCAGCTTGGCCCCTGAGCGGCGCCCGGGGTACCTGCATCGGCCGCACCGTCAATGTCTGCAACATGGGAACTCGCATGCAACGTCGGGCTTTTCTTCACATCCTGTCCGTGGCCGTGGCGGGCGCGGGAATGCTTTGCGCGCAGGCGCTGGCTGCGGATGCGTTTCCCGGCAAACCGGTGCGCATTCTCGTGGGCTTTTCACCGGGCGGCTCCAATGACATCGTGGCGCGCCTGATAGCGCCCAAACTGGCCGAAGGGTTGGGGCAGCAGGTCATGGTCGAAAACAGGCCCGGTGCCGGGGGAAACATCGCCGTGTCCGCATTGCTGTCGGCCCCTGCCGACGGCCACACGCTCCTGATGTGCACGACCGGAACCTTGTCGATACAGCCCCACTTGGTCAAGAGCATGCCCTTCGACCCGGAAAAAGACCTCGTGGCGGTCACGCAGATCATCGATGCGCCCTATATGCTGATGGTCAATGCCCGGTTGCCGGTCAGCACTGTGCAGGAACTGGTCGCCTACGCCAGGAACCGGCCAGGCGAACTCAACTTTGCCTCGTCCGGCGCCGGCACGGGCAGCCATCTGGCCGGTGAGATGCTCAAGTCGCGCACCGGTATCGACATCGTTCACATTGCCTACAAAGGCACAGGCCAGGCCATGGCGGATGTGCTGGAGGGCGCCGTGTCGATGATCTTCGATCAGCCCGTCAGCTCGATGCAGTACGCGCGCGCCGGCAAGCTGCGGGCGTTGGCCGTCGCCGGCCCGAAGCGCCTGGCCGCATTCCCCGAGGTGCCCACCGTGATGGAAGCCGGCATCGCCGAGTTCGAGCCGGTGACCTGGTCGGGCATCTGCGCCGCCAGGAACACGCCGCCGGCCGCCATCGAGCGCATACAGCGCGAGATCGCCAAGGTTCTCGCCATGCCCGGGATTGCCCGACGCCTGGTGCAGGACGGTCTGGAGCCGGTGGGCAGCACGCCTGCCAGGTTCCACGACTTTCTCGTCGCCAACAAACGCACATGGGGGAAGGTGATCGAGAGCACCGACCTCAAGCCCGAATGAGCATGACCGAGTGAGCATGAAAAAACGAAACGGCGCGATGCGACGGCGCGCCTGGGCAGCGGCTGCCTTGCTGGCAACGCTTGCAGGCGCCTCGTTGGCCCAGGAAGTTTGGCCGGCCAAGCCGATCAAATTGATCGTTCCGTTTCCGCCCGGCGGCGGCACCGACGCGATGGCCCGCTTGCTGGCGGACAAACTGGCGACGCAGGCCGGCTGGACCCTGGTGATCGACAATCGCCCCGGCGCCGGGGGCAATCTCGGCCTCGACGCCGTTGCCAAGGCCGTGGCCGACGGCTACACGATCGGCCTGGGCCAGACCGCCAACCTCGCGATCAACCCGGCGCTCTACCCGAAGATGCCCTTCGATCCGTTGCAGGACTTTGCGCCGATCACGAGCATCGCGTCCCAGCCCGTGGTGCTGCTGGTCAATGCGGTTTCCGTGCTCAAGACGCTCGCGGACGTGGTCCACGCATCCCGGGCCAAGCCCGAGTCGCTGCGCATAGGGCTGGCCGGCAATGGCACCGTGGGCCATCTCGCGGGCGAAATGCTCAAGCGGCGCGCGGACTTCGAGATGCTCAACGTTCCGTACAAGGGCGCCGGGCCGGCAATGACGGACTTGCTCGGCAACCAGGTGGAACTCAATTTCGCCAACACTGCGCCCGCCATTGCGCAGCTTGCGGGCAAGCGCGTGCGCGCCTTGGCCGTGAGTTCGGCGCAGCGCGTGCACAGCGTGCCCGAACTCGCCGCCGTGCCGAGCGTGGCCGAAGCGGGCTATCCCGGCTTCGAGGCCATCACCTGGACCGGCCTCGTCGCGCCCGCAGGCACGCCACAAGCCGTCGTCGAGCGCATCAACGCCGAGATGCAGAAGGTGTTGAAGACCCCGGACGTGCAGCACAAATTGCTCTCCGAGGGGAGCACGCCGATGGGGGGAACCCCCCGGCAGTTCGCCGACTTCATCCGCGCCGAACACCGCAAGTGGGGTACGCTGATCCGGCAAGCCGGCATCAGGCTCGATTGAGCCCGATGGAGCCCGATGGAGTCGCTCCACCGCGCCGTGCGCAATCTGCGGTGCAATGCAGCGGGGGCCGCCCCCTGCCTGCGGACAGGGCGCAACGGGTCTTGCCCGGCGCCAAAGACGCTGCGGGGAGCGTTCCACTTCATTTTTTGCGCAGCCACATCCGATTGTCATGACCACCATCTTCGTTACCGCACCCCGGCTGGCCGCAGCCGGGGTGGATCTGCTGGCCCAAGCCGGCGCCCGCGTGTTCTATTTGTCCCGCTCCGACGACGCCCGGGAGGTGGAGCGCATCATGGCCTCGGAGTCGATCGACGCCGTCATTTCGCGCACCGTCCCGCTATCGGCCAGGGCCATTGCATCTTGCCCGGCGCTGAAGGTGATATCCAAGCACGGCGTGGGGGTCGGCAACATCGACGTGGATGCGGCCACGCGGCGCGGCATCCCGGTCTACATCACGCCCGGGGCCAACGCGCAGTCGGTGGCCGAACTGACCCTGGGGCTGATGTTCGCAGCGGCGCGGCGCATCGGCTGGATGGATGCCGAACTGCATGCGGGCCGCTGGTCGCGTGCGCAAGACGGCGTGCAACTGTGCGGCAAGACGCTGGGCCTGGTCGGCTTCGGGCAGATCGGCCAGCGCGTCGCGACCGTATGCCTGGCATTGGGCATGCGGGTCGTCGCGTTCGATCCGGCATTCAAGGACGGCCCTGGCCCGGTCGATGGCGTAGCGCTGCTGCCGACACTGGCCGAGTTGCTGCCGCTGGCCGATGTGCTGAGCCTGCATGTGCCGCTCAACCAGCACACATGCAAACTGCTGGGCGCCGCAGAGTTCGGCCGGATGCCGCGCGGCGCAATCCTGGTCAACACGGCACGCGGCGAGGTCGTGGACGAGCCAGCCCTGCTGGCGGCCCTGCAAAGCGGCCAGCTCTACGCTGCGGCGCTGGACACCATGGCCGTCGAGCCGCTGCCGGCCGACAGCCCGCTGACGAAGATTCCGAACCTCGTGCTCACGCCGCATGTGGGCGGATCGACGCCGGCGGCATTGGCCACGGTGGCCAGCGCCGCTGCCCGCAATGTGTTGGGCTGGCTGCAAGGCCGGCCGGTCGAACGCTCCGCGTGCGTCAATCCACAGGTTCTTTCCTGAGCATTGCCTGCCCCCGGCGCCGGTCTTGTGCGCTACGACCGATCGGCGCCCACCAGGGTCGATCGGATCGGTCCATTCCACCCATTCGGCCCATCCGCCTCGTGTCACCCGACAGCGCCGGCGGCTCGAACGGCATCCTGACGCGCTTGCGCGGCGACTATCTGGCCTGCAACGGCTCGACGCCGAGAGCAACGCGGCACTCGCCGATGCTGGAATGCGCAAGAAGGCCGATGCCGCCGGTCTGCCATTGCGCGGAGGCACGGCAACGGATTTCACCGAATTCACCACCAGCGAAACGAGCAAGCGGCAGCAGCGCATCGAGGCGGCGAACATTCCCGCCGAGCAGGCTGGTAGAGTTGCGCCGCAGCGGCGGCGCGGCTGGTTCCGGCACCGCTGGAGCCGAACGGCGTGAGGTGGTGGCTTTCCGCCGGCCACAGGCCCACGCCAGAGGATGCGCCCGATCGCTGCAATATCTGCAATACCTGCGCCGCAGCGGAGCCACGCCGCCGGCTTTCAGATACAACGCCCGTCATGCCGCCGGATGCCGATGGATGGCCTCGCCCGGACGCGGCAGACATTGGCCATTGCCTTCATTTCTTCGGTGTCGAACCCATGAATCCAAACAGCCAGCCGCGCCAGCCGGATTGGGACTTGCTCGTCAGTTGGATTGCTGTCGTGGAGTCCGGCAGCATCTCCGAGGCGACGCGACTGTTGGATATCTCGCAGGCCGCCGTCTCCCAGAGGATCAAGCAACTGGAGACTTTCTTCGGGACGGCGCTGCTTGACCGCAGCACCCGTCCGGCGCAGCCTACTGCCGCCGGGCAGCGCCTTTTCCAACACGCGAAGGAACTGCTCACGCAAGCCGACCAGATGGTCGAGAGCGTTCGCAGTGTCAGCCGCGCAAAGCGCATGGCCGTTCGGATCGGTTGTGTCGATTCGTTCGCCGCCACCGTCGGCCCACTGCTCATCAAGGGCCTGTCCGGCTCGTCCCATCAGATCCGGCTGTGGTCGGGCATTACGCCGACCCTCGACGCGCTCATCGAAAGCCGGCAGTTGGACTTGGCCGTGACGACGAGCGCTTTTCTGTCCGCCGGCATTTCACGCGCCTGCCTTTTCTCTGAAAAATACTATGTCGTGCTGCCAACGGGATTCGACCTTCAGCCGCTGTGCTCGTTGACAGAGCTTGGGCGGCAACTCAAATTCATTCGATACAGCGCGCGATCGGTCATCGGGCAGCAGGTGGATGACTACCTTCGCCACTGTGGCGATCATCTGGAGCGGACCTACGAATTCGACACCACGGACCCCCTTCTCAGCCTGGTTGCCAACGGCATGGGATTTGCGCTGACCACGCCTTTGTGTATTTGGCAGTCCCGCCACTTCGTTCCGGAGATACATGTCGTCCCCCTGTCGGCATTCCTTCGGCATGGCCGCGCCTATGCCGATTTGAG
Organism: Verminephrobacter eiseniae EF01-2; assembly: GCF_000015565.1. NCBI lineage: Bacteria > Pseudomonadati > Pseudomonadota > Betaproteobacteria > Burkholderiales > Comamonadaceae > Verminephrobacter > Verminephrobacter eiseniae. Next base: position 3,251,393 of record NC_008786.1, read on the forward strand.
TCGGGCCTTTTTTCTTGCTTACCGCCAAGGCGAACTCGGCACCTTGCCCACCGAGGTCCGGGATTTGGTGAGAATCGCGGCGCGGCATCAGATCTCGAAAGACATCGCTGCCTGCCTTCACCTCGAAGCCGATGTTCTCTTGGTGTCGGAGAGCGATGACTGATTCATCGTTGCCGCGTGCGATACGCCGGCAGCTTTTGCAAAGGCACTGAATCGGTGTAATCCACCATTGCAATTTCCTCGGGGCTATTTCCGGTCTATCGGGGAAATGGCCGGCCATGGCCTGCGAAGCCGGGGCAACCACCCATTCCACAGTGCCCCATCGAATCGCCTGGCGAAAGTCGATGCGCAAAAACCGGAATCGACGCATGCTGAAAAGAGCCTGCGGTTGCTTAAGGATAGCATCGCCGTCGCTTATTTTCAGGCGAGGCACAGACAGGCTCACAACACTGTCTGCCAGACAGCATCGCCATGTTCAGGTGCCGCTGACGATGGTCTCGGGTCCGATCTCTTTCAAGCAATCCCTGCGCCAGAAATCATCATGGGTTCGTCATCTTCCGAGCGCACGCACACCGACGGGCAGGCCAAGTGGCAATTCTGGATCGACCGTGGCGGCACATTCACGGACATCGTCGCCAAAAAGCCTGACGGCACGCTGCTCACGCACAAGCTGCTGTCCGAGGACCCGGAGCAGTACGCGGATGCCGCAGTGGCCGGCATCCGCCGTCTGCTGGGTCTCGGCAAGGGCGAACCCATCCCGGACGCCCAAGTGGAGGTCGTGAAGATGGGCACCACGGTGGCCACCAACGCCTTGCTGGAGCGCAAGGGCGAGGACACCGTCCTTTTCATCACCAACGGTTTCGGCGACGCATTGCGGATCGGCTACCAAAACCGGCCCAGGTTGTTCGACCTCCACATCGAACTGCCCGAACCGCTCTACGGCAAGGTGTACGAGGTCGCCGAACGCATCGGCGCTGACGGCACGGTGTTCGAGCCGCTGGACCACGGGCGCACCCGGGCCGATCTGCGGCAAGCGTTTGAGGCCGGCTATCGATCGATTGCGATCGTGCTGATGCATGGTTACCGTTACCCCGCGCACGAACGGGCCATCGAGGCTGCCGCGCGCAGCATCGGGTTCACCCAAGTCTCGGTTTCGCACAAGGTCAGTGCCTTGATGAAACTGATCCCGCGCGGCGACACGACGGTGGTGGACGCCTACCTTTCGCCCGTCCTGCGCCGGTATGTGGAGCAGGTTGCCGGCGCGATGTCGAACGTGCGACTGATGTTCATGCAGTCCAATGGCGGCCTTGCCGACGCGGGCCGGTTCCAGGGCAAGGATGCGATCTTGTCGGGCCCCGCCGGCGGTATCGTCGGCATGGCCCGCACCGCCGCCTCTGCGGGCTTCGACAAGGTCATCGGTTTCGACATGGGTGGCACCTCGACCGACGTGTCGCACTACTGCGGCGAATTCGAGCGCGCGTTCGAGACCCAGGTCGCGGGGGTGCGCATGCGCGCGCCGATGATGAGCATCCACACCGTTGCGGCAGGCGGCGGCTCGATCCTGCATTTCGACGGCAGCCGCTACCGTGTCGGGCCCGATTCCGCCGGAGCCAATCCCGGCCCCGCCAGCTATCGGCGCGGCGGCCCGTTGGCTGTCACGGACTGCAACGTCATGCTCGGCAAGATCCGGCCCGCCCGTTTTCCGAAGGTATTCGGACCGGGCGCCGACGAATCGCTCGATGCGGACATCGTTCGTGAAAAGTTCAATGCGCTGGCCGATGAAGTCCTTCGGGCCACAGGCCGCCGGCCCACTGCCGAGCAGGTCGCCGAGGGCTTCATCGAGATCGCTGTCGGCAACATGGCCCATGCTATCGAGCATATTTCGGTCGCGCGTGGCCATGACGTGACGGACTACGTGTTGAACACCTTTGGTGGCGCAGGCGGCCAGCATGCCTGCCTGGTCGCCGATCAACTCGGCATGACACGCATCTTCCTGCACCCATTCGCAGGCGTGCTTTCTGCCTATGGCATCGGCCTGTCCGAGCAGAGCGCGATGCGCGAACAAACCGTCGAGTTGAAGCTCGAAGCTGCGTCCCTGCCGCAGATAGAGCGCGCGCTTGCGGGGCTCGAGCGCGAGGTGCGGGCGCAATTGCGCGAACAGCAGGTGAAAGAGGCCCACATCCGCGTGCTGCGCCAGGTGCACCTGCGCTATGACGGCACCGACACCTTCCTGTCCGTCGCGTTCGGTGATGAGCACGCGATGCGCGGTCGGTTCGAGGCGGCCTACAAGGCCCGTTTCTCTTTTCTGATGCCGGGCCGCGCGCTCATCGCGGGAAGCGTCGCCGTCGAGGCCGTTGGCTCCTCGTCGCCGCTCGGTGGGCAGGCCCCGGTTTTCCCGGAAAGGGAAAAGCCGTTGAGCGCGCAAGAAACGGTGCCGATGTTCAGCGCTGGCCAATGGCACCCGACCCCCGTCTTCTTGCGCGAGCAGATGCGGCCGGGCGATAAAGTGAAAGGCCCGGCGATCATTGCCGAGCAAAATTCCACGAGCATCGTGGAGCCAGGCTGGCAGGCAGAGATCACCGCCCTCGATCACATGCTGATGACCCGCCTCGATGCCCGCGCTGAACGCCGCGCGCTCGGCACGAGCGCAGACCCCGTCATGCTCGAGATTTTCAACAACCTGTTCATGTCCATTGCCGAGCAGATGGGGCTTCGTCTCCAGCAGACGGCATATTCAGTCAATATCAAGGAACGGCTCGATTTTTCGTGCGCCCTTTTCGACCGGGACGGCAATCTCGTCGCCAATGCGCCGCATATCCCGGTGCACCTGGGCTCGATGGGCGAAAGTGTCAAAACGGTGATGCGCGAGAACGCCGGCCAGATGCAGGCAGGTGATGTCTACGTCATCAACGACCCGTATCACGGCGGCACCCATCTGCCGGATATCACAGTCATCACACCGGTGTTCTCGCAAGACGGCAAGGCAATCAGCTTCTATGTGGGATCGCGCGGCCACCACGCCGACATCGGCGGGATTACCCCGGGCTCGATGCCGCCGCACTCGACCTCGGTCGAGCAAGAGGGTGTTCTATTCAACAATTGGAAGTTGATTGAAGGCAACCGCATGCGCGAGCAGGAGACACTCGATTTACTCTCCGGCGGACAGTACCCGGCGCGCAATCCCTCATTGAATATGGCTGATCTGCGCGCCCAGGTGGCCGCCAACGAGAAAGGCGTCCAGGAACTGAAAAAGATGGTGAAGCATTACGGACTCGATGTCGTGCAGGCGTACACCCGGCATGTCCAGGATAATGCAGAGGAGGCCGTGCGACATGTCATCACCGCCTTGGACGATGGCGATTTCACACTGACCACGGACAACGGCGCAGTCATCAAAGTTGCGATCGAGATCGATCGCAGCGCCCGTTCGGCAAGCATAGCCTTTACCGGCACCTCGGCCCAAATGCCGAACAACTTCAACGCGCCGTCGGCGATCTGCATGGCGGCGGTCTTGTATGTGTTCCGGACACTCGTTGACGACGAAATACCTTTGAACGCCGGTTGCCTCAGGCCGCTGAAAGTGATCATTCCCGATGGCTCGCTGCTGAATCCCCGTTACCCGGCCGCCGTGGTCGCGGGCAACGTTGAAACCTCGCAGTGCATCACCAATGCCCTGTATGGCGCATTGGGCGTGCTGGCATCATCCCAGTGCACGATGAATGTTTTGTCGTTCGGCAATGATCAGTACCAATACATGGAAACCATAGCGGGCGGCTGCGGCGCAGGCGCGACATTCGACGGTGCGAGCGCGGTCCATTCGAACATGACGAACTCGCGGATCACGGATCCGGAGGTCCTTGAGTTTCGTTATCCGGTTTTGCTGGAGAGCTACAGGATTCGCAAAGGCAGCGGCGGAGATGGCGCGCACCGTGGTGGTGACGGTGCAAGCCGGCGCATCCGTTTCCTGCAGCCAATGACCGTCTCGATACTGTCGAACAACCGCCGCGTCGCACCGTTTGGCATGGCCGGCGGCAATGGCGGAGGCCTGGGGATGAACCGGGTCCAAAAGGCCGATGGCACGGTGATTCATCTCGAACCTTGCCAATCCATGGAGCTCGATGCCCAGGACGCCATCATTATCGAAACCCCCGGTGGCGGCGGCTACGGGCCGGTTTCCCGCCAATCCACTGCATCACACAACGAGACAACGACAGGAAAGAGTCCATGTCGAGCAACACCATGCTGCACGCACCACCTTCGCGCAATCTGAAACGCTATTTGCAGTTTTCCCTGCTGCTTTTGGCAGCGGGAGCGATTTATCCATTGCTCTACCTGCGCCAGAATTTTGAGACCAGCGTTCTGGCAGCATTTGGCATTTCTGCTGACGAACTCGGCCAATTCTATTCCTTGCTCGGCATCATCTATGCGCTGAGTTATTTGCCGAGTGGCTGGTTGGCCGACCGGTTTTCACCGCGCCTGCTGATCTGTTTTTCATTGTCCGTGGTGGGTTTGCTGGGACTGTGGTTTTCGACCTATCCCGGCCCTGCCGCGCTGCGTTGGATTTTCATCGGTTGGGGCTTGGCGGCGGGGCTGACGTTCTGGGCCTCCCTGATCAAAGGCGTCAAGCTGTTGGCGCAGGCCTCTGAGCAGGGGCGTTTCTTCGGCATTCTGGATGGTGGGCGCGGCTTGATCGAAGCGCTGCTGGCGACTGCCGCCGTCGCCCTGTTTGCCATGGCCAGTGACGCAGCGCCACAGGCAGCGTTGCGCCCGGTCATTTATATGTACTCCTTCACCTGCCTGGCGATTGCGTTATTGGTGTTGGTGTTTCTTGGGCAAGAACCTGCCGCCGCACCCGCTCCGACGAAAGTGCGCGGCGGACTTTGGCAAGACCTCAAAACACTCGCTGCGATACCCCGCTTGTGGCTCATGGCGCTGATCATTTTTTGCGGCTACCAGATATTTTGGGCGACATATTCTTTCTCCGCCTATTTACAACAGGGGTACGGCATGAGCGCAGTTGCCGCCGGCGTCATCACCGTCATCAAGCTATGGATGCGTCCTGTCGGAGGGATAGTCGGCGGGTTTCTGGGAGACCGCTGCGGCAACGCGGCGACACTGGCCTGGAGCATGCTGTTGGCCGCGCTCGGCCTGACTGCGCTGATTCTTTTTCCGGCGGGCAGCGGCGTTTATTTTATGCTGACCCTCGTCATCCTGATCGGCGTGATGACCTATGCCATACGCGGTTTGTACTGGTCGCTGCTGGAGTCTTGCGCGGTGCCGGAAAAAATCACCGGCCTGGCCATCGGTATCGTCTCCGTCATCGCCTATTTGCCGGATATTTTCCTGCCCATGATCAACAGCGCCATCTCGTACCACTATCCCGGCCTGCCCGGCTACAAAATATATTTCGGCTACATCGTCGCCTGCGGATTGGGCGGCACGGCAGTCGCTTTCTACTTCAAAAACCTGACCCAACGAGAAAAGGTGCAGCAATGAAAATCATATCGATGAAATCCCATGTGGTTGCCGTGCCGCCGCCCTATATCGGCGGCATGTACTGGATTTTCGTCACCCTGAAAACCGCTTGCGGCATCGAGGGCGTGGGCGAAATCTACGCCTCCACATTTCACCCCAAGGTGGTCGCCTGCGCCATGGATGACGTGTTCGAGCGGCATTTGCTCGATCATGACCCGCACCACATCGAGCGGTTTTTCCGCGCGGCTTACTCCAGCGGCTTCACGCAGCGCCCCGACCTGACCATGATGGGCATCGTCAGCGGCTTGGAGATGGCCTGCTGGGACATCATCGGCAAGGCCGCCGGCAAACCGGTGTATGAATTGATCGGCGGCCGTGTGCATGAGCGCCTGCGCACCTACACCTACCTCTATCCGAAAAATGCCAAGGGCGAGCACGACTACGATGATGTGGACCTGTCGGTGGCATGCGCAGTGGACTTGGTGAAACAGGGTTTTACCGCCGTCAAGTTCGACCCGGCCGGGCCGTACAGCGTTTATTCCGGCCACCATCTGTCGCTGGAAGTGATGGACAAGTCGGAAGAGTTCTGCAAGAAGATACGCGAGGCCGTCGGCAGCAAATGCGATTTGCTGTTCGGCACGCATGGACAGATGACCGTGGCCTCGGCGGTGCGTCTGGCGCGGCGGCTGGAAAAATACGACCCGCTCTGGTTCGAAGAACCGGTGCCGCCGGGGCAGGTCGATGCGATGGCAGCGGTCGCTGGCAAGACCTCCATTCCCATCGCCACGGGCGAGCGCCTGACCACCAAATATGAATTCTTCGACTTGCTCCAGCGCGGCGGCGCCTCGATTCTGCAAATGAATCTGGGACGTGTCGGCGGCATTCTGGAAGCCAAGAAAATCGCCGGCATCGCCGAAGTCCACTGTGCCCAGATCGCGCCGCATCTGTACAACGGCCCGGTCGGTGCGGCAGCCAGCGTTCAGTTGGCAACCGCCACGCCCAACTTCCTGATTCAGGAAAGCATCATGACCTGGCAAGGCTTTCATGCCGAGATTCTGAAGCAACCGATTCAGTGGGAGGACGGCTTCATCATCCCCTCGCGCGAGCCAGGTCTGGGGGTGGAGTTGAATATGGACGTGGTGGAAGCCAATGCGCCCTATGTCGGCAGCCGGCTGCACATCACGATGGACCCCCAGCCTTTCGACGTCAAGCAGCCATCGAGCGATAGCTGGAAGAAGCGCTGGAGTGATGAGGTTGCGCGGTGAATGTCGACTTCATCATCGTCGGGGCGGGTTCGGCGGGCTGCATACTCGCCAACCGCTTGAGCGAATCGCACAGTGTATTGCTGCTGGAAGCGGGCGGCAAGGATGACTCATGGTGGCTCAAACTGCCGCTCGGCTTTGTCAAGACGTACTACGACCCGCGCTACAACTGGATGTATTACAGCGAGCCGGAGGCGGAGATGGCCGGGCGCCGCCTGTATGCGCCGCGCGGCAAAGTGATCGGCGGCTCCGGCGCGATCAATGCCATGATCCATGTGCGCGGCCAGCCGCGCGATTTCGACGACTGGGAGGCGGCGGGCAACCCCGGTTGGGGTTATCGCGAGGTGCTGCCTTATTTCAAAAAGATGGAATCGCATCCGCTCGGTGAAACCCCCTGGCATGGCGGCGACGGCCCGATGGGCATCACGCCGATGAAGCAGGGCGCGCATCCGATGTGCCGGGCTTATCTGCAAGCCTGCCAGCAAGCGGGTTACCCGCTCAATGAAGATTTCAACGGCGCGCATTTTGAAGGCGCCGGCATCTATGAAGCCAGCATCCGCAACGGCAAGCGCGATTCCAGCGCGGTTGCGTACCTGCATCCAGCCCTGGGGCGCAGTCGTTTGCAGGTCGAGACCGAGGCGCAGGTCGCACAGATTCTGTTCGATGGCCAGCAGTGCGCCCATGGCGTGCTGGTGCGTCAGCGCGGCCAGTTGCGCCGCTTTTACGCCCATCGTGAAGTCATTCTTGCCGCCGGCGCGGTGGATACGCCGAAGCTGTTGCAACTGTCCGGCATTGGCGCGGCTGCATTGCTGGCGCGCCACGGGATTGCGCTGCGCCATCATTTGCCGGCGGTTGGCCGCCATTTGCAGGATCATTTATGCGCATCCTTTTACTTTCGCGCCAGGTGCAAGACCCTCAATGATGAATTGGGCACGTGGCATGGGCAACTGGCGGCGGGCATGCAATACCTGTTCAAGCGCAGCGGCCCCTTGGCGATGAGCGTCAATCAGGCGGGCGGATTTTTCAAGGGCAGCGCGCTGGAGCGGGAGCCAAACATTCAGTTGTATTTCAATCCGCTGTCCTACACGATTCCGAAAGACCCCAAGGCCAAACTGAAGCCCGACCCTTGGTCGGGCTTCCTGCTGGCCTACAACCCGTGCCGTCCCGACAGTCGCGGCAGCATTGAAATTGCCGCCGCAGATGCAGACCTGCCGGCAGCGATACGCCCCAATTACCTGAGCACCCCAAAGGACAGGGACGAAGCGGTACAAGGCGCGCGCCTGATTCGTGCACTGAGCCAGGCGCCGGCCTTGCGCGCATTGATCGTGGAAGAAGTCAGCCCGGCAGGCGCGGTGACGGATGAGGCCGGCATGTTGCAGTTCTTCCGCGAGCAGGCGGGTTCCATCTACCACCTGTGCGGCTCTTGCGCAATGGGGCCGGACGCCGCCACGGCAGTGGTCAACGCCGAGTTGAAGGTGCACGGTGTGCAGCGCTTGCGGGTTGTCGATGCCTCGGTGTTTCCGAACATCACTTCAGGCAACATCAACGCTGCCACGATGATGGTGGCGGAGAAGGGGGCGGCGATGATTCTCGGGGAGTATCGCTGACCGTAGCCGCTGCGGCGCCGGGTGGGGCCGGACTCCCGTTGCGTCAGAGCAACCCTGCCTCTTCGAGATAACTCTTGGCCACGGCTTCGATCGGCTTTCTCCGGACATCGACTTCGCTGTTCAGGCGCTGCATCGTCGCGTCGTCGAGTTTCATTGAAATCGACTCCAGCACCGCTTTGAGGCCGGGATGGGCATCCAGGACTTTCTGGCGGATCACCGGTGTCATCGCATAGTTGGGGAAAAAGCCCGCGTCGTCGGCCAGCATGCGCAGATTGAGCGCGACGATCTGCCCGTCCGTGGCCTGCGCGACCACCGTGTCCAGATCCCCGTTGGCCAGCGCGTTGTAGGCCAGGTTCAGTTGCATGGGCCGCACATTGGCGCGCCCGGCCTCGAAGCCGTAGGTCTTTTGCAGGCCGATCAGGCCATCGAGCCGTTTGGGAAATTCTGCCGTCATGCCCATCGCGATGGTGTTACCGGACTTGTAGCCGGCCGCCAGATCGGAAATGGTCTTCATGCCGTCGGTCTTCGGATTGTCCGGCCGGACCACGACGGCATAGGTGCTGTTGACCTTGGACGGCGCCAGCCAGACCAAGCCTTTTTTGCCGTCGAGTTCCCGGACCTTTTGGTAAACATCCTGCGGCGACAGCCGCTGCGTCACCTTGTTGAAAATGACCAGCGAAGTGCCGGTGTACTCCCAATAGAGGTCGACCTCGCCGTTTTCCAGCGCGGCCCGGACGATCTTGGTGCCCATGCCGTCTCTCTTGTGGACCGTGTAGCCCTTGCTTTGCAGCAACTGCCTGGTCATCTCGGCCATGATCAGTTGCTCGGTGAAGTCCTTGGCGCCAACCGTCAGGGAAGGGGCCGGATCGGCCCATGCTGCGGCACCGGGCAGCAGGCACAAGGCCGTTGCGATGAGGGCCGAGAGGAGGCGTTGCGATAGCCGTGTCATGGGATTCATCCTTCATTCAGTATGGGTGCAGGGGATCGATGCCGCGCGGGACGAGGTGGTATTGGGCCTGGCCGATCAGGAAATCGAGCAGCACCGCGATGAGCGCGGTGGGAATGGCGCCGGCCAGCATCATCGGCAAGTCGTCGAGCGCCATGCCGGTGAAGATCAACTCGCCCAACCCGCCGGCACCGATCAGAAACGCCAACGGCGCCGAGCCAACGCAGATGGCCAGGGCCGTGCGGATGCCGCCGCAGATGACGAACAGCGCATTCGGCAATTGCACGCGCCAAAGCACCTGGGCCGGCGTCATTCCCATGCCGCGTGCGGCTTCGAGCAGATGCGGCGGAACGGCGCGCAGACCGGCATAGGTATTGCGCACGATGGGCAGCAAGGTCACCGCCCACAAGCCGAAGACGGCCGGAACGATGCCAATGCCCAGCAGCGTCATCGACAGCGCCAGGACGGCAAGGGTGGGGATGGTGCCGCCGATGTTGAACAACTGCATGCAGACTTCCGGGACTGCGCGCCAGGACGGCCGCGAAAGAGCGATCCCCGCCGGTAGCGCCACCAGGATCGCCAGCAGGCCGGACCAGGCCACGAGTTCCAGATGCTGCAAGCCCAGGTAGCAGATGTCGTCCCGGTGGGTGAGTATCTCGGCGGCCATGCCGCTGCTCCAGAGCCGGTACAGCAGGGCTGCCAGCACGAGCAGCAACAAGGCGGGCGCCATGCGGCCCAGCGCTGCGGCACGGCCCGACCTGGCAGGAATCATGCGCGCTCCCCCCGGCCCAGATTCCTGACGATGGCACGGTAGCTCAGCAGACCTTGCAGCCTGCCGGCAGCGTCGATGCAGGGCAGCACCGGCATGTCATGGGCCAGCATCAGCGCCAAGGCGCTGCGCACATCCGCGTCCATGCCGATCGAAGCCCGCACCGGCTCGGCATGGGCGCTGACGCTGCCGCCGCCGTGCTCGGCCGCTTCCCGGGTCAGCATGGCTTGCGCGATGCCGTCGGCATCGACGACCGCCATCGCCGCCAGGCCCGAGGCGTGCATCAGGCTGCGCGCCGTGCTGATCGGGTCGTCCGGCCTGAGACTCTCGGGCGGGGCCGACATGACCGCGCCGACGCGCAGCAGCCGCAGCCGCTTCAAAGTCCGGTCGGAGCCGAGAAAATTCGCGATGAAGGCATTCGCCGGTCGCGCCAGCAGGGCCTCGGGCGTCGCATATTGTTCGAGCTTGCCGCTGCGCAGGATGGCGATCTTGTCCGCCATCTTCACCGCCTCGTCCAGATCATGCGAAACGAAGATGATGGTCTTGCGGATGGTCTGTTGCATCTTCAGGAATTCGTCCTGTATGACTTCCCGGTTGATCGGGTCGATGGCGCCGAAAGGCTCATCCATCAGCATCACCGGCGGATCGGCGGCCAAGGCCCGCAATACGCCGACACGCTGCTGCTGTCCGCCCGACAGTTCCTTCGGATAGCGCTTGCAGAACAGGTCGGGCTGCAGGCCGACCAGCTCCAGCAACTCCCTGGCCCGGGCGCGGGACTTGCGGCGGTCCCAGCCGAGCAAATCCGGCACCACGCAGATGTTGTCGGCAATGGTCTTGTGCGGGAACAGACCGATCTGCTGTATCACGTAGCCGATCGAGCGGCGCAACGCGATCGGGTCCATGGCGCTGGTGTCCCTGCCGTCGATGAAGATCTTGCCGCTGCTCGGCTGGATCAGCCGGTTGATCATCTTCATCGTCGTGGTCTTGCCGCAGCCCGAAGGCCCGAGCAGAACGCAGATTTCGCCGGCCGGCAGTTCCAGATCGATGTCATCGACCGCCGCCGTGCGATGGGCCGGGGGGCCGAAGAATTTGCTCAGATGCTCCAGGCGGATCATCGCGCGGCCTCGGTCCGGATGCCCCTGGATGTCATCGCCCATTGCAGCCATCCCAACAACAGGTCCGCAGCCATGGCCAGCAAGGACAGCGCCAAGGCCCCGACGATCAGTTGCTGCGGGTGGGACTGGCTGATGCCCCGGGCGATGAAAGTGCCCAGGCCGCCGGCGCCGATATAGGTGGCAATGGCGGTGACGCCGATATTCATCACCACGGCCGTGCGCACGCCGGCCATGATGACCGGAAGCGCGAGCGGGATTTCAACCTGGCGCAGCCGCTGCCAACTGCTCATGCCCATGCCCTGCGAGGCCTCGCGCAACCCCGGGTCTATGTTGGCAATCGCCGTATAGGTGTTGCGGATGATGGGCAACTGCGAATAAAGAATCACGGCAATCACCGCCGGCACATAACCGATGCCGTGGCCCATCGGCGACAACAACGGCATCATCAAACCAAAGAGCGCGATCGATGGCACGGTGACCATCATCGATGCCAGGCGCAGAACCATGTCGGCCAAGCCTTTGGAGCGGGTGATCGCGATGCCGATCGGAACTGCCGTGGCGATGGCGATGCCGATTGCCACGGCGACGATGGCGACATGCTCGATGGTGCGGGTGCCGATGAGGCGGGCGTTGTCGGCGATGAATTGCAGTATCTCCATTCGGATCGTCCATTCAAGGGATCGGCCGCTTGTCACAGTGCCCGATAAAGTTCCGCCGCATCGGCCCAGGTGTAGCGCAGCGGAACCGCGCCCTGAACCTGCCAGGCATCCACGGTCTGCCCATCGAGCAGGCGGCACGCCGCGCCGGTGTCGACCACCGCGCCGCCGTAGAGCCGGTTGGCCAGGTTCAATATCCCTGTCTGGTGCATCGCGCCGGAGCCGCTGCCGCAGGCGTCCTTGACCAAAAGCACGCGCAGGCCCAGGCGGATGGCGTCTTGCACGCTGGCCGCGACGCAGGCTTCGGTCCAGACACCGCAGACGGCCAGCCATGGCATGCCGGCCGCCTTCAATTGCGCGCCGAGCACCGAGCCGGCGCCAAAGGCGCTGGCCTGATTTTTGACCAGCAAGCGCTCGTTCGGCCCGGGAGCCACTTCGTGGCAAACCGCTGTCAGCGGATCATTCTTGTCGCTAAAGGCAGACCTGCCGTCGGGCTGAACCGGGTGCAATGCCGCACTGAACTCGGCCATGTCGACGACATAAGCGCAGTGATACACAGGCGCCGCGTTGCGCCGCGCCGCAGCGTGCAGCCGCCCGGCATTGGCCAGCACCGCGCCATAATGCTCGACCAGATAGCGCGCATCCTGCCGATGCTCCTCCTGAAAATCGATGAACAGGGCGCCGATCTGGCCGCGCCCGATGCGCAGCGGCTTTTTCATCCCGGCCCCCCGCTCAGAAAATCATCTTCATAAGGAAAACGCGACAGCAGTTCGGTGCCGGTTTCCGTGATCAGGATCTCGTCTTCCAGCTTCACCCCTTCGCGACCGCCTTTCGCGCCGATATAGCTTTCCACCGAAAGCACCATGCCCGGAACCAGATGCCCGTCACAGCCATAGGTCTGATAATCCATTGCGTGCGCGATGAAAGGTGTCTCGCCATGCATGCCGACACCATGCATCACCGACGTATAGCGCTGCTCGACGAAGCGCTCGGGTATTTTCCAGGCTTTTTCTGCGACCTCGCGGAAAGCCATTCCCGGTTGCACGATGGCAATGTTGTGCTGCACTTGGTCGTGGGCCATCCGGTACAACAATTTCTGCTCGGCCGTGGGTTTTCCCGGGCCGCAGCGGAAGGTGCGTGAAAAATCCGAGTAATAACCGTAGCAACCAATGGTGTCGGTATCGAGGGCGATCAATTCGCCCGGCCGGATTTTCCGGCCGCCGGCTTCGTTGAACCAGGGGTTGGTGCGCTGCCCCGAAGTCAGCAGCCGGGTTTCAATGAATTCGCCGCCTTGCCGGATGACCTCGTGGTACATGATGGCGAAAAGATCATTCTCCGAAACACCCGGCTCGATGGCCGCGCGTACCGCCGCCACCGCCGCTTCGGCGCCGGCCATCGATACTTGCAGGCATTTGATCTCCTCTTGCGTCTTGATGGCGCGAACGGCCAGTATCTCGCCCTGGCAATCGCGGACCTCGCAGCCGCGCCTGGTCAGCGCCAGGGCTTGCAAATGGCTGCAACGGTCCAGACCCAGGCGCATCGATCCCCCGCCATGCTGGCGCAGCAGGTCGGCGATTTCGTCGGCAAAGGGTCCGGCGGTTTCATCGTCCTTGCCGGATACTGCGGACCAGACCAATTTCGACGGCCGCGCCTGGGCTATCGTGTCGAGGGCCATCGAGACATGCTGGCTCTGCGGATACTCGAAAAGGACGATGGCGCCTTCGGCGGGGATGAAAAAATAGCGCGTCGAGTTGCGCAGAAAATACCCGAACATATTGCGCGAACCGGTGGCATAACGCTGGTTGTAGGGATCGAAAAGAACCACCGCGCCGTAATCGGACTGCTTCATCCAGGCGCGCAGCCTTGCCAGCCGGCCCTGGCGCAGGGCATCGACGTCGATGAAGGAAGGCTCGGTATCGGACAGCCACATCCCGCCGGAGGGATCGAATGCAACAATGCTCATGGGTCACCACCTTTGCGGCGAGCATAGGCAATTTGATTCGGGCGCAGTTGCAGATAATCCGCAAAAAATATGCCCGATTCCGTGCATCAGCCCTGGCGGATGGCCGTGACCGGGCGCGGCGATTCGCCCGAGACGGATTTGCGCTTGCGCACATCCTTGGGCAGGCAGCCGAAATGGTCTTTGAAAGCCCGGGAAAAATTGGCCGGATTGGCGAAGCCGCAGGCCAGGGCCACCTCGTTCACCGGCAACCCGGAATGGGTCAGCATATCGGCGGCCCGGCGCAGGCGCAGACTCCTGTAGTACCGGTTCGGGGACATCGACAGTTCGGCTTTGAAAGCACGCTCCAGTTTGTCCGCCGAAATACCCAGCCGCCGGGCCAGCGCATCCATGCGCAGCAACTCCTCGACCGAATCCTCCATCAGCGCGATCGCCCTGAGCACCAAATCGTCCAGGATCCCGGTCCTGATGCGCAGCGCCAGCATGCGGCGATCGGCATCCGGGCGCAGCGGGCTGTGGACATACCATTGGGCCACCTGCACCGAGAGTTCAGGCCCGTAGTCCCGGGCAATGATCTCGATCATCATGTCCAGACTGCCGACGCCGCCTGCCGATGTGAAGCGGTTCTGGTCGATGACATAAAGATCGGGGCGCATGTCCAGCCCGGGAAAGGTCTCGCGAAAGGCCGGCTGGCTGGTCCAATGCAGCGTGCAGGCATGGCCATCGAGCAGCCCCCGCCGGGCCAGGAAAAAGGCCGCATCGGCAACTGCGCCCAGCCGGGCGCCGGCCAGCAGGTTGCGGCGAATCCAGGCCGTTTCGTCGCCCGCGACGAGATGGTCGGCATTGCCGCCGGAGCACACGACGATGCGATCGACGGTTGGCGCGTCGCAGGCCGCGAAATCCGGTTCGATGCAGATACCGTTGGACGCATGGATCCTGTCCTGGCCGGGACTGACGGTGACCCAGGAATAGCACGGCTCGCCCGAGAGGGTGTTGGCAGCGCGCAGCGGCTCGATGATGGCGCTGAATGCCATCAACGGGAAGTTTGGAAATATGAGGACCCCAAAGCGGATGGTGCGCGCAGGCTGCACCTTTTTCTCCCGATACCAGGTCTGCCCGGAAGGCTCGAACCCCGGCCCGTAGCTTAGAAGGCTGTAACAGCCCGGTCAAGAAAGCACGCATCCGGGCCCATCGGCCCAAGCAGGCCGCGCGCGCCGCGCGTGGACTCGAACGGTGGGCGCCTGCGCCGTCGCCGATGGCGGCGGAATGTGCAGGGTTTTCCACGGGGGGCCGTCAGCGTCCTGCCCATTGCCATTGCGCCAGAATCGGCCCATCCTTGCGGGATGGCAGAATGTGCCGAAGCCGGATAGCTGTTGCATATCAGGCGACGCGCCATGGCCTGCGGCCAGGCGCGGGTTCTGCCGCCACAAGGTGCCATCCGCTGCGTTGGGGGTCCTCGGGAATCCGGGGCCGCCAGTGTCGGATCGCCGGCAAAAACCAAGCATGACGAACAACCAAGCATGACGAACAAGGAGACAGGGTGAAAAAACGCGCTTTCGTCCAACTGCTGGGGGCTGCGGCCTGGACCGGGCCGGTCGCGCTGGCGCAGGCCCAGGAGCCGTGGCCCGGCCGCCCGATCAAGGTCATCGTTCCGGTGACCGCCGGCGGCACGGCCGATGTCCTGGCGCGTGAATTTGGCCGGCGGCTCGGCGAACGCTTGGGGCAGCCGGTGGTGGTGGAAAACCGGCCTGGCGCCAACGGCATTCCGGCCACGCTGGCGGTGGCGCGCGCACCCGCCGATGGCTACACGCTGCTGCTGACGCTGACCCAGCATATCCAGAACCCGGTGCAGTTCAAGGACGCAGGCTATGACCCGATCGCCGATTTCACGCCGCTGTGCCGCATCGGTGCGGCGGCGACCGTGCTGGCGGCCCGCGCCAGCCTGAAGGTCGACTCCGCGACCGAGTTGGCGCAGTTCGCGCCCGGCAAAGGGCTTACCTTCGGCACCACGGCGCTCGGCCCCCAGGTCATTTTGGAGGTGTTCAACCAGTCGGCCAAGCTGGAGATGCTCAACGTGCCCTACAAGGGCGAAGCGCCGGCACTGACCGACCTGCTCGGTGGCCAGATCGACATGGCGCTGCTGACGGTGGCCACGGCACGCGCGCATATCCAGCGCGGCACGCTCAAGGGACTGGCGGTGATTGCGCCCAAGCGCGCGTCTTCGCTGCCGCATGTGGCCACGTTCCTGGAGCAGGGTTTCAAGGAGGTCAACTGGACCGGCGGCTGGTACGCCTTCATGGCGCCGGCCAAGCTGCCGCCCGCAATCGCCGCCCGGCTGGTGCAGGAACTGCGCGTCATTGGCGAGGATGCGGCCATGCGCAAGCTGTTCGACGAGCTGAACATCACGGTCAACTGGATGGACGGCCCGGAGTTTCAGCCGGTGATGAAGCGCGACATGGAACTGTGGCGCTCGCTGGTGCAGCGCTCGGGCGTGGTGATCGAGCGATGAGCCTGCACGGCAAGACGGCCTTCGTCACCGGGGCCGGTTCGGGCATTGGCCAGGCCACGGCCATGGCGTTCGCGCAGGCCGGCGCCTGGGTGCTGCTGGTCGATCGTGACGAAAGCGCATTGGCCGGCGCGCTGGCCGCGCTGCGCCAGGGCGGCGGCCAGGGTGCGACGATGGTCTGCGATGTCCGACAGGGCGATGCGGTCCGCGCGGCCGTCGCCTGCGCCGTGCAGCAGCGCGGCGCGCTGGACTGCGCCGTCAACGCGGCGGGCGTCGAAGGCGCCAGCAAGACCTTGCTGGACGAGGACGAAGCGCTGTTCGAGCAGGTCATGGACATCAACCTGCGCGGGGTCTGGCACTGCCTGCGCGCCCAGATCGGGCAGATGCTGAGCCAGCGCGCGGGCGGGGCCATCGTCAACATCGCTTCGGCAGCGGGGCTGGTCGGCTCCAGGCGCTGCGCCGCTTATTCGGCATCCAAGCATGGCGTGCTGGGTTTGACGCGCAGCGCCGCATTGCAGTACGGCGGCCAGCGGGTCCGCATCAATGCCGTCTGCCCTGCCGGCGTCAGCACCGACATGGCGCGCCGCATCGTCTCCTCGGCCGGCCAGGACATGGCCGGCGGCGGCCGCAACTACCCGTTGGGCCGCTACAGCACGCCGCAGGAGATCGCCTCCGGCGCGCTGTGGCTCTGCTCCGAGGGCGCAGCCTCGACCACCGGCGCCGTGCTGTCCATGGACTGCGGCTTTACTGCGGCATAGACGCGCAATACCTTCCGAAGGCCCCGCATGAGTTCCCGTTTGCTTTGCGCCACCTACTGGCGCGCCAGTTGGATCCGCTTTCGCGAGCCCGTCGCCGCATTCGCGCAATGCCAGCCCCTGCTATTGGACAGCCACGACGGCGTGCAGGTGCGGGGCTTGCACTGGACGCCCCGCTCCAACCCCAGGCCCCGGGTGGCGGTGATCGCGGCCCATCCGCGGGTGGACTTCTCGCAGCACTATGCCTTTCCTGCGCTGCTGCGCGCCGGCTACGCTTGCGTCGGCGCCAACCTGCGCTCCATCAACAACGACCTGAACTGCGTGCACGAGCAGTTGCTCATCGACCTGGCGGCCTATGTCTGCTGGTTGCGCGACGCCTGCGGCGTGCAGCAGGTGGTCTGGCTCGGCAACTCGGGCGGCGCAACGCTCGGGTGCTTCTACCAGCAGCAGGCCAAGGCCAGGCCGTCCGATCGGCTGCGCCACACACCGGCCGGCCGGCCGGTGCCGTTGGCCGATGTCGTGATGCCGCCGTTCGACGCGATGATGATCACCGCCGCCCACACCGGACAGGGGCTGGTGCTCAACGAAACCATCGACCCGTCGGTGGTCGACGAGCACAACCCGATGCTGACCGATCCGTCGCTGGACATGTACGACCCGGCCAACGGTTTCAGGCCCGCGCCGCAATGGACGCAATACGACGCCGGGTTTCTGCGGCGCTACCGCCAAAAGCAGCTCGAACGGGTGGCGCGGATCGACGCGCTGGCGCATGCGCTGATCGCCGAACGCAGCCGTGGCGAGAGCCTGTGCGATTGGCCGGGTTTCGAGCAGGCGCCGCTGCCGCTGCAGCGCGCCGCCATCGCGCAGGCGACCTTCACCCCGGTCATCGCAACCTACCGCACCATGGCCAACCCGCACTATGTGGATATCGGCATCGACCCCAGCGGGCGCGGCTACGGCAGCTTGCTGAGCGACCGGCCCGACATCATGAACTTCCAGTTGCTCGGCTTTGGCCGGTTGCAAACGCCCGACGCCTGGTTGTCCACCTGGTCGGGCCTGAGCAGCAATGCCAGCATGGCCAAGACCGCCCCGGCCGTGACCGAGCCGGTGGTCGTCGTGCACGCCGGCCGCGACCTGGACGTGTATCCGCGCACCCACACGCAAACCATCATCGATGCGCTGGCCAGCAGCGACAAGAGCCTGCTGGAGTTTCCCCGCAGACTGCACTACTTCGAGCCCGAAGGCGACGAGCCGCCCAATGCCGGCGCGCTCGAGCAGATGAACCAATTGCTACCCTGGCTGCAGGAGCGTTGCCCGCCATGAACACCGAACCCCAAGCCCTGGACGCAGGCCCACCGTCCACGATGATGGACGACGATTTGTCGCTCAACCTGCTGCTGGAACGGGCCGGCCAACTGTTCGGCAGCAGCACCCTGGTCTCGCGCCTGCCGGACAAATCGCTGACGCGGCACAGCTACGCCCAGTGGTACCGGCGCACCCGGGCGCTGGCGGCCGCATTGCAGGGCCTGGGCGTGCGCAAGGGCGAGCGCGTGGCCACGCTGTGCTGGAACCACCATGCGCATCTGGAGTGCTACTTCGCCGTTCCCGCAGCGGGCGCGGTGCTGCACACGCTCAATTTGCGCCTGTCGCCCGCCGAGATCGGCTGGATCGCCGCCGATGGCGGCGCCCGCGTGCTGATCGTCGACGACATTTTGCTGCCGCTGTACCGGCAGTTTGCCCATCTGTGCCGCTTCGAGCAGGTGGTGGTGTTTGCGTTCTCGGGCGCGCCGGTGGCTCCCGATGGCCTGGACTACGAGCAACTGCTGCGCGCCGCCGATGGCGCCGCCTTCCGGTATGTGCCGCACTGCGAGCGCGACCCGGTCGCCATGTGCTACACCTCGGGCACGACGGGCCGGCCCAAAGGCGTGGTCTACTCGCACCGCTCGGCCATGCTCCACACCCTGACGGCCTGCCTGCCGGACTACTGGAACCTGCGCGGGGAGGATGTCGTGCTGCCGGTCACGCCGATGTTCCATGCCAATAGCTGGGGCATTCCATACGGCGCAGTCATGCTCGGCTGCAAACTGGTGTTCCCCGGGCCGCACCTGCATGCGCCAGACCTGATGGATTTGATGACCGAAGAGCAGCCGACCTTTGCGCTCGGCGTGCCAACCATCTGGATGGGCATCGCCCAGGGCTACAGCGCCGCGCAAGACCCCGCCCATCCCGACCATGGCCGCTGGCGGCTGCCCCCGGGCATGCGCTCGATCGTCGGCGGAGCGGCGGTGCCCGAGTCCCTGATCCGCACGCTGGCCACGCAGGGACTGGGGATCGTGCAGGGCTGGGGCATGACCGAGACCTCGCCGCTGGCCACCGTGTCCTACCTCAAGCCCGAGTTGCGCGCAGCCTCGGCAGACGAGCGCTACCGGCGCGCGGCCATGGCCGGCGTGCCCTTGCCGCTGGTGCAATTGCGGCTGCAGCGCGAGGACGGCAGCCTGGCGCCCTGGGACGGGCAAAGCCCCGGCGAGATCCAGGTGCGCGGCCCCTACATCACTGGCTCGTATGCGGGCATTGGCTCGCCGCCGGACAACTTCACCCCCGATGGCTGGCTGCGCACCGGCGATGTCGGCCACTGCGATGCCCATGGCTACTTGTGCCTGACCGACCGGACCAAGGACCTGATCAAGTCGGGCGGCGAATGGATCAGCTCGATGCAACTGGAGAACGCGCTGATGGGACACCCGGCAGTGGCCGAGGCCGCCGTCGTGGCCATTCCCGACCAGCGCTGGAGCGAGCGGCCGCTGGCCTGCGTGGTGCTCCAGCCCGCGCGCCAGGCCACGCCAGAGCAGTTGAACCGGCATTTGGGCGAGCAGGGCTTCAGCAAGTGGCAGTGGCCCGAGCGCTACGAATTCATGGACGCCATTCCCAAGACCGCCACCGGCAAGTTCTGGAAACTGCGGCTGCGCGAGCTATTTCCGGCCTGAGCGGGTGCCCCGGCCGCCAGATCGCCAGGTCGCCAAGTACGCTATCTGGCCCCCTGGCGCATGGCGCAACCGCCAGGGCCGGAACCCGCCATGCCCGACAGCCGGCGCCTGCCCCGCGATAGGGGGAGATAGGGGGGACAGCGGCCCATGCGCTGCGGCCCCGGCAGCGGCGGCGTGCCGTTGCCCGCGCCAGCGGCATCGGACGGCCCGCCATCGCCTTGCGCAAGTCCAGCCGTCCAGCCGCCATCGAGCGCCACCGAGCCCCTTCGGGCGCCTTCGGGCGCATCGTGCCGTTGCTGCCATGCCGCAGAGCGCCCGTGGGGGTGGGCGGCTTTGGGAAAATGGCGCGCATGGCCAGACTCACAGCGGCGCGTGAAGCCGAAATCTCCACCCGATTGCTTAAGCATTGGCACGAAACGGTGCCGAACGACCGCATGGCGCATCTGGTCAAGGACGCCGCCCGCGGCTTCCTGCGGTCGCTGCAACTGCGGCTGGCCACACAGGGTGTGTCGCTCGGGCACTGGAGCTTTTTGCGCATCCTCTGGGAGCAAGATGGCCTGACGCAGCGCGCGCTCAGCCAGGAAGCGGGCGTGATGGGGTCGACCACGCTGATCGCGCTGCGTGCGATGGAGTCCCTGGGCTACATCCGGCGCGCGCAGATGGCCGGCAACCGCAAGAACATGTATGTCTTTCTCACCCCGTCCGGCAGGGCGTTGAAGCAGAAGCTGGTGCCGCTGGCCGAGGAGGTCAACCGCCTGGCACTGCGCGGCCTGGACGAGGCGGCCATCGCCACCACGCGCCGCAGCCTGCTCGTGATGCTGGACAACCTGGCCCGCGACAACCTGCTGGCGCACGCGCAGGCCGGCGACCGCGCGCCGTAGCTGCGCGCGCGCCGGGGTGGTGCCCGGGCCGGCTTGTCTGCTGCATGGCGCGCAGAACGGGGCGGGTATTGGCTTTCAGCGTGCCGTCCGAACCGCCCGCGCCGACGGCCATGCAAGCGCACATGGCGCGATGGCCCGGCGTGCGTTTCACCGGCCTGCACGCCCGGCGCTGGTGCGCGCCAAGGTCACGTCGCGGTCTTCGCGGGCCGATTGCAGCAGCGCCAGGCAGACCTCCAGCGTGGCGCGCGCCCATGGCCCGTCGTGCAGCGGGCGGACACCTTGCGCGATGGCGGCGTACAGCTCGGTGATGACCTCGTGGCGCGGTATCGCGGGCGCAGGGAGCCGAACCAGCGCGCGCCGCTCGTCGCCGTAGACCCAGACCCCGTCAGGAACGGGCCGCAGGTCGGCCAGGTCGCAGGAGACGATGACAGGGCCGAAGTGCTGGTGCGCGGCGGCGGCGGCCGCCGGGGCTGGCCGGTAGTCGGGCCCGCCATAGCTGCTGGCCGCTTTCAGGCGCGCCTCTTCGGCGGCACCGTCGCTGCGTCCATGCAGGCGCGCCAGCCTCTGGCGTGCGCGCCCGTAATCCTGCTGCGCCTTGCGGGCGCCCATCTCCCCGGTCCAGTCGCACCACTCGTCGGAATCGAAATGCCCGTAGCCGCTGTAGCCCAGGCTGGCGAAGGCGCCGGTCTCGAACCACAGCAGCATGCTGTAGGCGCCCTCGGTCGGCCGCTGCGCATCCCAGGCGCCGGTGACGGCACGCACCCGGGTCACGGCGCTTGCGGCCAGCAGCCGCACGATGTCGATCTGGTGCGCCGCCTGGCTGAAGACCACGCCACCGCCGGCCTCGGTTTGCAGTTCTTCGGGGCGGCGGGGGCGGTACAGAAAGTCGGTGTAGTTCAGCGCATGGATCATGCGCACCGGGCCGACGCCGCCGCCGGCAATGATCGCGCGCGCCTTGGCGTAGGGCGCATCGAAGCTGTGGCAATGGCCGACGATGAGTTGCACGCCGGCCGCCCGGCAGGCCGTGATCATTGCGTCGCATTCGGCCAGCGTGAGCGCCATCGGTTTTTCGACCAGCACATGCTTGCCATGCCTGGCCGCGATGCAGGTGTGCCGCGCATGCAGCGCGTGCGGGCTGGCGATGTAGATGGCATCGACCGATGGATCGGCGGCCAAGCCTTCGATGTCCGGGTAGGCCGGTGCGCCGAAGTCGCGCAGGAACTGCGCCCGCGCCGCTGCGCGTGGATCGCAGGCGGCCAGCAGTTGCACACGGCTGTCCTGCACCAGGGTGGGCAGCATCAGCGTGAATGCGCGGCCCAGGCCGGCAACGCCCAGCCGGATCGGACGCTGCGCGGTGCTCACTGGAACGCCTTCGCCTGCGGCTGCGGTGCGAGCGCCTTCGGGCGGCCGGGCGGTGGTCGCTGGAGGACCTTCGCCTGCGGCTGCGGTGCGAGCACCTTCGGGCGGCCGGGCGGTGCTCACAGGTCCAGCACCAACAGAGGCGACTTGGCGCGCGATACGCAAATCATGATCTGCCCGGACATTTCCTCGGGCAGCAGCACCATGTCGCGGTGCTGCGCCTGACCGGCGAGCAAGGTGGTGCGGCAGGTGCCGCAGGTTCCGCTCTCGCAGGAGGAGGGCGCGTTGCAGCCATGCGCGCGCAGCGTGGCCAGGATCGACTGGCCCACCGGCACTTCGAGTTCGCGCTGCGAGCGGGCCAGCCGGATCCTGAAGGGCTGGTCGTCGGGCTGGGCGCGGCCGCCCTCGTCGAAGCTCTCGAAGTGCACATGGCGCGGCGACCAGTGCCCGGTCATGTCGCGCACCGACTCCATCAGTGCGCGCGGGCCGCAGCAGTAGAGGTGGGCGCTGTTCGGCGTCGCCAGCGCCGGCCACAGATCGACGGACTGCAAGGGGTCGCCGTGGTCGTGGTGGATATGCACCTTGCGCTGCCATTGCGCGCTGCGCAGTTCATCGGCGAAGGCGGTGGTTTCGGGCGAGCGGGTCAGGTAGTACAGCTTCCAGGGCGCGGGCGGCGACGCGCCCAGGCAGCGGATCATGGACAGGATCGGCGTGATGCCGATGCCCCCCGCGATGAACAGATAGGCCCGGGCGCCGGCCATCAGCGCAAAGGCGTTGTCCGGCGGCCAGGTCGGCAAAATGCGGCCCTCATGCGCCGCGTCATGCATGCTGACCGAGCCGCCTTGCCCGCCTGGCTCGCGTTTGACCGCGATCACATAGCGATGCCGCTCGGCCGCATCGTTGCACAGCGAATACTTGCGCAGGGCGCCGTCGGGTGTTTGCACCCTGACATGCGATCCCGGCGTGAACGGCGGCAGCGGCGCGCCGTCGGCCGGCACCAGATCGAAGCTGCGGATGCCCTGCGCAACGTCCGTGATCCGGGCGATGCGCAGCGGCATGGGTGTGTCGGCGCGGGTGTCCATCGGGGTCATTCGGGGTCATTCGGATTGGAGGTTGGCCAGCTTCGCGGCCGCCGTGATCCGCGCCGACTCGGCGCGCAGCGCCTTGGCCAACTGCTGCGGCCCGGCGCCGATCGGATCGACGCCGGCCTTGTGCAGCCGCTCGATGATCTCGGGCTGCCGCACGATCTTGCCGATCTCGGCGCTGATCCTGTCGATCAGATCGGGCGGCGTGCCGGTCTTGGCCAGCACCGCGACGGTGAAGGCAAAGTCGAAGCCGGGAATGGTCTCGGCCAGGGTCGGCACCTCGGGCGCCAATGGTGAGCGCCGGGCCGAGTTGATCGCGAGCAATTTGGCCTGGCCCGATTTCACGAAGCCCATCAGCGACGGCGGCGAGGCGAACACCAGGTCGACATCGCCCCCGACCATCGCCGGCACCGAGTTGCCGCTGCCGCGAAACGGGATATGCGTCAGTTCGATGCCCAGGCCCGCCTTCATCGCTTCGGCGCTCAGGTGGTGGATGCTGCCGATGCCCGAGGAGCCGTAGTTGCGCACGCCCGGCTCGGCCTTGGCCTGCGCCACCAGTTCGGCCAGCGTATTGGCGCGCAGCCGCGCGTTCGCCGCCAGAAACAAGGGCGCCGTGCCCACCAGCGCCACCGCAGCGAAATCTTTCGCGGCGTCATACGCGGGCCGTTGCATCATCAACGGGGTGATCGCCAGCATCGGTCCGTCCGTCAGCAGCAGGGTGTAGCCGTCTGCCGGCGACTGCGCGATCACCGAGGCCGCGATGGCGCCGCCGGCGCCGGGCTTGTTCTCGACCACCACGGACTGGCCCAAGGCTGTCTGCAGGGGCAGCGAGAGCACGCGCGCGACCGTGTCGGGCAAGCCGCCTGGCGAGTACGGCACGAGCAGTTTGATCGGCCGGGACGGCCAGGACTGGGCCGGCGCCGGCGCGGTGGCCGCAACGGTCAAGCAGGCTGCGGCAAGTCTGAGCCAGGCGGCGCGGTTCATCGGGCGTCTCCTAAATGCTGTAGGTCTCGTAGGTGGCCGGGTGAAACAGCGCCTGGACCGGCACCACACTGGCAGACAGCCCTTGCGCATGGTGGTGGCGCACAAAGGCTTCGAGCGTGTTGCGCGCAGCGGCGACGCCGTAGGACCAGTAGTCCTGCCCCATGGTTTCGCGCGCGGCTTTCAGTTGTTCTTCGACGAACGGCAGTGTGACCTTGGTGGCCGAGGTGTCGGCCAGCAGTTCCAGCGCCACGGCCTTGGCCTGCGTGAAGGCTTTGAGCACGGCCACCGGCAGCCAGCGGTGCCGCTCGGCCAGTTCCTTGCGGATGCCCAGCACATGCATGATCGGGAACACGCCGGTGCGCCGGTAGTAGTCCTTGGCGGCGGCCGTGGGATCGTCGAAGAGCCAGCCGATGCGCGGGTTCTCCAGCGCCTGCCGGCTCGGCGGACGCGGGGCCATGAAGCCGTCGATGTCGCCGCGATCGAGCAGCTCGGAGATGGTCGTGCCCTCGGGGGCCTGCTCGATGCGAATGTCCGGCGGCAGTTGCAGCCGGACCTTCTCCTGGCGGTCCGGCGTATCGATGCCACCGCGCACCCAGACCATGTCCTGCGGCCGCAGGCCGTGCTCGTCGTGCAAGATTGCGCGCGCCCACACATTGGCCGTCAGTTGGTACTCGGGCAGCCCCACGCGCCGGCCCCGCAAGTCTTGCGGGCGTTGGATGCGGTCTTTGCGCACGTACATCGAGGTGTGGCGGAACGCCCGCGACAGGAACACCGGCACGGCGATGTAGGGACAATCGCCGCGCGCGTGCCGCAGCAGGTAGCTCGACAGGGACAGCTCGGTGATGTCGAAGTCCTGGCTGCGCATGGCGCGAAAGAACATCTCCTCCGGGTTCAGCAGCGAGTAGACCGGGTCCACGCCGTCGATCTGCACGCGGCCGTCGAACAATGCGCGGGTGCGGTCGTAGTCGCCCATCGCGACCGACAGTTGCAGCCGCGTCATGCTGTCAGCGACCCGTGCGTCATGGCGGGCGGGGGCTCGATCCCGGCAGGCTCCCGGCCATCGTCGCTCCAGGTGAAACGGGCCTCGTGGCTGCGCCAGTCCATGGTTTTGGGGATGATGGCCTGAAAGGCGCAGACACCGGACGGGATGGCGCGCTCTGCGGTGCCGATGGCCGGCTCCCCGTTGTCGAGCGCGCGCGCCGCATCGATCATCTGGCGGCGAAACTCGACGATCGCCAAGTCGCTCGCGCCCAGGCGCTCGCGGCTGCGGTCGGCGATCGGGCCCATCGTCAGCCACATCGCAACGTCCTGGTTCGGAAAACCGCTGATGCCGGTGAAGTTGCCCGCCTTCATCGCCTGGCGGTCCTGCCAGAAGCGGTTGTCCTCGTTGCGCAGCGGGCGGTAGCGATCGTCGAGATCGACGCCCACACTCTGGTGCAAATACTGGCGCCAGGTGTGCGTCTCGGGCGTCTGCGCCGGGTGGCCCCAGGCGATGAAATAAAAGGCGGTGTTCGTGTCGTCGACAGGCACGTTCACATTGGCGACGTTGTAGAGGTTGTTCGGCGGGATCAGCACCGTCGCGGGCGCGACGAACACCGTCGAGCGCACGTAGTCGAAGCGGGCGGCGTCGCGGATCGGACGGCGCAGCGCGGCATAGCGAAAGCCATAGCTTGCGCGCTCGACCTGCAGCCGGGGCGCCTTGTCGGTGGAAGGCCGCAGCCAAGCCTTGCCGGTGGCCATGGCGCCGCCGACGGGCGCCGGAACCATGTCCGACGAATGCAGGCTGGAACTGTGCGCCGAATCGATCGCGCCTTCGAGCACCTGGGCCCAGTTGCAGGGCAGCAGCACCTTGGCGATGCTCACGCGCACCTGGTCCGACGGCGCCCACGCGGGCGCGCGAAACTCGGGGGCGCTGCCCTGCGCGCCGAACCAGCCCCAGACCATGCCGCCCCATTCCCGGCTCGGGTAGGCGCGGTGTTTGGTCTTTGCCGCCAGGCCGCTGGCCGCCGGCTCCGAAGCCATTTCGAGCACATTGCCGTCTACATCCATCTTCCAGCCGTGGTACAGGCAGCGCAATCCGCCTTCCTCATTGCGGCCGAGCACCAGTGACGGGCCGCGGTGCGGGCAGGCCTCGGCCAGCACGCCGACGCGGCCGTCGCTGTCGCGGAACACGACCAAATCCTCGCCCAGGACACGCGCCTTCACCGGGGCGCCATCGGGCTCGCCGACCTCCTCGGCGAGACACACGGGCGTCCAATGGTGGCGCATCAGCCGGCCCATGGCGGCATCGCCCTCCACGCGGCAGAGCAGTTCGTTTTCTTCCTTGGTCAGCATGGGGCAATCTCCGGTCAAAGGGGGGTCACAGGGGTACAGGGGGGGTAAGGGGGCGGTCAGCCTGCGGCAGGGGCGACGAACGGTTCGATCCGGCGCCGCAGGACGATGGGCGCGCCACCCAGGCGCTGCTTGCACAGCCAATGGGCGAGGGCGGAGTCGAGATAGTCCGCGTGGCCGGGAAACCATTGCAGCAGCGCATCCGCAAGAGGGCGCGCGGCGCCGAAGTCGGCGCGCGCGACGCGGCGCTGCACGCCCTCGATCGAGCGCATCACGGCCGCATGCTCGTCGATGTGACAGGCCCGCGCCGGGAAGGCCGATGCGGCCATCCACTGGTCTTCGGCGCCGAAATGCGCGCGCGCATTCAGCGCCAGCGCATCCAGCGCCGCAGCGACGGCATGCTCGGGCGCTTGCGCCAGCGCATGCACCAAGGCGAGGAACTCCTCGTGCAACCGATCCATCGGCGCATAGCCAAGCAGCCAGCCGTCGTGGTCGAGGTGTGGGCCATCGTGGCCACGGCGTGGGCCATCGTGACCGATGGGGGAACTCGATTCGGCAGAGCGCATGACCGTGACTTGCAAGACGAAAAATGGTTAGTCGTCTAACTATATTGATGGAAACCAAACCAGTCAAACGGGCCGTCTCGGCCAGCGTGGTGCACATGGTGCGATAGCGTGGCACGGGTCCGAGCGGGCCTCTGCGCGCCAGCCAGCGTCGACCTGCCCGGGCGGGCGTTGTCCGGGTATGGCGGCCCGTGCGATCAGCGCTTGGCCAGTGCGTATATCCAATGCCCATGCGCCGCCACGCGCAGGCGCTGCCCGAGGCGGCGCGCAGACCGGGGGTGTCCGAGAGCGCCGTTTGCCGGCACTGGGCCAAGGCCCATGCCGCGCAGTGGGCCTGGTGCGACGAACGCAGCCCGATCGGGCCGGAGGTGCCGGTGGATATGCCGGTGAATGGGCCGGTGAATGGGCCGTTGGAGGCAACTCAGAAGAACTCGCCGCGCGCTTGCAAAAGAATGCCGACATACTGGTCCATGCTTTTTTCCATGCGCGACGTGGGGCCTACGAGGGACAGGGCGGTGACGCGGCCGTTGATTTTCCCGGCGATTCCGATCGCCGTGACGCCTTCTCCGCCTTCATCCCGGGCGGTGAAGGTGCCTTTTTTGATGCCTTCCTCGATCTCCTTGCGCAGTTGGCCGCGATCCTGGATCGAATGCGGCGTGGCTTGCGTCATCGGGAGCAGATCGATCAGCGTATCGCGCTCGGCCGGCGCGAGCGCACCCAGGATCGCCTTGCCGAGTGCGGTCGAATGCACGTCCAGTTCCGTGCCCGGCAAAAGCACGTAGCGCAGTGCGCGCGGGCTTTCCTGGCAGGAGAATATTTTGATTTTGTTGCCGACGAGATAGCCGCACATGGAGGTCTCGCCAGAGCGCTTGGAAAGCAGTTCGAGCGCCTCCGCAGCGAACATCTGTAGCGGATCGGTCGGCACGAAGCGCTGGACCAGTTCCCCGAGCCGGGACGTGGGATACAGCAGGCGGCCCTTCGGTGTGCGCAGCAGATAACCGGCCTCGATCAGGGTGTAGACGAGATCCGAGCAACTGCTGCCAGCAAGATCGAGCGCCTGGGCCAGGTCGGAGTTGGTCAAGGGCCTGCGCTCGCGCGCGAAGACTTCGAAAACTTGCAATGCACGCTGTGCGGCCGGGACGATCTGTGGCATGGATTGGATCGAATTTGCTTATTGGCGGGGCATTGAAACACAGTCATTTCCGCTTGAAAGCAGAACGAAATCAAACGCTTGGCAGCGCTTGGCGGTTCGCCGGAGATGGGGCTGCAGGGCGCATGCAACCTGGTGTCGCGTCACTGATCATCTGTCGGTCTGCGCTGGCCATCGAAGCGCATCGCGGCGTTGCATCGCTTGCCAATACAGCTCGGTATGGGCTGCGCGCTGCGCCTTGCGCTGCGCTCCGATGGCTGCGCGCAGCCTACGACATCTGATCCGTGACGCGACACTAGGTTTGCCCGAAGATCGAGGGCGCCGGGGGCGGTGGAACAGGCGCAGTCCGGTGTTTCAGCAGCGAAGGTTTTCCGGCGCGCTGCGGTCTGGCCGACCTGTGTCACCGCGATGTGGCTGGTCCAAGCTGGTCCGCTTGGGTCTGTTGTGCCTGATGCCGAAGACATGTACGAAATGCCGGAATATCGACGTAATTCATACGCCATAGTGTACGATGGAACGGTATGCCGGATAAAGTCCAGCAACATGGAGACAACGATGGCATTCTGGAAATGGATCGGTGCGCTCGCACTGGCATGCGCGCCGGTGGCCCATGCGGCGGACGACTATCCCGGCAAGCCCGTCAAACTGCTGGTGGGCTTCAACCCGGGTGGCGCGACGGATCTGCTGGCGCGGCTTTACGCTGCAAAGCTGACGCAGAAATTTGGCCAGTCGTTCGTGGTGGACAACCGCGCCGGCGCGGGCGGCAATATCGCGGTGGATATCGTCGCCAAAGCCCCCGCCGATGGATACACGTTGGTGATGGCGGCGAACTACATCGCCGTCAACGCGGCGTTGAAGCGCAATCCCTACGACTGGAAGCGCAGCCTGGCCCCGGTGGCACTGATTGCGTCGACCCCGAATCTGTTGGTGGTGCCTGCGGCATCGAAGCTCCACAGCGTCGATGACCTGATAAAGGGCGCCAAGCAAGGCAACCTGACCTTCGGCTCGCCGGGTGTGGGGTCTTCCATTCATATGGCCGGGGAACTGTTCAAGGTGCTGACGGGGGTCGAGATGACGCATGTGCCCTATCGCGGCATTGCGCAGGCGGAGGTCGATCTGATGGGCGGGAGCCTGGACCTCATGTTCGGCAGCATCTCCACGGCGGCGCCGCTGGTCGAATCGGGAAGGCTCCGGGCCATTGCGGTCACTGGCAAGAAACGCACGAAGTTCTTGCCGAACATCCCGACCCTCGATGAAACGGGGCTGCATGGTTTCGATGTCGAAGCCACTTACCTGGTGGTCGCGCCGGCGCACACGCCGGCGCAAATCGTCCATCGGCTGAGCGCCGCGATCGCCGAGATCACAAGGCAGCCAGACGTTCAGCGCGCGATCGAAAGACTCTACGCGCAACCCTTGAGTGGCGGCGCGCAAGAGACGACGGCTTTCTTGCGCGCCGAAGAAGAAAAGTGGGAGCATGTGGTGAAGGTCACCGGCGTGAAGGCGGAGTGACTTCGTGCTGCGGCCCGTCGCGCGTGAACCCGGGGCGGTGGGCCCACCGCACGCCGCACGCCGCAGTCGGGAACGAGCCCGGGGGAATCGTGACGTGACACCAGGCCAGCGCAGGAGTGGCCCGATGCCGATCTCGCCGCCATCGGTGCCGAATGGCGCAGCGCGCGCGCCTGACCGGCAGCGACGCGCCCGATACTGTGGGCCATCCCTTTTTCTTTTCCTTTTCCCGCGCCCATGGGTGATGTCATGAGCCGCAGTCTTGCGGTGCCGTCCGGGCGCAGGCCCGAACCGGTCGCCAGCGCCAAGCTGCTTGCGCCGCGCCCGCCGCGCCGGCTGGTGCCGCGCGATGCGTTGCAGGCGCGGCTGCTGCAAGCCCGGCGCCAGCGCTGCGTGGTCGTGCAGGGGCCCGCAGGCAGCGGCAAGACCAGCACGCTGGTGGCCTGGCGGCAGGCGCTGCTGGCGCTGGACTTCGACGTGGCCTGGCTGTCCCTTTCGGCCGAGGATTGCGCGCCGGCACGCTTTTTCGACTGCCTGCTGGCGAGCATCGGCGCGATCGATCCCGATGCGGTGCGCGAGGCGGCGCTCCTGCTCGGGCAGGGCAACGACGATTCGGCGCTCGAGCATGCCGTGATCACCGTCGTGCAGGCCATCGCGTCGCGGCCACGGGAACTGGTGCTGATGCTCGACGATCTCCAGCACCTGCAAGACGCCCGCATCTTCCGGGCGCTGCAGTGGCTGCTCGACTACGCGCCACCGAAACTGCACCTTGTCCTGACTTCGCGCAATGCCCTGCCGCTGTCGTTCGTGCGGCTTCGTTCGCAAGGACTGGTGAGCGAATTCGACCTGCGCGACCTGCGCTTTTCCGCCGAAGAAACCGGGCGCTTCCTGCGCGAGCGACTGGGCAGCATCGACCTGCGCGACATGCAGGCGCTGCACGAACTGACCGACGGCTGGGTGGCGGGCCTGCAACTGTTCGTGCCCGGCTTGCAGGCCGGGCGGGGCGCCGCATACGCCCGGGCGCAGGCGCGTGATGCGCAGGTCTTTGCGCGCTATTTCGAGCGCGAAGTGCTGGCGCATCTGGCGCATGAAGACCTGGCACTGCTCACCAGGATGGCTGTTTGCAACCGTTTCAGTGCCTCCTTGTGCGCCGCGCTGATGGGGCAGCAGGATGCCGGCGGCATGGCGCTGCGGCTGGCGCGCCTGGACGGCGGGAACCTGTTCATCAGTCGGGTCGGCGGCCATGGCCGCGACGACTGGTACCGCGTGCATCCGCTCCTGCGGGAGACACTGATGGCACGCTTGGAAAGACGCCCCGGCGCCGAGCGCCGCGCGCTGCATGGCGCGGCCTGGCGCTGGTTCGAAGCGCACGGGCATATCGGCGAGGTTGTGCGCCATGCCGTGCTGGCGGGCGACGCGCACGCGGCGGCGGACATCGTGCAGGCTTGCGCGTCCGACCTGATGGCCCAGGGCGAACTGGCCGCGCTCGGCGGCCTGATGCGCAGATTGCCCGCAGCGCAGGTGCAGGCGCGTCTTGCGCTGCGGCTGGCTGCGGCCTACCTGCATATGTACGCGCGCAACATCCAGGCGCTCGAGAGCGAACTGGCGCAACTGCAGGCGCAGTGGGACAGCCTGGACATGCAGCAACACCACGATATGGCGCTGCTGCGCGGCGGCCTGGCCCTGCAGCGCGACGACACCGAGGCGCTGCTGGCGCTCGCGCCGCAGCTTCGGGCCATCCCGGACGACAGGCCGCCCCTCTTTGCCGGGCGCTGCCACCTGTTGGCCTGGATGCTGATGCACCGCGACGCATACGGCCAGGCCCGCGTGCTGCTGGACCAGGCCGCGCAGCAACGAGGCAGCGCGCCGGCGCGTCGTCTGATCGGGCGCTGCTTGGCCGGCATGAGCTACGCGCTCGAAGGCCGCATGACCGAGGCCGAGCAACTGCTGCGCGAGGTTCTGCAAGAGGCGCAAGGGCAAGGCGCGGCCAGGATCGGGGTGGCCAGCATGGCGGCGGGCCTGCTGAGCGACATGCTCTACGAGTGCAACGAACTCGAAGCCGCCTGCAGCCTGCTCGAACCCCGCATCGAAGTGCTCGAGCGCGCCTCGATTCCCGATGCGGTGCTGCGCGCCTTCGTCGTCTTGGCATGTGCGCACTGGCTGACGGGCCGGCGCCTGCAAGCGCTCGGCCACCTCCAGCGCCTGGAAGACTACGCCGCGCGCAACGGGCTCGACCGCCTGCTCGCACATGCGCTACGGCTGCGCATGCGCCTGCACCTCAAGCAAGGCCAGACCATGCAGGCCGACATGGTGTTCGGGCGGATCGAGGTGCTCGGCGCACGGCACGCCGGGGCCGGCAAGGGCACGGCAGCCGAGACCTGGCGCACCACCGAGCGCGCACGCGCCGACATGCGCCTGCACTGGAACGACTTCGGCGCCGCCGTCGACTGCCTCGGAGCGCTCGTGCAGCGCACGGCTTCGGCCGGCCGGCTGCGCACCCTGGCGGCCCTGCAGTTGCAACTGGCCGTTGCGGAATCGGGGCGCGGCAACCAGCAGGGCGCGCGCCACCAGGCCATCGAAGCCCTGCGCCTGGGCCATCGGCTCGGGTTGGTGCGCAGCCTGCTGGACGTGTCGACGAACGTGCCAGCGCTGCTCGATGCGCTGCTGGCGGATGCGGTGCCCGATCCGGTTCTCGCGTTCTATGCACGGCGGCTGCTGGATGCAGCCGCAGCCACGCGGCGCATGGGTGCGGCCAGCGGCGGCGCAACGGACGCCGCAGCCGAAGGCAGCGCCGCCGATTTGCTCAACGCGCGCGAGCGCGAGGTGCTCAGCCTCGTGGCGCAGGCCATGCCGAACAAGAAGATCGCTCGCGTGCTGGGCGTCACACCGCACACCGTGAAGTGGCATCTGCGCAAGGTCTACAGCAAACTGGGCGTCGCCGAGCGCGGCGAAGCGGTCGCGCGCATGCGCGATCTCGCGCTGCCTCGGGAAACCCCCAGGTCCCGCTGAACTGCGGCCAGTGTCGCGTCATCGGTCCGATGTCGCAGGCTGCGCGCAGCCATCGGAGCGCAGCGCAAGGCGCAGCGCGCAGCCCATACCGAGCGTACTGGCAAGCGCTGCAACGCCGCGCTGCGCTTCGATGGCCAGCGCAGACCGACAGATGACCGGTGGCCGGTGACTGGTGACGCTAGCCATCCCGGCTAGTGGCCTGCGGCCTTCGACTTCGCATCATCGGTGCACGCGCCAGCGCCGATGGGCCGGCCAGGCCGCAGCGACTCCGGGCTGGTGCATCGATCCCGGTACGACGAAAGGAATGCAATGGAGATGGAACAGCTCTGCAAGGGGCGGGTGGTCGTCATCACCGGCGCTGGCTGCGGCCTCGGCCGCGCATACGCGCTGGAGTTCGCGCGCCAGGGCGCCAAAGTGGTTGTCAACGACCTTGGCACCCAGTCCGACGGCACGGGCATCATGAGCGCCGCCCGGCCGCCCGAAGGCGCTCATACCGCAGCCGAAGGCGGAGGTACTCCATCCTTCGCCGCCCGGCCGCCCGAAGGCGCTCATACCGTAGCCGAGGGCGAAGGTGCTCCAGTGAACGCCCCGGCGCAGCAAGTGGTGGCCGAGATCCGCGCCCTGGGCGGCGAGGCCGTTGCCAACACCGACGACGTGTCCGACTGGGAGGGCGCACGGCGGCTGATCCAGACCGCGATCACCACGTTCGGTGCGCTCGATGTGCTGGTCAACAACGCCGGCATCCTGCGCGACAAGGCGCTCGTCAACATGGACATCGCAGACTTCGATGCGGTGATCCGCGTCCATCTGCGCGGCACCTTTGCCCCGATGCGCCACGCCGCGATGTACTGGCGCGGGCAGGCCAAGGCTGGCCGCCAGCGCATGGCGCGCGTCATCAACACCAGTTCGTCGTCCGGCCTGTACGGCATCGTCGGGCAGACCAACTACGGCCCGGCCAAGGCCGGCATCGCCAACATGAGCATCGTGGCCGCGCGCGAACTGGAGCGCTATGGCGTGACGGTGAATGCGATCTACCCCACCGCGATGAGCCGCCTCACCGAGGATTTGTTCAAGAGCGGCAGGCTCGACCCCAAGGCCAGGGGCGGCCCCGGCTTCGATCCGCTGGACGCGGCAAACGTTGCGCCGCTGGTCGTCTGGCTCGGCAGTGTGTCGTCGCAGGGCGTCACTGGCCGCGTGTTTGGCGCCAAGGGCGGCCGCATCACGGTGGCCGAGGGCTGGCATGCCGGCCCCCATATCGAAAAACAGGGGCGCTGGAGCGTGTCCGAACTCGCGCAGAGGCTGCCCGATCTCGTCCGGCGCGCGGCGCCCAATGCCGAACTGAGCGGCGAAATCCCGATGGCGGAGGCCTGACGCATGAATGCGAACAAGTACAAACCCAAGCCGGTTCCGGTCCCGACGCCGGTCACCCAGCCGTTCTGGGACGGCACGCGCGCCGGCGAGCTGCGTTTGCAGCAATGCAAGGCCTGTCTCCGGCATGTGATGTATCCGCGCTTGCGCTGCCCGCAGTGCGGCGCAGCCGGGATGCACTGGATCCGCGCCACCGGTCGCGGGCGCCTGTATTCCTACGTCATCAATCACTTCGCGGCGCCGGGCTGGGAGGGCGAGACGCCCTATGTGATTGCCGTGGTCGAACTCGAGGAGGGGCCGCGCATGCTGTCCAATCTGGTGGGCGTGGCGCCCCGGCCCGAATGCCTCACGCTCGACATGCCGCTGGAGGTGGTGTTCGAGGGGCGCGGCGATCAGACGCTGCCGATGTTCAAGCCGGCGCCGGCGAGGGTGCCCCGATGAGCCGGAAGCAACACGCGGTCGCCATTGCCGGCGCCGCCGAAACCGATCTCGGCGCGTTGCCGCAGCTGTCCGAGCTGGACCTGCGCGCCGACGCCGCCCACCGCGCGCTGGCCGATGCCGGCCTGACGCTGGCCGATGTCGACGGCATCACCAGTGCCGTCGATTCGCCGATCGATGTGGCGCACTACCTTGGCATCACGCCCTCGTGGTATGACGGCACCTCGGTCGGCGGCTGCTCGTTCCTGGTCCATGTGCGCCATGCGGCCGCAGCCATCCACGCCGGACTGTGCACGACGGTGCTGGTGCTGCACGGCCAGTCGGGCCGCTCTCATGTCGGCCGGGTGCCCCGGCCTGCGGCGCCCTTCACGATGGCGGGGCAGTTCGAGACGCCCTACGGTGTCGCGACGCCGCCCAACATGTTCACGCTGCCGATGCTGCGCTTCATGAAGGAGACCGGCACGACGCACGAGCAATTGGCCGAGGTGGTGGTGGCGCAAAGCCACTGGGCGCAGGGCAACCCGCGCGCCAGTCGCAACAAACTGCTCACCGTCGGGGACGTGCTGGCCTCGCCGATGATCGCCTACCCGTTTCACAAGCTCGAATGCTGCGTGGTCACCGATGGCGGCGGCGCGCTGCTCATCACGTCGGCAGAACGCGCGCGCGACCTGCGCCGCTGCGGCACGCCGGTGTACCTGCGCGGGGCGGGCGAGTCCTGCGACAGCCCGCTGGTCTCGATGATGGACGACATGACGCGCGCAAAGGGCTTTCGCCTGTCCAGCCGGGCAGCCTTTGCGCAGGCGGGCATCCGCCATGCCGATGTCGATCACCTGATGATCTACGATGCGTTCGCCCACTTGCCGCTGTACGGGCTGGAGGACATGGGTTTCGTCGGTCGGGGCGAGGCCGGCGCGTTCATCGCCGAGGGCCACACGCGGCCCGGCGGGCGCCTGCCGCTCAACACCCATGGCGGCGGCCTGCTCTACACGCACACCGGCATGTACGGCATGTTTGCGATCCTGGAGTCGGTGCGCCAGTTGCGCGGCGAGGCCTTCCGCCAGGTCGAGCATGTGCGCACCAGCGTGGTCCAGGGCGTGGGCGGCATGTTCACCGCCGCAGCCACACTGGTGCTGTCCAACCAGAGCGATTGAGGCGGCGACGCGATGGCGGCCCCGAAATACCTCGGCGACTTCGCCGTCCTGACGCCGGACAAGCCGGCCGTCATCAACGGCACCACTGGCGCGAGCCTGAGCTACCGCGAACTGGAGGAGCGCTCCAACCGGTTCGCGCAATACCTGTATGCGCTCGGCCTGCGGCGCGGCGAGCGCATTGCGATGCTGCTCGAGAACCATCTGCGCTGCTTCGAGGTGGCGTGGGCGGCATTCCGTTCGGGCCTGTTGCTGACGGCGGTCAACCGCTACCTGACCGCCGACGAGGCGGCCTACATCATCACGGACAGCGATGCGCGCGTCGTCGTTTCCTCGTTCGCGATGCGCGCTTTGGCGGCGCAGCTCAGTTGCGCCATGCCCGCTTGCGAGCGCCGCCTGATGCTCGACGGAACGATCCCGGGCTGGGACAGCTACGAGCAGGCCATTGCCGCCGCATCCGCTGCGCGCCTGGCCGACGAGTGGCTCGGCGCCACCATGTTCTACAGTTCCGGCACCACTGGCCGTCCCAAGGGCGTGGTGCGCGCGCAAAGGGCCTGCCGGATCGATGAGGCCCCGGACCTGGACACACGCATGGCGATGATGCGCCACTACCTGTTCACGGCCGAATCGATATACCTCTCGCCGGCGCCGCTGTACCACGCGGCACCGCTGAACTACACGACCAACGTGCAGTTTTGCGGCGGCACGGTGGTCTTCATGGAGAAATTCGAGCCGATGCCGGCGCTGGCGCTGATCGATCGCTACCGCATCACCCACAGCCAATGGGTGCCGACGATGTTCATCCGGCTGCTCAAGCTCTCACCCGGACAGCGCGCCGGATTCGATCTGCGCAGCCACCGCGTCGCCATCCACGCAGCCGCGCCCTGTCCGGTGGAAGTCAAACGCCAGATGATCGAATGGTGGGGCCCGATCGTGCACGAGTACTACGGCGGCAGCGAGGGCGCCGGCCTCACCGCCATCGACAGCCATGAAGCGCTCGCGCGGCCAGGCTCGGTCGGCAAGGCGTTGCAGGGCGTGATCCACATCTGCGCAGGGGACGGGCAGGGCCGGCCATTGCCCGCCGGGCAGGACGGGCTGGTCTATTTCGAGCGCGACGCGCAGCCCTTCCACTACCACAAGGACCCCGAGAAGACGCGCGCCGCGCAGCACCCGTGCCACCCGTTGTGGTCGACCCTCGGCGACATCGGCCA
Source organism: Verminephrobacter eiseniae EF01-2 (assembly GCF_000015565.1). Classification (NCBI taxonomy): domain Bacteria; kingdom Pseudomonadati; phylum Pseudomonadota; class Betaproteobacteria; order Burkholderiales; family Comamonadaceae; genus Verminephrobacter; species Verminephrobacter eiseniae. Next base: position 3,288,461 of record NC_008786.1, read on the forward strand.
TCTCGACGCGGACGGCTACCTGTATCTGACCGATCGCCAGTCCTTCATGATCATTTCGGGCGGGGTCAACATCTATCCGCAGGCCATCGAGAACGCATTGGCGCTGCATCCGGGCGTAGCTGACGTGGCCGTGATCGGCGTGCCCGATCCGGAGATGGGCGAAGCGGTCAAGGTCGTCATCGAGCCTGCCGCAGGCGTGCTGCCATCGGCCGCGCTGGCGGAAGAACTGCTGGCTTTCGTGCGCGGCAAGGTCGCGCGATTCATGGTGCCGCGCTCGCTCGACTTCATCGACCAGATGCCGCGCCTGCCCACCGGCAAGCTCTACAAGCAGGTGCTGCGCGAACGCTACGCGAAAGCGCCGGGGCAGCCGGATCACCCCGATCACCCCGCCTCGCACACCGCCCCCGCCGCCTAGTGTCGCGTCACCGATCATCTGTCGGTCTGCGCTGGCCATCGAAGCGCATCGCGGCGTTGCATCGCTTGCCAATACGCTCGGTATGGGCTGCGCGATGCGCCTTGCGCTGCGCTCCGATGGCTGCGCGCAGCCTGCGACATCTGATCGGTGACACGACACGAGCGGGAGCACGCCGATGATTTCGGGCGGGGCCTGACCCCGATGGCGCCACGCCGGCAGGCGCGCCGGCACCCGTGCCCGCCTGGCCGGAAAAGGAGGCGCGGGCGGCCGGCAGCAGCCCGGTCGTCGGGCGGCTGCGCAAGGGCTGCCGCGCAGGGATGGACTGAGCGCGGCGCGCCATCGACCGGCCGGTCGCACCAGGCCGACTGGCCAATACGGCTAGTGATCTCCGCCGGTCGATGGACGATCATGGGACGGGCGCGGCAGGGTTTGCCCCGAGGCCGCCGTTTGCCAGCAGATGCACCGACAGGAGCTTCCAGTGGATGTGAATCGCACGGTTTTTCGCGCAGACCACGAAATGCTGCGGCCCAGCGCGCGGCGCTTTTTTGAACGCGAGTGCGTTCCACGCCAAGCCGAATGGGACCAGGCCGGCAGGATCGACCGCCAGACCTGGCTCAAGGCCGGCCGCGAGGGCCTGCTTTGCGTGGCGGTGCCGGCCGAGTACGGCGGCGGCGGGGGCGACTTCGGCCATGCGGCGATCGTCCTCGAGGAGGCGCACCGCGCGGGGGTGTCGGGCGCGGGCTTTTCGCTGCACTCGGACATCATCGCGCCCTACATCGTGCGCCTGGGCACCGAGGCACAGAAACAAAAATGGCTGCCGGGCATTTGCCGTGGCGAGCAGATCCTGGCCGTGGCCATCACCGAGCCGGGGGGTGGCTCGGATGTCAAGGCGATGCGCACCACCGCAGTGCGCGACGGCGATGAATACGTCATCGATGGCAGCAAGATTTTCATCAGCAACGGCTTGAACTGCGACATGGTCTTGCTGGTGTGCAAGACCTCGCCGGCCGCCGGCGCCAAGGGGGTGAGTCTGATCATGGTCGAGGCCGACCGCGCGGGTTTTCGCCGTGGCCGCAAGCTCGATAAGGTGGGCCAGCCCGCAGCCGATACCGCCGAGCTGTTCTTCGACAATCTGCGCGTCCCCGTTGCCAATCTCCTCGGCCAGGAGAACCAGGGCTTCGCCTACCTGATGCAGGAGTTGGCCCAGGAGCGCTTGATCATCGCCCTGTACGCAGCCGTCGCGCTCGAGCGCCTGCTCGGCCTCACGCTGGAGTATGTGAAGCAGCGCCGCGCGTTCGAGCAGACCGTGTGGGATTTCCAGAACACCAAGTTCAAGCTGGCCGATGTCAAGGCGCAGTCGGTTGCCGTGCGCACGATGGTCGACTACTACCTCGGCGAACACCTGCGCCGCAAACTCAGCGTGCAGGAGGCCGCCATTGCCAAGATGTACGCCACGGAGGCGCTGTGGAAATGCCTCGACGACATGGTGCAACTGCACGGCGGCTATGGCTACATGCTGGAGTACCCGATCGCGCGCGCCTTCGCGGACTACCGCGTTTCGCGCGTGGTCGGCGGCGCCAACGAAGTCATGCGCGACCTCATCGCGCGCAAGCTGTGAGCCGGCCATGGGTGAAAAATAACGGACAAGCGCCATGCTCGATCGGAACCTGATTGGCCACAGCTTCGGCAAGCGCAGCCTTGTCGTCGAGGAAGGCGCCGTGCGCTCGTATGCGCAGGCCATCGGCGAGACCGATGCGACCTGCTTCGACCCGTCTGCGGCGCGCGCTGCCGGCCACCGTGCGCTGCGCGTTCCGCCCACCTTCCTGTCATGTCTGGAAGGGCGTCTGTTCCCGACGCGCGCGCTGCTGGAGCTGGCCGGCATCGACCTCGAGCGCCTGCTGCACGCGGAGCAGTCCTACGAATACCACGCGCAAGCCTACGCCGGCGACACCCTCAGCTACGAGCAGAAGATCGTCGACATCTACGACAAGAAGGGCGGAGCACTCGAGTTCCTGGTCAAGCAGACGCGCGTCAGCAACCAGGACGGCGTGCACATCGCCGATCTGCGCGCAGCCCTGGTGCAGCGCCAACTCGTGAAGGCATGACAACATGGCCACCCCGGCATTGCAAGACATGCAGGTGGGCGACAGCATCCCCGCGCTGCAGTTGCCCGCGATCTCCCGCACCACGCTGGCGCTGTATGCCGGCGCCTCGGGCGACCACAACCCGATCCACATCGACATCGACTTCGCCCGCAGCGCCGGCCTCGACGACGTGTTTGCGCACGGCATGCTCTCGGCCGCCTATGTCGGGCGGCTGGTCACGGACTGGGCCGGGCAGCAGCGGCTGCGCCGCCTGCATCTGCGCTTTACCGGCATTACCCGGGTGCACGACGCGCCGCTGTGCACCGGCCGCGTGGTCGAGCGCTTCACGCACGGCGGCGAATTGCGCTTGCGCCTGCAACTGCAATGCGTCAACCAGACGGGCGACGTGAAGATCCTCGGCGAAGCCGTGGTGGCCGCCCTTTGATCCCCCTCCACCTATGTTCTGCATCCCGGAGTCGAGCTGCGCCACCGGCCAGACGCTGATCGGCGGCGCCGGTCGCGGCGGCTTTCAGGGCGGGTGCCGCGCATCCCCGGGCAGAAGAAGGCCGGCGTCCCGGGGGCACGGCAGGGCCTGCGCCGACCTGCACCGCAACGGAGACAGCATGAGCCATTCCATCGTTCGCCTTCGGGCGCGTCGTCCCTTTGTTGCCCTTGCCTTTGCCTTTGCCACCGCCTCTGCCGCCCTTGGCGGCCTCCTCGCGCTGGCGCACACGCAGGCCATGGCCCAGGACTACCCGGTGCGCCCGGTCCGCATCGTGTCGGTGACCAGCGCCGGCTCCGGCGTCGATGGCTTTTCACGCCTGATGGCCAGCTACCTCGGCGAGCGGCTCGGGCAGGGTGTCTTCATCGAGAACAGGCCGGGCGCCAACTCCATTCTGGCCTGCGATTACGTCGCCAAGGCCGCGCCCGACGGCTATACCTTGCTCCTCGCATCGGCCAGCGCGCTGGCCGCCAATCCGTATCTTTTCAAGAACCTGCCGTACAACGCCAACGAGGACTTCGCTCCGATCGCGCGCTTGAGCGCGCTGCCGGTCACCATCGTCGTGCCGGCCACCTCGCCGTACCGCAGCCTGGCCGACCTGGCAGACGCGGCGCACGACAGGCCCGGCAAGCTCAACTTCGGCACCAGCACCACGGGCTACCGCACGATGCTCGGCGCCATCAACGGCGCTGCCAGGATCGACGCCGTCGATGTGCCCTACAAGGGGACAAGCAACCTGCTGCCCGACCTGGTTGGCGGCACCATCGACTACGGCATCCTCGAAGTCTCGACCGCAGTGCCGCTGGTGCGGGCGAACAAGCTGCGCGCGCTCGTGGTGACCAGCCCGGCCCGTGTGGCGACCCTGGAAGATGTGCCGACGCTGGCCGAAGCGGGCCTCGGAGAGGCCACCTTGGTGAGTTGGGTCGGCCTGTTCGCACCGGCCGGCACCCCGCAGCCGGTCATCGACAAGCTGTCGATGCTGGCGCTCGAATTTGTCCAGACGCCCGAAGCCGCAGCGCACTTCGCACAGCTCGGCACCATCGCCTATCCGGCCGGCGCGAGCGAGTTCGCCAAAGCCATCGTCGAAGACCAGGCCCAATGGAAGCGCTACATCACTGCGGCCGGTATCCAGGCCGAGTGAGCGGGCAGTTCGTTCGCAGGCGCGCAGATCGGCGCCCGCCAGGTCTTTCCCGACGAGGGTTTCAGGGAGCCGCCGTCAGCGCAATCGCCAGCCGCGTGGGCATCCTGAAAGGACTGGTGCGCGCCAGAAACCCCGCCCGCACCCGACACGGGCCGTGGCGCACCGGGAAAGCACAGGGAATCAGCGCAGCGTTGTGTCCATTGGGGCCGGCCTCGCCGTGCCGGGCGATCCGTTCCACCCGGAAAACAGCGCCTCATCCGAGCGCGCCCGGATCACACGGCAGGCGGCGTGCCGTGGCGTTGCCGCCGCGCGCTCACCTCCAACTCCACCTTGGCGCCCTCGACCGCGAGCGCGCAGCACAAGGTGGTGTTGGCCGGGCGGTTGTGCCCCAAGCGCCGGCGCAGCACCTGGCTGACGGCGAGCACATCGGCGCGATCGGCCAGGTAGACGCGCACGCGCAGCACGTCGGCCAGCGTGGCTTGCGCCTGGGCCAGCGCGGCTTCGATGGTGTCCAGCGCCAGTTCGCATTGGGCGCTGGCCGAGGGCGGGAATTGGCCGCTGGCAAAGTCCTGCCCGATGGTGCCGGATACCAGAATATCGTCACCATCGACCACGGCGCGTGAATAGCCGGCCAGTTCTTCCCAGCGCGATCCGCTCTGGATGAAGCGCCGCCCGGCGCCCGGTGCGTTGGTGGTTTTCATAGCGGCTTGAATCCGGTCTCGCGGATGACCTGGCCCCAGTGCTGCGAGGCGTCGATCACCCATTGCTGCACTTCCTTGGCGGGCGCTGCCGCGACCTCGTTGCCCATCTTGGCCAGGCGCTCTTGCAGATCGGGCTGTGCCAGCACGGCGTGCATCGCCTGGTCGAACTGCGCGACGAATTCCGCTGGCAGGCCCTTGGGCCCGAAGAAGGCCAGCCAGGGGTTTTTCTCCAGTCTCTTGAAGCCGAGTTCGGCAAAGGTGGGAATCTCCGGTGCGATGCGGCTGCGCTCGGTGCCCGAACTGGCCAGGATGCAGACCTTGCCGGCGCGGTGGTGTTCGATCAGTTCGGTCATCGAGGCAATGCCTATCGGCACCTGGCCGGCCAGCAAGTCCTGCACCATCGGCGCGCCGCCCTTGTAGGGCACGGGATTGAGCGCCACGCCGAACGACTGCCCGACGATCTGGCCGATGAACTGCGGCACGCTGCCGGCGGCGGGGATGCCGTAGTTCGCCTGGCTGCTGTGGGCCTTCATCCAGGCGCCAAGCGCGGGCAGGGTCTTGATCCGGGTGCTGCTGCCCACGGCCAGCACGTTGTAGTACTTGGCCACGCCAGCCAGCGCAGTGAAGTCGTTCACCGGGTGGTAGCCGGCAGCGGCGACGGTCAGTGGAATGATCACCTGCGTGTGGTCGATGGACAGCATGATCGTGGCGCCGTCGGGCGGCGCGGCCTTGAGCAACTGCGCTGCGATCTGCCCGCCGGCGCCGGACTGGTTCTGGACGATGAAGACCTGGCCGTCCATCTGCTTGCCAAGCCTGTCGATCAGGGCGCGCGCCACCACATCGGTCGCACCGCCCGGCGGAAACCCGACCAGCACGCGGATCGGCCCGGCAGCGGCGGCATAGGGCTTGGCCCGTGCGGTCAGAGGTGCCAGGGGCGCCGACAGTGCGGGTGCCAGCAAGGTGGCAGCCAGGGTCTGGCCGAAATCGCGTCGATTCATCGGGCTTCTCCGCAGGGGTTGCAAACAGGGGTGGCGGGTGGTTGCGCTGCCTGCAACAGCCGCAGTTGCGCCTGGATCAGCAGCACCTCGACCTCGTGGCAGCGCACCAGGCGCAGCCAGCGGGCATCGTCCATGTCGCCGGGGCGCTCGGCGTGCAGGCTGATGCGGCATGAGGCGCCATCGGGGCGTGGGGCGCCATCGGCATGTAGCGTCCCGGGCGTGTGCACGGGCTGCACCGTGGCGCGGATGCGCGCAGTCAGCGCGTTGGGCGAGCGGCCGACATGGTAGACCACGCTCGCTGGAGTACCTGCGCCTTCGGCTACGGTATGGGCGCCTTCGGGCGGCCGGGCGGCGCTCAATGGAGTACCTGCGCCTTCGGCTGCGGTATGAGCGCCTTCGGGCGGCCGGGCGGCGCTCGGGCGCTGCGGCTCCACCACGGGTCGCACCCAGGTGGGCTGGCCGTCGAACAGCGAGTGGCCGCGCACCAGGCCGTCGTCGGCGCTGTCGTCGTCCGGTTCGGTCTGCCAGCAACCCAGCGCCCAGCGGCCGAGTTGGCGGCCATCGGCCAAAAAGGCCAGTGCCAGCGCTGCCGGTACGCAGCAAGTGACCGATGCTCGATGACTGCGGCCGCCAGCCTGGCCAGCCGCCGGGGTGCAGGTTGGGACAGGTTGGTCGATCATCGTGTCAACCGTGCCAGTTCGCGCAAAGCGCCGACCACCTCGTCGGCCTGGTTGTAGAAATGCGGCGCGATGCGGATCACGTCGTTGCGGGCCGATACCACATAGCCCGATTGCAGCATTTGGGCCTCGACCCGCGCCGCGTTCGGAATGTGGATGGCGGTGTTCGCGCCCTTGGCGACGGGCGCACCGCAGGCCCCCGGACTGGCCACCGACAGGCCCAGGCGCGCGGCTTCCTCCAGGGCCAGGGCAGACAGTTCGGCCAGATAGGCCTCGATGGCCGGGATGCCGATCTCGTTGAGCAGGGCCATGCTGGCGCGCGCCGCGCAGGCGCACATCATCGGCGGCGTGCCGGTGTTGAAGCGTGCAGCGCCGTCGGCGAAGTCCAGATGCAGCGGGTCGAAGGCGAACGGATCGACCCGGCCAAACCAGCCCGTGATCGTGGGCCTGAGCCGCTGCGCGAGCGTTGGCCGGACATAGAGAAAGGCAATGCCCGGAATGCCCAGCAGGTACTTTTGCGCGCCGGCGGCCAGCATGTCGAGCTCTTGTGCGCGCACATCGATGCTGACGGCCCCGGCCGACTGGTAGGCATCGACGAACTGCAGCGCGCCCTGCGCCCGCGCTGCGCGGCCGGTGGCCGCGATGTCAACGATCTGGCCGTCGTAGAAGCAGACCTGCGACACCGACACCAGCGCGGTGCGCGCGCCAATGGCCTCGGCGATCTGCGCGCTGGTGCGCGTGCCGCCGGCTTGCGCTTGCACGAAGCGCACCTGCGCGCCGCGTGGCTGCTGCGCAAGCCAGACATGGCACAGCGACGGGAAGTCCAGCGTGGTGGTGACGATCTCGCGCCGTTCAGCGCTGAAGTCCAAGGCCGAGGCGATGCTCGAGGCTGCGTCCGAGACGCTGCCCAGCACTGCCACATCGCCCGGCTCGGCATGGATCATGCGTGCGAACTCGGCGCGGGCCAGCGCCACCTGCTCCATCCAGTAGCCCCAGTCCGCGCCGCGCTGCAGCCAGACCTCCAGGTAATCATCGATGGCGCGGCGCACCGGCAAGCTCAGCGCGCTTTGCGAGCAACTGGAGAGCTGGGCCGTCCGCTGCAAAATCGGGAACAGTTTCCGGTAGGAAGAAAAGGGGTGCTTCATATGACAGCCTTGCGCGCCGGCAAGGCCCTGTGGTGATGGATGGCTGATGCAGCAAAGCGCGAACGACACCCATTGCAGCAACGGCACGGCAACCCCCTCCGCGTGGATCGAAGTGCCGCATTTCGGCTGGGAGCCGCTGCTGGCTGCGGGCGCACCCGGCGTGCGCTTGCGCAAGGGCCAGACACTGTTTTCGCAGGGCCAGGCAGTGCAGCATGTCTATGTGGTCGAGCAAGGGCGCGTGCGACTGATGCTGCTGTCGGCGGCCGGGCACGAAAAGCACCTGGCCATCGTCGGCACGCGCGGCATGGTCGGCGAATGCAGTGCCTTCCTCGACGGACGGCATTCGATGACGGCCATGGCCTCGTCGGACGTGCTGGTCAGGCAGATCGGTCGCCAGCAGTTGCGCGACGCCATGGAGCGCGACCCGGGCTGCCTGCGCCAGGTGCTCTGGCTGGCCAACATGAAGCTGCGCATCATCGCCAACCAGAACCTGCTGCTGAGCCAGGCCACGGCCGCGCAGCGCGTGCTGCACCACCTGGTGCAGTTGGCCGACACCTACGGCCAGGCGGTGGACGGCGGCACGTTGATCGGCGTCGCGTTCACGCACCAGGAGATGGCCAACATCACCGGCCTGAGCCGGGTCATGGTCTCGAACGTGCTGATAGCGCTGCACGAGCAAGGGCTGATCGGTAAAAGCAAGTTGCATTGCGTGATTCGGGACATGCAGGCACTGAGGCGACGCGCAGCCGGTTCGTGAAGGGGCCGGTTGGTCGATGGGGCGCGTCTCGGACTGCGTTGCAGTCTAGACAGGCCGTGCAAGGCCGTATGTCAATGGCTTGACAAGCGCCGCCATTTTTCGCGCGCCCCCAAAGCCAATCACTCAATAACTGCGCCCGCCCTTGTACATCGCATGCTGGCGGCGGTTCAACGGGGTGGCCGCGCCCAGGCGGCCCATGGCAGGGCCGACATGGGCGTGGGTGATGGCCAGCCCCAGGCCGTCGGCCGCATCGGTGCCGGGCAGCGCAGGCAGGTGCAGCAGACGGCGCACCATCTCCTGCACTTGGCTCTTGGCCGCGCGGCCATGGCCGACCACGGCTTTTTTCATTTGCAGCGCGGTGTACTCGGCCACCGGCAAGTGGCTGGCCACCAAGGCCGTGATACAGGCCCCGCGCGCCTGGCCCAGCAGCAGGGTCGATTGCGGATTGACGTTGACGAACACGATTTCGACAGCGGCCGCATCGGGCTGGTAGCGCGCCGCCAGCTCGGTGATCCCGTCGAACAGTATCTTCAGGCGCCCGGGCAGGTCGCCCAGCGCCAGCGAGGTGGTGCGTATGGTGCCGCTGGCCACATAGCGCAGTTGCTGGCCGTCGATGTCCACCACGCCAAAGCCGGTGGTCTGAAGCCCCGGGTCGATGCCAAGAATGCGCATATTGCTGTTTGTTTGATGGCGGCTGGCGCGTGCAGATCATGCGCTTGAAGCCGGGTTTCTTGTGAAGCCCGGCGGACAGCCTTTGCGGCTACCCGCCAGGATGCCGCAGCGAAGGGAAAGCGGCGGCAACGCCATCGGCGTCGAGAGCATTGGGAATGTCGCCGACTGCGGCCATGGCCATCGCTTCCGCTACATCGACCGCATGGCTGCCGGGGTTGTCCTCAAGATTTCCTGCGTGGCGATTTTACAGCAGGCATCCGCAATATGGTTTCAGGCTCACGGACAAGAACCGATTCTGCGCTTCCCCATGGATAAACCCACTTCTTCCAGTTCGCAATGAGCCACGCGGTACTCAGACCACCGGCGCTCTGTAGCACAGATTCCTTTGGAAAGACGACAGGCACCAACCCTGATTTGTGGCCTGAGGCAACGAGCAAGCCAGACCTGCCTTCAAATGAGTCCGCGTCGACCACGATGAAGTCAACAACCGGATCTGGATACCAAGTCAAGCACCCAACTGCGTCGTCCCATTCCTGCTCCGGCGGGGGTACGGAAGGAACCCGCAGAATACAGCCTCGCCGGATAACATCGCTGCCGTAGGTCGTCAAGGTGCGCCAATTGCTCATTGTGTGAGGCCTGTTTTGACGGCTGCTGTTTTTCCAACGCTGTGATTTTACAGCAGGCATCCGCAATATGCTTTCAGGGTCACGAATGAGAACCGATTCCGCATTTCCCCGTGGATAAACCCACTTTTTCCAGTTCGCAATGAGCCATGCGGTACTCAGTCCGTAAACGTAGCCCTTCGGCAGGGATTCCTCTGGAAAAATGACATGCATCAACCCTGCTTTATCGCCTGATGCAACGAGTAAGCCAGAAGCACCGTAAGGATCAGCCCCAAACGGCATCGCCTCGACCACGATGAAGCCCATCACCGAATCCGGATACCAAGTTGGGTCTGGCGGGGATACGGAAGGAACCCGCAGGACACAGCCTCGCCAGATGATATCGGCTTCGTCACCGTATGCCGCATGAGCGTATTCCGCAAGAGTGAACCATTTGTTCATCATTTCCTCAAATTATATCCGCCACTTCGGTCGAGGGAGCGTGGAACAAGTTCCAGGTCGAGGCTCCAGATATCACATTTTCAATGGCATCGACCAACGGCATAAAAATACATGCCATGCCTCGGAAGATCAAGCAATATTATTGTGGAGTTAAACAAACGCCCAGGGCTGGGACGTGCCAACGCCGATCGGTCAGAGCGCCACGCAATCATATTGGTTGCGTGATATAGGTATGGACTTACATGTTCCAGAAATGCATGGATTTGAAATTTCCTACGGTCTGCGTTGTGATCTCGTAACAGGCATCCGTAATATGGTTTCCGACTCACGGACAAGAACCGATTCTGCGCTTCCCCATGGATAAACCCACTTCTTCCAATTCGCAATGAGCCACGCGGTACTCAGACCCCTGGCATCACCTTCCGGTATGGATTCCTTTGGAAAAATGACATATACCACCCCTGCTTTGTGGCCTGAGGCAACGAGCAAGCCAGACCTGCCTTCAAATGAGTCCGCGTCGACTACGATGAAGTCAATAACCGGGTCCGGATACCAAGTGAAAACATCAACTGAATCGTCCCATTCTTGCTCTGGCGGGGATGCGGAAGGAACCCGCAGAATACAGCCTCGCTTGACAACATCGCTGCCGTAGGTCGTCAAGGTGCGCCAATTGCTCATTGTGTGAGGCCTGTTTTGACGGCTGCTGGTTTTCCAGCGCTGCGATTTTACAGCAGGCATCCGCAATAGGGTTTCAGGCTCACGAATGAGAACCGATTCCGCATTTCCCCGTGGATAAACCCACTTTTTCCAGTTCGCAATGAGCCATGCGGTACTCAGTCCGTAAACGTAGCCCTTCGGCAGGGATTCCTTTGGAAAAATGACATGCACCAACCCTGCTTTATGGCCTGATGCAACGAGTAAGCCAGAAACACCGTGAGGTTCAGCCCCAAACGGCATCGCCTCGACCACGATGAAGCCCATCACCGGATCCGGATACCAAGTTGGGTCTGGCGGGGATACGGAAGGAACCCGCAGGACACAGCCTCGCCAGATGATATCGGCTTCGTCACCGTATGCCGCATGAGCGTATTCCGCAAGAGTGAACCATTTGTTCATCATTTCCTCAAATTATGTCCGCCACTTCGGTCGAGGGAGCGTGGAATAAGTTCCAGGTCGAGGCTCCAGATATCACATTTTCAATGGCATCGACCAACGGTATAAAAATACATGCCATGCCTCGGAAGATCAAGCAATATTATTGTGGAGTTAAACAAACGCCCGGGGCTGGGATGTGCCAACGCAGATCGATCAGAGCGCCACGCAATCATATTGGTTGCGTGATATAGGTATGGACTTACATGTTCCAGAAATGCATGAATTTGAA